>NZ_PHHE01000001.1:4150000-4466500 GCF_002813455.1 Pseudomonas baetica | reverse complement strand
TTGCAGATTCAGGCAGTGGCCGACTCCATCGGGATTCTGACCGGTGAGCCGATTCAGAGTCGCGTGGCACTGGCGTTCTGTGCGCTGATCATTCTCTTCACGATTTTCTTTGGCTCGCGCCACATCGCCACCCGCGAGAAGCACGAAGGGCTGGTGTTTGCGATTGCCTTTGAGTCGGTGATCAAACTGATCGCCCTCGGCGGCGTGGGCCTGTACGCGCTCTATGGCGTGTTCGACGGCCCGCAACAGCTTGAGTTGTGGTTGTTGCAAAACCAGACCGCCCTTGCCGCATTGCACACGCCATTGCAGGAAGGCCCGTGGCGCACGCTGCTGCTGGTGTTTTTCGCTTCGGCGATCGTGATGCCGCACATGTATCACATGACCTTTACCGAAAACCTCAACCCGCGTTCATTGGTCAGTGCCAGTTGGGGTCTGCCGCTGTTCCTGCTGTTGATGAGTCTGGCGGTGCCACTGATCCTGTGGGCCGGCCTCAAGCTGGGTGCCACCACTGACCCGGAATATTTCACCCTCGGCATCGGCATTGCTGCCAACAGCAAGCCTTTGGCATTGCTCGCCTACGTTGGCGGCCTGTCAGCGGCCAGCGGGTTGATCATCGTCACCACCCTAGCGTTGTCGGGCATGGCCCTGAACCATCTGGTGCTGCCGCTTTATCAGCCGCCGGCCGAAGGCAATATCTACCGTTGGCTGAAGTGGACGCGTCGGGCGCTGATTGTCGCGATCATCATGGCCGGCTTCTGCTTCTATCTGCTGCTCGGCGCCGGGCAGGATCTGGCCAACCTCGGCATCGTGGCCTTTGTAGCGACTCTGCAATTCCTGCCGGGCGTGCTGTCGGTACTGTACTGGCCGACCGCCAACCGTCGCGGTTTCATCGCCGGTCTGCTGGCGGGGATTCTGGTGTGGGTAGTGACCATGCTGTTGCCGCTGGTCGGAAATCTGCAGGGCTTCTACATCCCGCTGCTGAACATGATTTATGTTCTCGACGACACCAGCTGGCACATGGCGGCCATCGCCTCGCTCGCCGCCAACGTCCTGATGTTCACTCTGATCTCGCTGTTCACCAACGCCAGCCCCGAAGAGGCGAGCGCCGCCGAAGCCTGCGCGGTGGATAACGTGCGCCGCCCGCAACGAAGGGAACTGCACGCCGCCTCGCCTCAGGAATTCGCCACGCAACTGGCCAAACCGCTGGGTGCCAAGGCTGCGCAGAAAGAAGTCGAACAGGCGCTGCGCGACCTTTATCTGCCGTTTGACGAGCGCCGCCCGTATGCCTTGCGCCGCCTGCGCGACCGCATCGAAGCCAACCTCTCCGGCCTGATGGGCCCGAGCGTCGCGCAGGACATGGTCGAAACCTTCCTGACGTACAAGGCTGGCGGCGAAAACTATGTCACCGAAGACATTCACTTCATCGAAAGCCGCCTTGAGGATTACCACTCACGCCTCACAGGTCTTGCCGCCGAACTCGACGCCCTGCGCCGCTACCACCGTCAGACGTTGCAGGAACTGCCGATGGGCGTCTGCTCGCTGGCCAAGGATCAAGAGATCCTCATGTGGAACAAGGCCATGGAAGAGCTGACCGGCATCGCCGCCCAGCGCGTGGTCGGCTCGCGCCTGAGCACGATCGGCGATCCGTGGAAAGAATTGCTCCAGGGCTTTATCAATCTGCCCGACGAACATTTGCACAAACAGCATTTGGCCCTCGATGGCCAGACCCGTTGGCTGAACCTGCACAAAGCGGCGATCGACGAACCGCTGGCACCGGGTAACAGTGGTCTGGTGTTACTGGTTGAAGATCTCACCGAAACCCAGATGCTCGAAGACAAACTGGTGCACTCCGAGCGCCTGGCCAGCATCGGCCGCCTCGCAGCGGGTGTGGCTCACGAAATCGGCAATCCGATCACCGGCATCGCCTGTCTGGCGCAGAACCTGCGCGAAGAGCGCGAGGACGACGGCGAACTGACCGAGATCAGCGGACAGATTCTCGAACAGACCAAACGCGTGTCGCGCATTGTTCAGTCGCTGATGAGTTTTGCCCATGCCGGCAGCCATCAGCACAGCGACGAGCCCGTTTGTCTGGCGGAAGTGGCTCAGGACGCCATCGGCCTGCTGGCCTTGAACCGACGCAATTTCGAAGTGCAGTTCTACAACCTGTGCGACCCGGATCACTGGGTCGAAGGTGACCCGCAGCGACTCGCTCAGGTCCTGATCAATCTGCTCTCCAACGCCCGTGATGCGTCGCCTGCGCACAGTGCGGTGCGGGTCAAGAGTGAAGCCGGCGAACACACGGTCGATCTGATCGTCGAGGACGAAGGCAGCGGTATTCCGAAGAACATCATGGATAGATTGTTCGAACCCTTCTTCACCACCAAGGATCCTGGCGAAGGCACCGGTCTGGGCCTTGCACTGGTCTATTCCATCGTTGAAGAGCATTATGGACAAATCACCATCGACAGCCCGGCTGATGTACAAAGCCAACGCGGCACCCGTATTCGGGTGACCTTACCGCGTCATGTCGAAGCGACGTCCGCTGTGAACTGAGACCGTCGAGAGTATCGAATCAATGCCGCACATTTTGATCGTCGAAGACGAAACCATTATCCGCTCCGCCTTGCGCCGCCTGCTGGAACGCAACCAGTACCAGGTCAGCGAAGCCGGTTCAGTGCAGGAAGCACAAGAACGCTTCACCATTCCTACGTTCGATCTGATCGTCAGCGACCTGCGTTTGCCGGGCGCTCCGGGCACCGAGCTGATCAAGCTCGGCCAGGGCACGCCGGTGCTGATCATGACCAGTTACGCCAGCCTGCGTTCGGCGGTCGACTCGATGAAGATGGGCGCGGTGGATTACATCGCCAAGCCTTTCGACCACGATGAAATGCTTCAGGCTGTCGCGCGGATCCTGCGTGACCGCCAGTCGGCGCCAGCCGTTGGCGAAGCGGTTGCCAGCAAGCCGGCCAATGGCAGCGGCAAATCCGCCGTCGACAACAGCAACGGCGAGATCGGCATCATCGGCTCGTGCCCGCCCATGCAGGATCTGTACAGCAAGATCCGCAAAGTCGCGCCAACCGATTCCAATGTCTTGATCCAGGGCGAATCCGGCACCGGTAAAGAACTGGTGGCGCGCGCGCTGCACAACCTGTCGAAACGCGCCAAGGCGCCGATGATTTCGGTGAACTGCGCAGCCATCCCGGAAAGCCTCATCGAATCCGAACTGTTCGGCCACGAGAAAGGCGCGTTTACCGGTGCCAGCGCCGGTCGCGCCGGTCTGGTGGAAGCGGCGGACGGCGGCACATTGTTCCTCGACGAAATCGGCGAATTGCCACTGGAAGCTCAGGCTCGTTTGCTGCGCGTGTTGCAGGAAGGCGAGATTCGCCGGGTCGGCTCGGTGCAGTCGCAGAAGGTCGATGTGCGTTTGATCGCTGCGACCCACCGCGATCTCAAGAGCCTGGCGAAAATCGGCCAGTTCCGTGAAGACCTTTATTACCGTCTGCACGTGATCGCGTTGAAACTGCCGGCCCTGCGCGAGCGTGGCGCCGACGTCAACGAAATCGCCACTGCCTTCCTCGCTCGTCAAAGTGCGCGCATCAACCGTACCGACCTGAAATTTGCTGCCGATGCCGAACAGGCCATCCGTCACTATTCCTGGCCGGGTAACGTGCGTGAACTGGAGAACGCCGTCGAGCGCGCGGTGATTCTCAGCGAGAGCCCGGAAATCTCCGCCGATCTGCTGGGCATCGATATCGAGCTGAGCGATCTGGAAGACGACGAGTTCATCGGCCTCCCACCACAAACGGCAGGTAACACCAGCAACAACAGCCACGAGCCGACCGAAGATCTGTCGCTGGAAGACTACTTCCAGCACTTCGTCCTCGAGCACCAGGACCACATGACCGAGACCGAACTGGCACGCAAACTGGGTGTGAGCCGGAAATGCCTGTGGGAACGCCGTCAGCGTCTGGGCATCCCTCGACGCAAGACCGGGGTCGCCAGCGAGAGCTGAACGTTACCTGTCGAGTGCGCGGGTAACGCATGAAGATGTGAAAAAACTGTTACCTCAGTCCATTCACGTAACAGAAGCCGGGGTTATCGGTAACGAAACCCCGGCTTTTTTTCGCCACTCGAAAACGGTTATATCGACCTAACCCCTTGTTTTATTGGGCTTCGCAAAAGTTGGCACGCACCCTGCTATATGTTTGGTACAAGAACAATAAAAAGCAATGTACAAGACAATAAAAATAAGACGAATCGACTCACGCACAATAAAAACAAGACGGCGAGAGGCGCAGCTAACTGATTCTTTTGGAGAGGCGTTGTATTTGGGGCTTGCCCCACGACCAGGCCGAGAACAACAAAAACTGTCCTAAGACAGAGCCTGTACTGGTTGGATCGAGAGATCACTGCAATTCAGCGACCAAAGCAATCCGTTTGCTCTTGGCTCCCGATTGGGAGGGTCATGAAGGAAAAGCTTCATGGCGAGGGCACTCAACAAAAACAAGAAGCCCGAATCAATAATAAAAAGAGCACGCAACTACTTCTTGGGGAGCTTCGGCTCCCCTTGTAGTTTCTCCCGTCCGGAAAATCCTGCTGTTTTGCCCTCCTCGACCCTTGCAGCTTGCGGCTTACAGCTCAAATCTGCCGTGTCCTACACCATCCCCCGACTAAATGCTAGAATCTGCGCCCATCATGCGGTCATTCTTTGGTATGGCCGAACATTCCTTCAAACAGTGCATCCCATGCTGAAGAAGTTGTTCCAGTCATTCCGAACTCCCGTGCGTCGTACGCAACACATCCGCAGCACCCCTGAAGTGCTCAACAGCGGTCAACATTCGCTGCAGAAAACGCAATTCAGCCGCTATGCGGTGAATATCGTCGAACGCTTGCAGGGCGCCGGTTACCAGGCCTATCTGGTCGGCGGTTGCGTGCGCGACATGCTGCTGGGCATCACGCCCAAGGATTTCGACGTCGCCACCAGCGCTACCCCTGAGCAAGTCCGTGCCGAATTCCGCAATGCGCGAATCATTGGCCGTCGCTTTAAACTGGTGCATATCCATTTCGGTCGCGAAATCATTGAAGTCGCGACCTTCCGCGCCAATCACCCGCTAAACGAAGACGACGAGGACAGCAATCAGTCTTCGCGTAACGAAAGCGGGCGGATTCTGCGCGACAACGTCTACGGCACCCTGGAAGAAGACGCGCAACGCCGCGACTTCACCATCAACGCCCTGTATTACGACCCGGTCAGTGAGCGCATTCTCGACTACGCCAACGGCGTACACGACATCCGCAATCACCTGATCCGCCTGATCGGCGATCCGAAGCAGCGTTACCAGGAAGACCCGGTGCGCATGCTGCGGGCCGTGCGCTTCGCCGCCAAGCTCAATTTCGGCATCGAGAAACACACCGTGCAACCGATCCGCGAACTGGCGCCGATGCTGCGCGAGATCCCGTCGGCACGCCTGTTCGAAGAGGTGCTCAAGCTGTTCCTCTCCGGCCACGGCGCGATCACCTTCGAAATGCTGGTCGATCTGCAACTGTTCGAACCGTTGTTCCCGGCCAGTGCCGACGCACTGGAATACAACCCCGAATACACCCACACGCTGATCAGCGAAGCGCTGACCAACACCGACTTGCGCATCAAGCAGAACAAACCGGTGACGCCGGCGTTCCTGTTTGCCGCCATGCTCTGGCCTGCCCTGCCGGCCCGTGTGCTGCGTCTGCAAGAACGTGGCATGCCGCCGATTCCGGCCATGCAGGAAGCGGCTCACGAGCTGATCGCCGAGCAGTGCCAGCGCATTGCGATTCCCAAGCGCTTCACCATGCCGATTCGCGAAATCTGGGACATGCAGGAACGCCTGCCACGTCGCAGCGGCAAGCGTGCTGATCTGCTGCTGGACAATCCACGCTTCCGCGCCGGTTATGACTTCCTGCTGCTGCGTGAAAGTGCTGGCGAGCAGACCGATGGCCTGGGCGAATGGTGGACCGATTATCAGGACGCCAACGACAGCGAACGTCGCGATATGATTCGTGACCTCAGCGGCAAAGGTGATGACGCAAGCGGTGCTCCGCGCAAACGTCGCCGCAGCAGCGGCTCCAAGCGTAAGCGCACCGCCGGTGCTCCGAGCGCATCGGGCGAGTAAGGCATGGAACGTATCTACATCGGCATGGGCAGCAACCTCGCTGACCCGGCCGAACAATTGCGTAGCGCCATCGAGGCGCTGGGGCAATTGCCGCAGACTAGCCTGGCCGGCGTTTCCACCTTCTATCAAAGCGACTCATTGCTGCCGGGCCAACCGCGTTACACCAACGCGGTCGCGGCGCTCGACAGCTCGCTCGCCCCACTGGAACTGCTCGATGCATTGCAAGCCATCGAGAATGACCAAGGTCGCGAACGCCTCGAACGTTGGGGCCCGCGTACGCTGGATCTGGACATTCTGCTGTTCGGTGATCGACTGATCGACGAACCGCGACTGAAAGTCCCGCATTACCAAATTCAGGAACGCGCGTTCGTGCTCTATCCCCTCGCCGAACTGGCCCCGCACGATTTGCGTCTGGCCGACGGCCGCACCCTGCCCGACCTGCTGGCAGCCTGCCCATTCGTCGGTTTGGAACGCCTCCCGACAGATTGATTGCAATCCCTGTGGGAGCGAGCCTGCTCGCGAAAGCGGTGTGTCATTCAGCACTGTCTTGACCGATCCACCACTTTCGCGAGCAGGCTCGCTCCCACATTGGTTTATTGCATACGCTGGATTTTGTCGGACAAAAACCCCTCGAATCAGCCCCGCCGCGCCGCTGAATCGCATCAGTAACGCCGGTAACACTCGCCTCGTAACAACGCGGTAACACACGCAATTGACTTCCTGTTGGCTCATCACGACTATAGGCGTCCCGCTGCCGCCAACCCGGCACATACGGGCGCAATCCAGGCCTTATAAGCACGACAAAAGAGCGTGCGCCTGAGTAGATGAAGAATCACGCGCGTTACTCGCAGTAGTTTCCAGAGCGCCTGAAAGAGGATTTTTTACATGCCAGCCATCACCCTGACCACGCTCCAGAGCCTCAAGCAGAAAGGTGAAAAGATCACCATGCTGACCTGCTATGACGCGACCTTCGCCCACGCCTGCAACCAGGCCGGTGTCGAAGTGCTGCTGGTAGGCGACTCCCTCGGCATGGTCCTGCAAGGTCACGACAGCACATTGCCGGTGACCACTGCGGAAATGGCCTACCACACCGCTTGCGTCAAACGCGGCAACACCGATGCCCTGATCCTGGCTGACCTGCCGTTCATGGCCAACGCCACCCTCGAACAAACCATGACCAACAGCGCCATGCTGATGCAGGCCGGCGCACACATGATCAAGGTCGAAGGCGCGCTGTGGCTGGCCGAGTCGATCCGTCTGTTGGCCGAACGCGGTGTTCCGGTCTGCGCGCACATGGGCCTGACCCCGCAAGCGGTGAACATTCTCGGCGGCTACAAAGTGCAGGGCCGCAACGAGAACCAGGCGCGGCAAATGCGTGCCGATGCAATCTCGCTGGAGCAGGCAGGCGCGTCGATGCTGCTGCTTGAATGCGTGCCGAGTGAACTGGCTGCCGAAATCAGCCAGGCCGTGAAGATTCCAGTGATCGGGATCGGCGCCGGTAACGCCACTGACGGTCAGGTACTGGTTTTGCACGACATGCTCGGCCTGTCGATCACCGGCCGCGTACCCAAGTTCGTGAAGAACTTCATGCACGGTCAGGACAGCATCCAGTCCGCGCTGAAGGCTTACGTCAGCGAAGTCAAAAGCGTTACTTTCCCTGGGATCGAACACGGATTCTCTGCATGAACACCGTAAAAACCGTACGCGAACTGCGTGCCGCCGTAGCCCGCGCCCGTAGCGAAGGCAAGCGCATCGGCTTCGTGCCGACCATGGGCAATCTGCACAGCGGCCACGTGGCGCTGGTCACCAAGGCCACTCAACGGGTGGACTTCGTGGTGGCGAGCATTTTCGTCAATCCGCTGCAATTCGGCGCCGGCGAAGACCTCGATAAATACCCACGCACCCTCGCGGCGGATCAGGAAAAACTGCTGGAAGCCGGCTGTGATCTGCTGTTCGCCCCGACGGTCGAAGAAATGTACCCCGACGGCATGGCCGGGCAGACCCGAGTCAGCGTGCCGCAACTCTCCGAAGGCCTGTGCGGTGCCAGCCGTCCGGGGCACTTTGAAGGTGTGGCGACGGTGGTCAGCAAATTGTTCAACATGGTCCAGCCGGATCTGGCGATTTTCGGCCAGAAGGACTACCAGCAACTGGCGGTGATCCGCGCGCTGGTGCATGACCTGAACATGCCGATCCAGATTATCGGCGAGCCGACAGTGCGCGCCGCCGATGGCCTGGCGCTGTCCTCGCGCAACGGGTTCCTCAACGAGGAACAACGTGCGGTGGCACCGGTGGTCTACCGCACGCTGAGCACGATTGCCGAGTCGATCAAGCAAGGTCAGCGGGATTTCCCGGCGCTGATCAGTGCGCAGTTGCAACAGCTGGAAGCCGCCGGCCTGCGTCCCGATTACCTGGAAATTCGCCATGCCCTGACCTTGCGTCCGGCGACGGCCGAAGATCGCGACCTGGTGATTCTGGTGGCGGCGTTCCTCGGCACCACGCGGTTGATCGATAACCTGCACCTGAATCTCGATACACCCGCTTAAAAACACTGCAATACCCGTGTGGGAGAGGGCTTGCTCGCGAATGCAATCTGTCAGATGACCAAGATGTCGACTGATATGACGCCTTCGCGAGCAAGCTCGCTCCCACAGTCGTTTGTGCTCAATTGAGGCTCGCTACCCTCCGTTTGTCGGCTCGCTCCCGGTATCAATGTTAAAAAAGTACAGGGATCGGGTCAGACAAAGTCAAGACAGAACGCAGCGCGAGGTTTACTGTATTCGCCCTGTGTCCAGAAACCGTGGCGACGCAGTTGGCCCATGCCCAACCATGGCGTGCTGGCCTGTTCCGTGTTCAAAAGGCCGTTCAAGTAAAAAGGAAAACCGCAGCGATGGCGTACTACCGCACTCCTCATGACGTTACCGCTCTGCCTGCCTGGCAAGCGTTGAAAGACCACCGCCAAGCCATGCAGGATTTCAGCATGCGCGAAGCCTTCAACGCCGATCCGCAGCGCTTCAATCAGTTCACCCTCAGCAGCTGCGGCCTGTTTCTCGACTATTCGAAGAATCTGATCAACGCCGAGACCCGCAACTTGCTGGTGGGTCTGGCCAATGAAGTCGACCTGAAAGGCGCGATCAAAGCGCTGTTCGACGGCGAAATCGTCAACTCGTCCGAAGGCCGCCCGGCGCTGCACACCGCCCTGCGCCGCCCGGTCGGCGACAAGTTGTCGGTCAACGGCGTCAACGTGATGCCGGAAGTCCACAAGGTACTGAACCAGATTACCGATCTGGTCGGTCGCATCCACGACGGTCTGTGGCGCGGTTACACCGAGAAGCCGATCACTGACGTGGTCAACATCGGCATCGGTGGCTCGTTCCTCGGCCCTGAACTGGTGTCCGAAGCGTTGCTGTCCTACGCGCAGAAAGGCGTGCGTTGCCACTATCTGGCGAACATCGACGGCAGCGAGTTCCACGAGCTGACGCAGAAACTGCGCGCCGAAACCACGCTGTTCATCGTTTCGTCGAAATCGTTCAACACCCTCGAAACCCTGAAGAACGCTCAAGCCGCGCGTGCCTGGTACTTGGCGCAAGGTGGTTCGGAAGCCGAGCTTTATCGTCACTTCATCGCCGTATCGAGCAACAATGCCGCCGCCGTGGCGTTCGGTATCCGCGAAGAAAACATCTTCCCGATGTGGGACTGGGTCGGCGGTCGTTATTCGCTGTGGTCGGCCATCGGTTTGCCGATCGCCCTGGCCATCGGCATGTCCAACTTCAAGGAACTGCTGTCCGGTGCCTACACCATGGACCAGCATTTCCAGACCGCGCCGTTCGAACAGAACATGCCGGTGCTGCTGGCGCTGCTCGGTGTCTGGTACGGCAACTTCTGGGGCGCGCAAAGCCACGCGATCCTGCCGTACGACCACTACCTGCGTAACATCACCAAGCACTTGCAGCAATTGGACATGGAATCCAACGGCAAGAGCGTGCGTCAGGACGGCACCGCGGTATCGACCGACACGGGTCCGGTTATCTGGGGCGGCGTCGGCTGCAACGGTCAGCACGCTTACCACCAATTGCTGCATCAAGGCACCCAACTGATCCCGGCCGACTTCATCGTGCCGATCGTCAGCTTCAACCCGGTGTCCGACCACCACCAGTGGCTGTACGCCAACTGCCTGTCGCAGAGCCAGGCGCTGATGCTCGGCAAGACCCTGCCGGAAGCCGAGGCAGAACTGCGCGACAAGGGTGTGAGCGAGGAAGAAATCCACAAAATCGCACCGCACAAGGTGATCCCGGGCAACCGTCCGAGCAACACCCTGGTGGTCGAGCGCATCAGCCCGCGTCGTCTCGGCGCGCTGGTTGCCATGTATGAGCACAAAGTGTTCGTGCAAAGCGTGGTCTGGGGCATCAACGCCTTCGACCAGTGGGGCGTGGAACTGGGCAAGGAACTGGGCAAAGGCGTTTACAACCGCCTGGTCGGCAGCGATGAAACCACGGCTGACGATCCTTCCACCCAAGGCCTGATCAACTACTTCCGTGGTCGTCACCGCGGTTGATTTGAACGCACCGCTGTAACCCTGTGGGAGGGGGCTTGCTCCCGAATGCAGTGTGTCCTTCAGCAGAAATGTTGACTGACACACCGCATTCGGGAGCAAGCCCCCTCCCACAGTTATTTCCGGTGCATTCAACATCAGATTCCGAATCTGGCTTGAACCTGTTGACCGCTCGGCGCATCTTTATTCTTCGCACAACAAGAATAAGGAACCGTCATGTTCGATATCAGCACGTTCCCCAAAGCCGATGCCGTCCGCCGGGCTGCTCAGTTGAGTCAGGACGACTATCAGCGCCTGTACCGCGAATCCATTGAACACCCCAGCGCTTTCTGGGCCGAACAGGCCCTGCGCTTCCTCGACTGGAGCACACCGTGGCAGACCGTTCAGCGCTACGACCTGAAAGCCGGTGAAGCCGCCTGGTTTGCCGGCGGCAAGCTGAACGTCAGTTACAACTGCATCGACCGCCATCTCGAACAACGCGGCGATCAGACCGCCCTGCTCTGGGAAGGCGACGACCCTGCCGAATCGGCGCAAATCACTTATAAAAAACTCCATCACCATGTCTGCCGATTGGCCAACGTGCTGAAAAGCCGTGGCGTCAAGAAAGGCGACCGGGTCTGCATTTACATGCCGATGATCCCCGAAGCCGTCTACGCCATGCTCGCCTGCGCACGGATCGGTGCGATTCATTCGGTGGTGTTCGGCGGGTTCTCCCCGGATTCATTACGTGACCGCATCCTCGATGCCGATTGCCGCACGGTGATCACCGCCGACGAAGGCGTGCGCGGCGGTAAATTCGTGCCGCTGAAACAGAACGTCGATAAAGCCCTGCAAAATTGCCCGGCTGTCAGCACCGTCGTCGTGGTCGAGCGCACCCAAGGCAATGTGGACTGGGTCGAGGGCCGCGATCTCTGGTATCACCAGGCCGTGCGCGATGTCAGCGATGACTGCCCGCCAGAGCCGATGGACGCCGAAGATCCGCTGTTCATCCTTTACACCTCCGGCAGCACCGGCAAACCCAAAGGTGTGCTGCACACCACGGGTGGCTACTTGCTGCAAGCGGCGATGACCTTCAAGTACGTGCTCGACTACCGCGACGGCGAAGTGTTCTGGTGTACCGCCGACGTCGGCTGGGTCACCGGCCACAGCTACATCGTCTACGGCCCGCTGGCCAATGGTGCGACCACGTTGATGTTCGAAGGCGTACCGAGCTATCCGAACAGCTCGCGCTTCTGGCAGGTGATCGACAAACACAAGGTCAACATCTTCTACACCGCGCCCACCGCCCTGCGTGCGTTGATGCGCGAAGGCGCCGAACCGCTGAAGGAAACGTCGCGCCAGAGCCTCAGATTGCTCGGCAGCGTCGGTGAGCCGATCAACCCGGAAGCGTGGGAATGGTATTTCAACGTGGTCGGCGAACAGCGCTGCCCCATTGTCGATACCTGGTGGCAGACCGAGACCGGCGGCATCATGCTCAGCCCGTTGGTCAGCGCCCAGCGGATCAAACCGGGTTGCGCCACGCAACCGATGTTCGGCGTGCAGCCGGTGCTGCTGGATGAGCAGGGCAAGGAAATCAAAGGCGCCGGCAGTGGCGTGCTCGCCATCAAATCAAGCTGGCCGGCGCAGATCCGCAGCGTCTATGGCGACCCGCAACGGATGGTCGACACCTATTTCAAACCCTACCCCGGTTACTACTTCACCGGCGACGGCGCCCGTCGCGATGAGGATGGCGATTACTGGATCACCGGGCGTATCGACGATGTGATCAACGTTTCCGGCCATCGCATCGGCACCGCTGAAGTGGAAAGCGCGCTGGTGCTGCACGACAGCATCGCCGAGGCGGCCGTGGTCGGTTATCCCCACGACGTCAAAGGCCAGGGCATCTACGCCTTCGTCACCCCCATGAACGGCACCGAACCGAATGACGAATTGAAGAAAGAACTGCTGGCCCACGTCAGCAAGGAAATCGGCAGCTTCGCCAAACCGGACCTGATTCAGTGGGCGCCGGCCTTGCCGAAAACCCGCTCAGGCAAGATCATGCGCCGCATCCTGCGCAAGATCGCCTGCAACGAACTCGACAGCCTCGGCGACACCTCGACCCTGGCCGACCCGAGCGTGGTGCAAGGCCTGATCGACAAGCGCCTCAATCAGTAACACTTCGGGCGCGGTCAACCGGTCGCGCCCGCCCTTCATCACTGAGTGGTCATGGAATTCATCCGCAGCCGTATCGAAACCCAACTCATGAGCCTGACCGGACTGTCCCTCGGTCAGCTCGACCTGGAAAACCCCAAGGGCGATCCCGGTCTGTTCGGCCCGGACTCCGTCAGTTGGCAGGTGCACGGTGACTTCAGCAGCATGTTGATCGGCGGCATCAGTGCGCTGTTGCTGCAAGCACTGCATCCGCTGGCGCTGGCCGGGGTCTGGGATCACTCGAACTTTCGTCAGGACATGCTTGGGCGTCTGCGCCGCACCAGCCAGTTTGTGTCCGGCACTACCTTCGGTTCGCGGCGGGATGCCGACTGGCTGATCGAGAAAGTGCGCACCATTCACCTGCAAGTAGTCGGCACCGCGCCGGATGGTCGGCCCTATGCGGCCAGTGATCCTGATTTGCTGACGTGGGTGCATGTGGCGGAAGTCAGCAACTTCCTCGCCGCGCATTTGCGTTACCGCAATCCGCAGTTGTCGCTGGCGGATCAGGATCGTTATTACGCGGAAATCGCCTTGGTCGCCGAACGCTTGGGCGCCCGCGACGTACCGAAGTCACGGCAAGCTGTGGCGGATTATCTGCAACGCATGCGCCCGCAGTTGCTGTGCGATGAACGCAGCCGTGAAGTCCTGCGCCTGCTGCTCGACGCGCCAGCCCCCAGCCTGTTGGCGCGGCCCTTTGGCGATCTGATGATGAAGGCCGGTATCGACCTGTTGCCGGACTGGGCCAGCGACATGCTCGATGTGCGGCAGAGTTCGCTGCAACGGCAACTGATCCGCGCCAGCGTCAGGCGCAGCGCGCCGATGCTGCGTTGGGCGATGCGTAATGGCTCGGTGCAGAGAGCCAAACGTCGTATGGGCCTGCCGACCTGAAAAGCTTCGCGAGCAAGCCCGCTCCCACATTTGAAATGCATTCCCATGTGGGAGCGAGCCTGCTCGCGAAGGCCGCAACTCGATTGTCCGCCAAGCTGCTAAACTCCCGCGCCCCAATTCTCACCAGCAAGGCGCACGCATGTCTTCCTTGAATCAGGCGCTGCGCGCCGCCCTCGACCAACGCCACGATTTGCTCGCTGAGCTGCACAGCCAGGGCACCGATTGCTATCGCCTGTTCCACGGCAGCCAGGAAGGCGCCGGCGGCCTGACCATCGACCGCTACGGCCCGCAATTGCTGGTGCAGAGCTTTCACCAGACGCCGGAGCGTGACGATCTGTTGCAACTGCACGCCATGGTCAATCAGGCCCTCGGCTTCGAAACCCTGCTGGTTTATAACGACCGCTCCCGGGGCAACTCGCGTATTGATCGCGAAGACAGCGTCTATAAAGCCGAGGACGCCGCGCTGGCTGATCTGGTCGGGCACGAATGGGGGCTCAATTACCGCGTGCGCGGACGCCATGCCGGGCAGGATCCACTGCTTTTCCTCGACCTGCGCAACACCCGCGGCTGGGTCAAGGATCACGCCAAAGGCAAAAGCGTGCTCAACCTGTTCGCCTACACCTGCGGCGTTGGCCTGAGTGCTGCGGCCGGTGGTGCGCGTGAGGTGTGCAATCTGGACTTCGCCGAAGGCAACCTCGCGGTCGGTCGCGAAAACGGCCAGCTCAATCCGCAATTGCCCGAGATGGAATTTATCCAGTCCGATTACTTCCCGGCCATCCGCCAGCTCGCCGGCCTGCCGATCAGCCAGCGGCGCGGGCAGAAGCTGCCGAGCTACCAGCGCCTGGAACAACGCCAATACGATCTGGTGCTGCTCGATCCACCGGCCTGGGCCAAAAGCGCGTTCGGCACCGTCGACCTGCTGCGCGATTATCAAAGCCTGCTCAAACCGGCACTGCTGACCACCGCCGACAATGGTGTGCTGATCTGCTGCAACAATCTGGCGAAGGTCAGCATGGACGACTGGCGTGAGCAAGTGTTGCGCTGCGCCGAGAAGGCCGGCCGTCCGGTGCGCGAATGGAGCGTGATGACGCCGGGTGCGGATTTCCCGTCGATGGACCAACAGCCGCCGCTGAAAACCCTGATCCTGCAGCTCTGAACCGCTCGCGCGGCTGACAACTATCTAATGTGGGAGCAGCCTGCTCGCGAAAGCGGTGTATCAGCCAACAAGTAGAGCGACTGATATGACGCCTTCGCGAGCAGGCTCGCTCCCACATGGAATTTGTTCCTACAGAAGAATCTGAACAATCCTGTGCCACGCCAAGTACTTCGGAACCGGAAACGCATGCCATACTCCAAGGCACTCCGATTCAGACAGATGAAGCCGCACATGCCCAAAGGATTGATTCGCGCGATTGGCGCCCTGTTGACCGCTCTGGCCCTCTACAGCTTGCTGGGGTTTCTGATTTTGCCGGGCATCGCCCTGCGTATTGCCAACCAGCAACTGGCCAATTACGCGACGGTGCCTGCGCACCTCCAGCGCATCGAGCTCAATCCGTTCAGCCTTGAGGTCACCCTGTGGGGCCTGGTCATCGGCGAACCAGGCAAAGAGCAGGTCGGTTTCGAACGCCTCTACGCCAACCTGCAACTCGACAGCCTGTGGACCAAAGCGCTGCACCTGTCCGATATCGAGCTGGAAAAATCCAAGACCGAAATCCTCTTCGGCAAAGACGGCAAGCTCAACCTGCTCGGCCTGTTCAAACTGCCGGCCAGTGAACCGACCCCGGCCGACCCGAATGCCAAGCCATTCCCGCTGCGCATCGACCGCATCAAACTGGCGGATGGCACCCTGCATTTCGAGGATGCGCGCCCTAGCGAGCCGATCGAATTCCTCTACGACAAACTCGACTTCGAACTGAAAAACCTCAGCACCCTGCCCGAAGACAGCGCCGACATGACATTGGTCGCCGTCGGCCCGGCCGGTGGGCAGATCGACTGGAAAGGCAACTTCAGCCTGATCCCGATTGCCTCCGAAGGGACGTTGAAAATCACCGACGGCCAGATGAAATCCTTCTGGCCCTATGTGCGTGACGCGGTGCCATTGGTGCTGGAAAACGGCGTGGTCAGCCTCAGCACCGAGTACAAACTCAATCTGTCGAAAGAAACCGAACTGCTGTTGAACAACGTCGCGGTCAGCATCGCGCCGTTCGCCATCAAGGCACCGGACGGGCGCCCGTTGGCGAAACTCGAACGCCTCGACATCAGCGACACCACCGTGGACCTGGCCAAGCAGCAAGTGGTGGTCGGCAAGATCCGCAGCAACAAACTGGAAACCTGGGCAGCGCTCGAAGCCGACGGCCAACTGGACTGGCAGAAACTGTTCGCCAGCCAACCGTCGAAACCCGCCGCCAAAGCCGCCGCCGAGCCGGCAAGTACGCCGGCCGCGGCCGATTCACCGAAAGCTGAACCCACCGCGCCAAGCAAGCCGTGGCAAGTGCTGCTCAAAGATGTGCAGTTGCGCAACTACCAGGTGCATCTGGCTGACCGTTCGGCCAATCCGCCGGTGGCACTGGATGTCGGCCCGCTGAACGCTGACTTGCAGGATTTCGACAGCCTCAACGGCTCGCCCTTCAAGGTCAAACTCGATTCGGGGCTAGGCAAGCAAGGCAAGATCATGGCCGACGGCGTGGTCAATCTCGCGCCGGTCACCGCCCAACTCAACGTGAAAACCCAGGACATCGACCTGCGTGTCGCGCAGTCCTACATCAATCCGTTCATTCGTCTCGAACTGCGCAGCGGCATGCTCGGCAGTGACCTCAAGGTCAATCTCAAGAGCACCGATCCGCTGGCGCTCAGCGTGACAGGCCGGGCTCAGGTCGATCAACTGCACACCCTCGACACCCTGAAAACCCGCGACTTCCTCAAGTGGCAGCAAGTGGTGGTGGAAGGCCTGAACTATCAGCACGGCGACAGCCTGTCGATCGACAAGGTCAACCTGTTCCAGCCGTATGTGCGCTTCATGATCAACGATGACCGCACTACCAACATCGACGATCTGCTGATCCCGCAGCCAGCCGACAGCGGCACAAAACCGGCTGCCGCCAAACCGGTCAGCAAAGACAAACCGCTGGGCATTCACATCGGCGGCATCGCCATTAATGACGGTTCAGCCAACTTCGCTGACTTCAGCCTGACACCGAACTTCGCCACCGCCGTTCAGCAACTCAATGGCCAGATCGGCACCATCGACAGTCGTCAGGTGAAACCGGCCACTGTCGATATCAAAGGCAAGGTTGATCGCTATGCGCCAGTGACCATCAAGGGCGCGGTCAATCCGTTCGACCCGATGGCCAGCCTCGATATCACTACCAGTTTCAAACGTGTCGAGCTGACCACGCTGACGCCCTATTCCGGAAAATTCGCCGGTTACCGCATCCGCAAGGGCCGGCTCAACCTCGACCTGCATTACCTGATCACCAAAGGCCAGTTGAAAGCCGAGAACAAAGTGGTGGTCGAGCAACTGCAACTGGGCGAAAAAGTCGACAGCCCGGATGCCGTGAGCCTGCCGCTGAAACTGGCGATTGCCTTGCTCAAGGACGTCGACGGCAAGATCTCCATCGAACTGCCGGTCACGGGCGACTTGAACAACCCACAGTTCAGCGTGATGCCGATTGTCTGGCAGACCCTGCGCAACCTGATCGTCAAAGCCGCCGCTGCGCCATTCAAGCTGATTGGCGGGCTGGTCAGCGGCGGTGGTTCGCAAGACCTCGGCACGGTGTCGTTTGCTCCCGGCTCCAGCGAGCTGAACAAAGAGGCCGAAGCCGCGCTGGTCAAGCTGTCTCAAGCGCTCAAGGAGCGCCCGGCCCTGCGCCTGGAAATCGAAGGCACGGCCGCGAAAAGCAGCGATGGCCCACTGCTCGCCGAACAGCGTCTGGAACGTGAATACCAGTACAACTACTACAAAATGCTCCAGCGTCGCGGTGACAAGGTTCCTGCGCAGGCCTCCTTGATTCAGGTACCGGACGGCGAAAAAGGTCCACTGCTTGAAGGCATCTATCGCACTCGTTTGAAAACCCAGCCACCGGCCGAATGGAAGGACCTGGGCAAGGAAGAGCGCACCGCGAAGCTACGCGCCGGCGTGATCAGTTTCTGGAGCGGCAGCGATGTGTTGCTGCGTCAGTTGGGTCAGGATCGCGCCAGCAGCATCAAGGATTATCTGGTGGACAAGGGCCAGTTGGCAGACGACCGCGTGTACTTCATCGACGCCAATCTGGGTGAAGCCGAGAGCGACGGCCGAGTGGTCACGCAAATGCATCTGGATGCCGAGTGATGAAGCGCAAATGGCTGGCCGCGATGGCGCTGACACTCGCGGCCGGCGCTGCTTCGGCGTCCGATACGCTGCGCTGCGGCAGCCAACTGATCAGCATTGGCGACCGCTCAAGCGAAGTGCTGCAAAAGTGCGGTGAGCCGGTCAGCCGCGATGTGCTGGGCTACAAGCGCAGCGCCAATCGCCGCGAAGAATTTCAGGTCGAAGAATGGACCTACGGCCCGAGCAACGGCATGTACCAATACCTGCGCTTTGAAGGCAATCGCCTGCGCCAGATCAACAGCAAACGCGGCAACTAAACCCACTCACTATCCCATGTGGGAGCGGGCTTGCTCGCGAAGGCGTCAGGTCCGTCACGACGAATTTGACTGACCTGACGCCTTCGCGAGCAAGCCCGCTCCCACAATTGTTTTGTGGTGCCATTTAATTCTCTCGTCCCTGAAATAAAACAGGCCCCGACACAAGTGCCGGGGCCCGTAATGGTCACCTCCGTGTGACCGTTCGCATGAACTCTAAAGTTGCGGCAGACGTATTGCTCGGCCCGTCTGTCGCGCCTTCTCCCGGTCCAGGCGAGAAGTCATGCCTTACTCGGCTTTCAGGCCGTCAGCGGAGACCGCTTTGACGCCTTTGATTTTCTTGGCGATTGCCACAGCAACGTCTTTCTGCGATTCGGTTACTGCAGCAGTCGACGACAGCGACACAACGCCTTTGTTGGTTTCAACTTTGATGTCAGTACCTGGGATGCCTTTTTCGGTGACCAGATCAGCTTTGACCTTGGTGGTGATCCAGGTGTCGGAAGTAGCTTCTTTTGCCTGAGTCACTTCACCGGCAGCCAGAGTCATTGGTGCCTGGGTAGCCTGGGTGGATTGTGCAAATGCACCGGAAGCCATGGTCAGGGTCAGCGCGGTAGCAGCAGCGGCAGTGATAGCGAACTTCTTCATACGAGTAACTCCTGTTTTTCTGGAAAGTCTGCTGGATGTCTTGTCAGCAGGGTTACTGGATACATTGCGAACGCTGTGCCAACTTTTCAATCGACACAAAAACCATATAAATCAACAGGTTACAAATAATGCAAAATTCCGGATTCATGCAAATTGCATGACCGGGGAAATATTCACATGCAAGTTGCGGTTTTTCGGAAAGTTCCTAAGGTGCTGAAATTATTGAAGCTTTTGAGAACCACTGCGCAATGAAAAATGCCCCGCAGTGCGGGGCATTCATCAGACATTGCCTGACATTACGTACCGGTGGCAGTGCAGCCTTTTGGCGAGTAATCCGGAGCCACTGTGGTACCACAGCTCCAAACGCCTGCGCCCGTGCCGGAGGAACGAGTCAGCGTAATGGTTTTGCCCAACACTGGCGCTGGAGCATTGGCGATCGTACAAACAATGGTTCCCGCGCCATCAGCGGCCGTACCTGAAGCCGTCAACGCACAATTTGAAGTGGTCGTGACCGTATCACCCTTCACGATGGCAAGCGTAGGGTTTGTCCCTTGATTGATGGTGTCCTCGAACGGCACTTTCAGCGCACTGATTTCCGCCAGCCCCGCCGTCACCTTGGACCGAGCCTGATACTTGGAATACTGCGGCAGGGCGATAGTCGCCAGAATCCCGATAATCGCCACAACGATCAGCAGCTCGATCAGAGTGAAACCTTGTTGTTTTGTCATAGACACGCTCCATGCATGAGTCGAAATCTCATGATCTGAGATGGACTCAGCATAGCCCATGCCAACAAGGTCAACGCCGCGAAGACTGAGTGCGCCCCTGACCCGCGCAGTTTCCTACAACCCGCAACCGCACTATCTGACACTTTTTGTCACCTGCACCGAGCGTGTTTGGCGCTGTCACTTGTCTAGGCTATAAGTCATGAACGGCAAGCGTGCGGAATCCCCATGAATGACATCGCTCTGAGCGGTCTGGCCAAGCAATTGGTGCAGGCCGAACTGCTCACGGAAAAAAGCGCCCAGCAGGCTTGGCAACAGGCCCAGCGCAATCGTCTGTCGCTGGTCAGTTATCTGGTGCAGAACAAACTGGTAAAGAGCGCGCAGGTCGCCGAGATTGCCTCCGAGCACTTCGGCATGGCGTTCCTCGACCTTAATTGCCTGGACAAGGAAACCCAGCCTAAAGGCCTGGTCAGTGAAAAACTGGTGCGCCAGCACCACGCCCTGCCCTTGTGGCGGCGCGGCAACAAACTGTTCGTGGGCATTTCCGACCCGAGCAATCATCAAGCGATCAACGACATCCAGTTCAGCACCGGGTTGAACACCGAAGCCATCCTGGTGGAGGACGACAAGCTCAGCGACGCGATCGAAAAATTCTTCGACACCCACGCCAGCGGTCTCGAAGACATGGCCGACGTCGATCTCGACGGCCTCGATGTCGAATCGATCGACGACAGCAAGCAGGACGCCATCGGCGTCATCGATGCCGACGATGCGCCGGTGGTGCGTTTCGTTCACAAGATGCTGCTCGATGCGATCAAGAGCGGCTCCTCCGACCTGCATTTCGAACCCTACGAAAAGAACTACCGCGTGCGGGTGCGCACCGACGGCATCCTGCGTGAGGTGGCCAAGCCGCCGATTCAACTGGCCGGGCGCATCGCCGCACGATTGAAAGTCATGGCCAGCCTCGACATCTCGGAACGGCGCAAACCGCAGGACGGGCGGATCAAGATGCGCCTGTCGAAGAGCAAGTCGATCGATTTCCGGGTCAACACCCTGCCGACCCTGTGGGGCGAAAAAGTAGTGATCCGGATCCTCGACCCCTCCAGCGCACAAATGGGCATCGATGCGCTTGGCTACGAGCCGGCGCAGAAAGACCTGTACATGGCCGCGCTCAAGCAGCCACAGGGAATGATTCTGGTCACCGGCCCCACCGGCTCGGGCAAAACCGTGTCGCTGTACACCGGGCTGAATATCCTCAACACCGTCGACATCAATATCTCCACCGCTGAAGACCCGGTGGAGATTAACATGGAAGGCATCAATCAGGTCAACGTCAACCCCAGGCAGGGGCTCGACTTTGCCCAGGCCTTGCGCTCGTTTCTGCGTCAGGATCCGGACGTGATCATGGTCGGCGAGATCCGCGATCTGGAAACCGCCGAGATCGCGATAAAGGCTGCGCAGACCGGCCACCTCGTATTGTCCACACTGCACACCAACAGCGCCGCCGAAACCCTGACCCGCCTGCACAACATGGGCATCCCCGGCTTCAACATCGCCACCTCTGTCAGCCTGATCATCGCCCAGCGGCTGGCGCGCAAGTTGTGCAGCCACTGCAAGAAACCCATCGAGATTCCTCGTGAGACCTTGCTCAAGGAAGGCTTCCCCGAGGAACGCATCGGCCATTTCACGATCTACGAGCCGGTCGGTTGCGATCACTGCAACGGCGGTTACAAGGGGCGCGTGGGGATTTATGAAGTGGTGAAGAACACACCGGACCTGCAACGGCTGATCATGGCCAAAGGCAACTCGCTGGAAATCGATATTCAGATGCGTCGCGACGGCTTCGACGATTTACGCACCTCGGGGCTGCACAAGGCCATGCAGGGCATCACCAGCCTGGAAGAAATCAACCGGGTCACCAAGGACTGAACATGGCGGTCAAGGCAGCGAAAATCAGCGTTTACGCCTGGGAAGGCACGGACAAGAAAGGCAGCAAACTCAGCGGTGAGTTGAGCGGGCAGAATCCGGCACTGATCAAGGCTCAACTACGCAAACAAGGGATCAATCCGGGCAAGGTGCGCAAGAAATCGGTATCGATACTGAGTTTCGGCAAACGCATCAAGGCTCAGGACATCGCCCTGTTCACCCGGCAAATGGCAACCATGATGAAGGCCGGCGTACCGCTGCTGCAGTCGTTCGACATCATTGGCGAGGGCTTCGACAACCCGGCCATGCGCAAACTGGTAGACGAGGTGAAACAAGAAGTCGCGGCCGGGAACAGTTTCGCCAACGCCCTGCGCAAAAAGCCGCAGTACTTCGACGAGTTGTATTGCAACCTGGTAGATGCCGGTGAGCAGTCCGGCGCCCTTGATACGTTGCTGGAGCGGGTCGCAACCTACAAGGAAAAAAGTGAACGCCTCAAGGCCAAGATCAAGAAAGCCATGACCTACCCCACCGCCGTGGTGCTGGTGGCGGCGGTGGTGACTGGGATTTTGCTGGTCAAAGTGGTGCCGCAGTTCCAGTCGGTTTTTTCCGGCTTCGGCGCCGAACTGCCAGCGTTCACCCTGATGGTGATCAGCCTCTCGGAATTCATGCAGCAATGGTGGTGGGCGATACTGAGCGTATTGGTAGCGACAATTTTCGGCACCCGTCATGCGCTGAAAACCTCCCAGGCCTTGCGTGACCGCAAAGACACCTGGCTGCTGAAACTGCCCTTGGTCGGCACGTTGATATACAAGTCCGCTGTCGCACGTTTTGCTCGAACCCTGTCGACTACATTTGCCGCGGGTGTACCGCTGGTGGAAGCCCTCGACTCGGTGGCCGGCGCCACCGGCAACGTGGTGTTCAAGCGTGCGGTGCTGCGTATACGCCAAGACGTCTCCACCGGCATGCAGCTGAATTTTTCAATGCGCAGCACCGGCGTCTTTCCGAATATGGCGGTGCAGATGACAGCGATCGGCGAGGAGTCCGGGGCACTGGACGAGATGCTCGACAAGGTCGCGGGGTTTTACGAGGAGGAAGTCGATAACATGGTCGACAACCTCACCAGCCTGATGGAACCGTTCATCATGGTGGTGCTCGGGGTCATTGTCGGCGGGCTGGTAGTGGCCATGTACCTGCCGATCTTCCAACTTG
Source organism: Pseudomonas baetica (assembly GCF_002813455.1). Taxonomy (NCBI): domain Bacteria; kingdom Pseudomonadati; phylum Pseudomonadota; class Gammaproteobacteria; order Pseudomonadales; family Pseudomonadaceae; genus Pseudomonas; species Pseudomonas baetica. The sequence goes on along the minus strand of NZ_PHHE01000001.1, from coordinate 4,443,599 downwards.
GCTCAGCGATCTGACATGCCTATCGACCAACTTCTCAGTCTGTATCCGCTGGCCTTTGTCCTCACCGCCCTGCTGCTCGGGCTGGTGGTGGGCAGCTTTCTCAATGTGCTGATCTGGCGTTTGCCGAAAATGCTCGAGCGCGATTGGCGCCAACAGGCCCATGACGTCTTGGGCTTGCCGATCGATACGCCGCAGCCGACCTACAACCTGATGCTGCCGCATTCCGAGTGCCCACACTGCCAGCACCGGATTCGCGCATGGGAGAACATCCCGCTGCTCAGTTATCTGCTACTGCGCGGACGCTGCTCGGCGTGCGCTGCGCCGATCAGCAAACGTTATCCCCTGACCGAACTGGCCTGCGGCCTGCTCTCGGCGTTCATCGCCTGGTATTTGGGCTTCGGGTGGCCGGCCTGTGTGTTGATCTTCCTCACGTGGGGCTTGCTGGCGATGAGTCTGATCGACACCGAGCATCAGTTGCTGCCCGATGTACTGGTGCTGCCGCTGTTGTGGTTGGGGTTGATCGTCAACAGTTTCGGCCTGTTCACGTCCCTGCATAATGCACTATGGGGTGCGGTGGCCGGGTATCTGGCGCTGTGGTCGGTGTTTTGGCTGTTCAAACTTTTGACCGGTAAAGACGGCATCGGCCACGGTGATTTCAAGCTGCTGGCGCTGCTCGGCGCCTGGGGTGGCTGGCAGATTCTGCCGCTGACCATCCTGCTGTCATCGCTGGTTGGCGCCATTGTCGGGGTGATTTTGCTGCGCCTGCGTGAGCAGAACACCTCAACACCAATCCCCTTCGGCCCGTATCTGGCAATTGCCGGCTGGATTGCCTTGCTCTGGGGTGGTCAAATAACCGACTTCTATTGGCAGTTTGTCGGTTTGAAATGAATACCCCTGTGGAAAAACCCTGGATTCTCGGCCTGACCGGTGGCATCGGCAGCGGCAAAAGCGCGGCGGCCCAGCACTTTATCGACCTCGGCATCCATGTGGTCGACGCCGATCATGCGGCGCGCTGGGTGGTCGAACCGGGACGTCCGGCGTTGGCGAAGATTGCCGAACACTTCGGCGCTGGCGTGTTACAAGCGCACGGAACGCTGGATCGCGCGGCCCTGCGCAAACTGATCTTTGAAGTGCCGGAGCAGCGCCGCTGGCTCGAAGCCCTGCTGCATCCGTTGATCGCCGAGGAAATCGCCCATCATCTGGCGCAGGCAAAATCGCCTTACGCGATTCTCGTTTCACCGCTGCTGATCGAATCCGGGCAATACGCGATGACCCAGCGGATTCTGGTGATCGACGCCCCGCAACAACTGCAGATCGAACGCACCTTGCAACGTGATCAGACCAGCGAACAGCAGGTTCAGGCGATCCTCAAGGCTCAGTCCAGCCGCGAAGATCGTGTGAGCCGTGCCGACGACGTGGTGGTCAACGACCGCGACCTCGCCTGGTTGCACAGTGAGGTCGAGCGCTTGCATGACTTTTACCTGACTTTAAGTGGAGGCCAATCATGAGCCAGATCCCAACCGTTGAATGCCCGACCTGCGGCGCCCCCGTGGAATTCACACCGGCGAACAAGTTTCGGCCGTTCTGCTCCGATCGCTGCAAACTCATCGACCTCGGCGCCTGGGCTTCCGAAGAACACAAGATTCCGGTCGCCCCGGATGCCGAAGATGAACTGTTTTCCGGCGATTTCGACCCGCGTCACTGATCCCGCTCAAGGACGCATGAAGCCGTAGTCCTGATCGTCGTCGAGGTTTTCCGCCAGAAAGCGCAACTCGTCGGCCAGGTCTTCGGCATTGCGCACCGCCTTGCTCTGTTGCACCACCGCACTGAGCAGGGCGCGCAGGCTCAAGCCCGGATCGAACCCCACCTCCTGCGCCATCTCCAGACTCTGCCGGGTTTCCTGCCGCGCCCACTCGTAAACACTCATGCTGCTGCTCCTGAAGGGATTTGCGCGAGCATGAAATGGCCCGCCCGTGACGGGTTTGATATGGATCAAGACTTGGGATCGTCGTCCTTCCACGGCGCCGAAAGGTAGCGCGTGCGATTGAAGGTCTCCAGCCATTCCGGACTGAATACAACCAGCGCACTGATCACCATGCCGTTGATGAATGCTTCGGGAAAAATGATCAGCCACAGGTAACCGATGAAGTCTTCCAGCCATTCAGGCAAGGCGAAGAGGCCGTCGTACCAGAGCAGCGTCAGACTCAACAAAAGGCACAGTAACGCCGACAACGCCGCCGCGAGAAACCCCGAACAGAAGATATACACAAACGGATTGCGCGGCTGCGCACGCTCGACGAGGATCGCCACGCACTCGGTGATCAGCACCGGTAGCAAAATGAACAAGGCGCCGTTGACCCCGAACGCCGCGAGATCCTGACGCCCGAGCAGCAACAGGCCGACCTGCGCCACCAGGCCGCCGACTATCGCCAGTGGCCAGTCCAGCAGCAACGTCACCGCCGTCATGCCGATGAAGTGATAAGACACTCCGGTGTCAAAATCCCTGCGCACCAGCCACAACAGAAACAACGCGAACACCGTGCCGAACAGCAAGTGCTGGCGGCGGTTGTCACTGAACAATTCGACCCACGGTGCGCGAAAGATCGCCCAGAGCAGCACAGGCAAATAGATCAGCCAGCCCAGCACCTGGCTTGCAGTCGACAGCACCTCGGCACCGATCATGGCCGCGCCTTCTCCAGCGCCTCGCGCAACTGGGCAGCGTTGGCGTACTCATGTTGCTCGAGCAGCCGGCCGTCCTTGAGCTGTATCCACAACACCTGGCCCTCTGCGCCGGGATATCGCGAAGCGACCCGGCCCTCGCGGTCGAGCATGACCCGGTAGCTGTAATCACGCATGGCGGGCACGGCGAACATCTTGGCAATCAGCGCCGGCATACGCTGGATGTCCGCAACGAACACCGCGTGGCGCGCCTCCAGATAGCCCTTGGGCTGATCCTTCAAGGCTTCCTTGATCAGTTTGGCGCCATCCATGTCCCGCGCCACCAGCAGCGTCGTGGTGCTGTTGTCGAGCGTGTAGGCCTGATCGTACTGATCAAGCAACGTCCAAGGGGCGAGCCGTTCGCCATTTTCCAGGGCGTGAGCCCAGAGCGGTACAAGAACAAATACCAGCAACCAGCGAAATTTCACAATAAGTCACCTCGGTTTGACGGCATGATTCAGTTCCACTGAGTCTACACCGCCGTTCTTGACTGCCTACTGACGCACTTTGCCACGCAAGGCTTTCTGCTTGTCGCAATTGAACGCTAAGCTTGGGCCTATGGATGACTCCGATTATTTACGCCTGCTGACCATTGCGGCCGAGCAAGCCAACGCGTTCCTGTCCAATGCCCGCAAATGGGAGCGTGAGCGTTGGGTCTGCCAGCGCCTGCTGCAAGGCCTGAACATTCCCTACCGGGCCGATGAATTTGCGCCTGCCGGCGAGCCGCCGGATGTGCTGTTTCGTGATGCCAATTTCGAAGTGTTCTTCGTTCTCGACGAAGGCCGCCGACTCAACGACGAATGGCGCGATGAATTGAAGCGGCGGCGCAGTGCGTTCTCCCTCAGCCAACTGGTGCGCCGCGAAGCCAAGCCGCGCCGGATTCCGGCCAATGAGTTCCTGCTCAGACTGGCGCCGACCTTGCGCAAGAAAGCCCACAACTACAAGGAACGCGGCATGGATCTGGGCGAACTGGACATCATCGCCTTCGCCAGCCTCAAGCGCGAAGTGCTGGATCTGAACAGCCACTTTCCGCCACCCACCGAATACTTGCGCCAGGGCTGGCGCTCGCTGTCCCTCGTCGGCCCGACATTCGCCCGTGTACTATTTGCTCACCCCGATGCACCGGACTTTCTGCGCAGCAACCTGGGCCGCAGCATCGTTTTCGACGTAGGGATCAGCCTGTGACACCACTTCAACAATTGATCGCCGATGTGCCACAAAACGGACGAGTGCGCTGGATAGGCGTGCGCCCCGAATCCCGTGGGCCAATGCTCGAACTCGATGCCGTGGAGGCAAGACTGGAAGCCGGACTGACCGGCGATCACGCCCGCCCCGGGGTGCGTAACGCGCGACAGGTGACGCTGATTCAGTGGGAGCATCTCGCCGTGATCAGCGCCTTGATGGGACGCCCGCACGATCAACCGGTCAAGCCTGAAGATCTGCGGCGCAATCTCGTTATTAGCGGCATCAACCTGTTCAGCCTCAAGGGCCGGCGCTTTCGCATCGGTCAGGCGATTTTCGAGACAACCGGCTGGTGTCAGCCTTGTGCCCGCCTGCAAAACAACCTCGGCCCTGGCACTTTTCAAGCGGTGCGCGGGCATGGCGGAATCACCGCGCGGGTGTTACAAAGCGGGATCATTCGCCTCGATGATAGCCTGTCTGTCGAACCGGTTCCGGACAGCGGCTATGCTGCGTTCAACCCCGGTTGAAAACCGCTGTAGCTTCTGCACATTCAGCAACGTCTACCTGACGAGGCCTTTATGACCAGCCGCCTGAAACCCGAAGACCAAAAGCATGTCGAAGAGTACCTGCAACTGTCCCAACACCGTGTCGAGCGCCGGCCTTTCCGGCCGTGGATGCTCCTGGTGCTGGTGCTGGTAGTGACCATTGGTCTGGGCCTGTTGAGCCGATTTATCAGTTACCTGACGCTATGAGCAGCATCGCGCTCGCTCGGGTAACCGCACCGATTTCCTTTAAAAACCTTGCGAGTTATCCCCATGTCCCATCGTATTGTTATTGTCGGCGGCGGCGCCGGCGGTCTGGAGTTGGCTACCCGTCTGGGTAAGACTCTGGGCAAGCGCGGCACGGCCAGTGTGATGCTGGTCGACGCGAACCTGACGCACATCTGGAAACCGCTGTTGCACGAAGTGGCGGCTGGATCGCTGAACTCTTCCGAAGACGAACTCAACTATGTCGCCCAAGCCAAATGGAACCACTTCGAGTTCCAGCTGGGGCGCATGAGCGGGCTTGATCGCGCACAGAAAAAAATCCAGTTGGCCGCCACCTACGACGAAAACGGCGTAGAGCTGGTACCCGCGCGCGAAGTGGCCTATGACTCGCTGGTGATCAGCGTCGGCAGCACCACCAACGATTTCGGCACTCAAGGCGCGGCACAACATTGCCTGTTCCTCGATACCCGCAAACAGGCCGAGCGTTTTCACCAGCAATTGCTCAACCACTACCTGCGTGCCCATGCCGGGCAAACCGATGTGGTCGAGCAGATCAGCGTGGCCATCGTCGGCGCTGGCGCCACGGGCGTCGAACTGGCGGCAGAACTGCACAACGCAGCCCATGAGCTAGCAGCTTACGGCCTCGACCGGATCAAACCGGAAAACATGCACATCACCCTGATCGAAGCCGGGCCACGGGTGCTGCCAGCCCTGCCGGAGCGCATCGGCGGGCCGGTGCACAAGACCCTGGAGAAACTCGGGGTCAATGTAATGACCAATGCGTCGGTCAGCGAAGTGACGGCCGACAGCCTGATCACTGCCGATGGCAACGAAATCAAGGCCAGCCTGAAAGTTTGGGCAGCCGGTATTCGTGCGCCGGGTTTCCTCAAGGACATCGATGGCCTGGAAACCAACCGCATCAATCAGCTGCAAGTGCTGCCGACCCTGCAAACCACCCGCGACGAGAACATTTTCGCTTTCGGTGATTGCGCCGCGTGCCCCCAACCTGGCACCGACCGTAACGTGCCACCGCGTGCACAAGCCGCACACCAGCAGGCATCCTTGCTGGCCAAATCGCTGAAACTGCGCATCGAAGGCAAGACCCTGCCGGAGTACAAGTACACCGACTACGGCTCGTTGATTTCGCTGTCGCGTTTTTCGGCTGTGGGTAACTTGATGGGCAACCTCACCGGCAGCGTGATGCTCGAGGGCTGGCTGGCACGGATGTTTTACGTGTCGCTGTACCGCATGCACCAGATGGCGCTGTACGGGCCATTCCGCACGGCGATGCTGATGCTCGGCAGCAAGATTGGTCGTGGCACGGAACCGCGCCTGAAGCTGCACTGATTTAAAAACTGTGGGAGCGAGCCTGCTCGCGAAAGCGGTGTGTCAGTCGACGTCATTGTTGAATGACACAACCCCTTCGCGAGCAGGCTCGCTCCCACATTTGTTTCTGCTGTGCCATCGGGAATTTTTTGCAGGCAAAAAAAATCCCCGTATCTTTCGATACGAGGATTTTTAATATGGTCGGGGTAAGGGGATTCGAACTCCTGACATCCTGCTCCCAAAGCAGGCGCGCTACCGGACTGCGCTATACCCCGGTAAAAAAAAGGCGACCTTTCAAAGATCGCCTACTTCGATCAGCGCTTTTGGCCTCTGATCTTAAGATTCGATCCCAGCGCTAACTGGTTTCAAAAATGGTGGGTCGTGTGGGATTCGAACCTACGACCAATTGGTTAAAAGCCAACTGCTCTACCAACTGAGCTAACGACCCAAAAATGGTCGGGGTAAGGGGATTCGAACTCCTGACATCCTGCTCCCAAAGCAGGCGCGCTACCGGACTGCGCTATACCCCGGTTTGAAATTGGCTCCGTGACCAGGACTCGAACCTGGGACCCAATGATTAACAGTCATTTGCTCTACCGACTGAGCTATCACGGAACTACATATTTCAATTTACAACGGTGAAACTTGTTGCATCCAGTCACTCGTTCGCATCGCTGCGTTCGTGTGTCTGAGGCGCGCTATTCTACAACCTAGAACACCTCTGTCAACCCCCTAAATTGCTTTCAAGTTAATGATTTGCAACTTATTTCAGATTTCAACTCAGTGAGCTGAGACCGTCTTGGCGACTGACTGCGGGGCGCACTTTACAAGCCTTTTCCTTTGAGTTCAACAGCCTAACGAAAAAAAGGCCCCACAATGTGGGGCCTGCCAATTTTCATTGGTGTCTGGACTTAGTTGAAAACGATTTCGTCGTTCTCGACCGTGCCGGTTGCCGTGTCGCCTGGCATGAAGTGACCCGAAAGGATCAACTGCGCCAGCGGGTTTTCGATCCAGCGCTGAATCGCCCGTTTCAAAGGACGTGCGCCATAGACCGGGTCGTAACCGACGGCAATCAACTTGTCCATCGCTTCCGGGCTCAGTTCCAGCTTCAGCTCGCGCTCGGCCAGACGACTGCGCAGACGACCCAACTGGATCTCGGTAATGCCCGCGATCTGATCCCGCGCCAATGGCTCGAAGATCACCACTTCATCGACCCGGTTGATGAACTCCGGACGGAAATGACTGGTCAGCGCATCCATCACCGCTGCACGCTGGGCCTCACGATCACCTACCAGCTCCTGGATCTGCGACGAACCGAGGTTCGAGGTCATGACGATCACCGTATTGCGGAAGTCCACTGTACGGCCATGGCTGTCGGTCAGGCGCCCATCCTCAAGCACTTGCAGGAGGATGTTGAACACATCCGGATGCGCCTTCTCGACTTCGTCCAGCAGGATCACCGAGTAAGGCTTGCGCCGTACCGCTTCGGTCAGATAACCGCCCTCTTCGTAACCGACGTATCCCGGTGGCGCACCGATCAAACGAGCCACGGAGTGTTTCTCCATGAACTCGGACATGTCGATCCGCACCATCGCCTCTTCCGTATCAAAGAGGAATTCGGCCAGCGCCTTGCACAACTCGGTTTTACCGACTCCGGTAGGGCCGAGGAACATGAACGAGCCGCTTGGACGATTCGGGTCAGACAACCCGGCACGCGAACGACGCACCGCATTGGAAACCGCCACGACCGCTTCTTCCTGACCGATCACGCGCTTGTGCAACAGGCTTTCCATCTTCATCAGCTTGTCGCGCTCGCCTTCGAGCATTTTCGATACTGGAATGCCGGTCCACTTCGACACGACTTCAGCAATCTCTTCCTCAGTCACCTTACTGCGCAGCAACTGGTTTTCGCTTTTGCCGTGCTGATCGACCATTTGCAGACTGCGCTCCAGATCCGGGATCACACCGTACTGCAACTCGGCCATGCGGTTGAGGTCGCCTTTACGGCGCGCGGCTTCCAGTTCCTGACGCGACTGTTCGATCTTCTGCTGAATCTGCGCAGAACCCTGAACCTCGGCTTTTTCCGAATTCCAGATCTCTTCCAGATCCGAATACTCACGCTCAAGACGGACGATTTCTTCCTGGAGTTTTTCCAGGCGCTTCATCGCCGCTTCGTCGCTTTCTTTCTTCAGTGCCTGGGATTCCACCTTCAACTGAATCAGGCGACGCTCCAGACGATCGAGTACTTCCGGCTTGGAGTCGATCTCCATGCGGATACGGCTGGCGGCTTCGTCGATCAGGTCGATCGCCTTGTCCGGCAGTTGCCGATCAGTGATGTAACGATGGCTGAGCTTGGCCGCTGCAATGATCGCACCGTCAGTGATCGCGACCTTGTGGTGAACCTCGTAACGCTCCTTGAGGCCACGCAGGATCGCGATGGTGTCTTCTTCACTCGGCTCATCCACCAATACTTTCTGGAAGCGCCGTTCGAGGGCCGCGTCCTTCTCTATATATTGGCGGTACTCGTTCAGCGTGGTCGCGCCAACGCAGTGCAATTCGCCGCGTGCCAGGGCGGGTTTGAGCATGTTGCCAGCATCCATCGAGCCTTCGCCTTTACCGGCGCCGACCATGGTGTGCAGTTCGTCGATGAACAGAATGATCTGCCCTTCCTGCTTCGACAGCTCATTGAGCAGCGATTTCAGGCGCTCTTCGAATTCACCGCGGTACTTGGCACCGGCAATCAGCGCGCCCATGTCCAGCGACAGCAGACGCTTGCCCTTGAGGCCATCCGGCACTTCGCCGTTGATAATGCGCTGGGCCAGACCTTCGGCAATCGCGGTTTTACCCACGCCAGGCTCACCGATCAGCACCGGGTTGTTCTTGGTCCGGCGTTGCAGAACCTGAATGGTGCGACGGATTTCGTCGTCACGGCCGATCACCGGATCGAGCTTGCCGTCTTCGGCACGCTTGGTCAGGTCGACGGTGTATTTGTCCAGCGCCTGACGCGACTCTTCGTGGTTGGCGTCGTTAACCGCTTCGCCACCGCGCAGATTGTTGATCGCGTTTTCCAAGGCTTTCTTGCTCACGCCCTGGCCGAGCAGCAACTTGCCGAGCTTGCTGTTCTCGTCCATGGCGGCGAGCAACACCAGTTCGCTGGAAATGAACTGGTCGCCTTTCTGCTGGGCCAAACGATCAGCCTGATTGAGCAGGCGCGCCAGATCCTGCGACATGTTGACGTCGCCAGTCGGATTCTGGATTTTCGGTAATTGGTCGAGCTCTTTGGTCAGCTCTTTGCGCAAGCTGTTGACGTCAAAGCCGACTTGCATCAACAGGGGTTTGATCGAACCACCCTGCTGTTCAAGCATGGCTTGCATCAAGTGCGCCGGCTCGATGGCCGGATGATCGTGGCCAACAGCCAACGACTGGGCGTCGGACAAGGCCAACTGTAGTTTGCTGGTTAAACGGTCTATACGCATGGGTCACCTTCCTTTTGAGCAGGCCGGACCTAAAAACCATCCTGAATAAAGAAACCTGCCAGATACCACTGTAGATGCGGTCGATTCTGCGAGATTCAAGCGGCGGAGAGTTGATGCAGGTCAGGCAAGTCTAGCGGGTGAGCCAGATGAGGGAGGCAAAGCGACCGGTGCGCGACGCACGGCGATAGGAGAAGAAGCGCGGATCGGTCACGGTGCAGAAACCGCCACCATAAACAGCAGTGACACCGCGTTCAGCCAGACGCAGGCGCGCCAGCAGATAGATGTCAGCCATGAACTTGCCGGCATTGTGGCTCGGCAAAAAGGCTTCGGCCGCTGCGGGCAATTGATTGATGAAGACTTCCCGTACTTCCGGGCCTACTTCAAAGGCTTTCGGGCCGATGGCCGGGCCGAGCCAGACCAGCACCTCTTCAGCCGGGACATCGAGCGTGTCGAGCGTGGCTTCGAGTACACCCGCCGCCAGACCGCGCCAACCGGCATGGGCCGCCGCCACACGTGTGCCAGCACGATCGCAGAACAACGCCGGCAAGCAATCCGCCGTCATTGCCGCGCAGGCAATACCGGGCGTTGCTGTCCAGCTGGCGTCTGCTGTCGCAACAATGCCTGGGTCAGCATGTGCCACGGCAATACCGTGCACTTGCTGCAACCAGGCAGGCTTTATAGAGAAGTGATCAGTCAGGCGCCGACGGTTCTCGGCAACAGCCTCAGGACGGTCATCAACATGATCGCCCAGATTGAGGCTGTCGAACGGCGCCTCGCTGACACCACCCTCGCGGGTGGTGACGCAGGCTTTGACGCTGGCCGGCGCAGGCCAGTCCGGCGTCAGCCAGTTCATCCGACGAAAGCCTCGCGATCCTGCTTGAGCAGGGTCAGCAGCCAGACGAAATCTTCCGGCAACGGCGATTCCCAGCTCATGCGCTCACCGGTCGTCGGGTGATCCAGCTCAAGGAACCGCGCATGCAGAGCCTGCCGCGGGAAGTTCTTGAGGGTTTCGACCATGTTCAGGTTCGCAGCAGGCGGTATGCGGAAACGACCGCCGTACGCCGGATCGCCGACCAACGGGAAGTTGATGTGCGACATATGCACGCGAATCTGGTGAGTACGACCGGTTTCCAGTTTCACCCGAACATGAGTGTGAGAGCGGAAGCGCTCCAGCACGCGATAGTGGCTGACGGCAGGCTTGCCACCTTCCATCACCGCCATGCGCTGGCGTTGCTGGCCGTGACGACCGATCGGGGCATTGATTTTGCCACCGGCGGTGACAACACCGATCACGATGCACTCGTAGATCCGGCTGACGCTGCGACTCTGCAATTGAGTAACAAGCTTTGTCTGCGCCTGAATGGTCTTGGCCACCACCATCAGACCGGTGGTGTCCTTGTCCAGACGATGCACGATACCGGCGCGTGGGACATTGATAATGTCCGGCACATGGTGCAGCAAGGCGTTGAGCAGGGTGCCATCGGCGTGACCGGCAGCCGGGTGCACCACCAGGCCCGCAGGCTTGTTGATCACCAGGATGTCGTCGTCTTCATAGACGATGTCGAGCTCGATGTCCTGGGCGATCCACTCGCCCTGGGCTTCTTGCTCGGCAGTCAGTTCAAGGATGGCACCGCCGTGCACGATGTCGCGCGGGCGGATGACCGCCCCGTCCACAGTCAGGCGACCTTCTTTGATCCAGGCGGAAAGGCGCGAGCGTGAGTGCTCAGCGAAGAGTTGGGCAGCGACTTGATCGAGGCGTTGGCCGCCCAAATCGGACGGCACCTCTGCGCGAAGTTCAATTTTATCGGACATGCTCTGACTGTGCGTCGGCACAGCTTTTGGTTTCGGCTGCGCGCTTGTGGTTAAATACGGCGTCTTTTGCCCCGAGGCTTTTCAACGGGGCGCTCATCATAACAGGACGGCCCCGCCCAAGACAGCGGCCGTCATAGGGACGCAAGCCGCCATGCAAGTGAAACACCTGCTGCTGATCGCCATCCTCGCATTGACCGCTGCTTGCTCATCGAAGGAAGTCGTAGACGAAAACCTCAGCGAAGCCGAGCTGTATCAGCAGGCTCAGACTGACTTGGACAACAACAGCTACACCAGCGCCACAGCCAAGCTGAAGGCTCTGGAGTCGCGTTATCCGTTCGGTCGCTACGCCGATCAGGCACAGCTGGAGCTGATCTACGCCAACTATAAAAACGCCGAACCGGAAGCTGCAAAGTCCGCCGCCGAGCGTTTCATTCGTTTGCATCCGCAGCACCCGAACGTGGATTACGCGTATTACCTCAAAGGTCTGACTTCGTTCGACCAGGACGTCGGCCTGCTGGCGCGCTTCCTGCCGCTGGACATGACCAAGCGTGACCCGGGCGCCGCGCGCGACTCCTACAACGAGTTCGCCCAGCTGACCAGCCGCTATCCGAACAGTCGCTACGCGCCGGACGCCAAGCAGCGCATGATTTACCTGCGCAACCTGCTGGCCGCCTACGAAATCCACGTGGCCGACTACTACCTGACCCGTCAGGCGTACGTTGCCGCCGCCAACCGTGGCCGTTATGTAGTAGAAAACTTTCAGGAAACCCCATCGGTCGGCGACGGCCTGGCGGTAATGACTGAAGCCTATCAGCGTCTGCACCTGGACGATCTGGCGGCCACCAGCCTGGAAACCCTGAGACTCAACTACCCGAACCACCCGAGCCTGCAAGATGGCCAGTTCGTGCCTCGCGTTGCCGAAGCCGACAACCGTTCGTTTCTGAGCAAGGCGACGTTGGGTCTGATCGAGTCGCGTCCACCGCTGCCGCCGGGAGAGACCCGCGCCAACCAGGACGTGCAGAAGCAGTTCCAGGACGCGAAAGACGCGATCCCGAACGAGCTCAAGCCTAAAGACGAGAACGGCGACGTGATCGAAGAGCCAGAGCCTGAGTCGAGCGACACTGACCGCTCGTGGTTCAGCTACATGACTTTCGGCGTGTTCGACTGATCACACCGGATGCACAGAAAAGGGAGATCTTCGGATCTCCCTTTTTCATTGCCGCGCTTTAATAGGCTGTGCGCTGGTGAGGTCCTTGGCTAAACTGGCGAATCATCAGTCGAAAAGCCGCTCATCATGCTTCGTTTATTGTTCTGGATCGTCCTGATTTTTGCTGCGGTATGGCTGTGGCGCAAATTCAAGGCCCCCGCTGCCTCCGCACAGTCCCCTCGAGAGCAAGACGCCGCGCCGATGGTGCGCTGCGCTCATTGCGGCGTACACCTGCCCCGCGACCGTGCACTGAACCTTCAACAACAGTGGTATTGCAGCCAGGCTCACCTTGAGCAAGGCCCTGGTTCCAGTGATCGCTGAGGCCACCCACGCCAACAGCAAACAGGCTCAGCGTCTGCTGCGCCTTTATCATCTCTACCGCTTAAGTGTCGGCATCACGCTGGTGCTGCTGATCTCCAGCAACATGGACAACCGCCTGCTGACGTCGGCCAACGACGATCTGCTGCGCGGCGGCAGTTGGCTGTATCTGGTACTGAACATTCTGCTGGTGGTGTTCCTTGAGAACACCCGGCGACCAGCACAGTTGTTCAGCCTGGCCCTCGTCGATGTCCTGCTGCTGTGCGCTCTGTTCTTTGCCGCGGGCGGAGTCGCCAGCGCCTTCGGCAATTTGCTGGTGGTCTCGGTTGCGATCAGCAACACCCTGCTGCGCCGCCGCATCGGCATGCTGATCGCTGCCATTGGCGCTCTCGGGATTGTCGGCCTGAGTTTCCTGCTGAGTTTCAGCCATCCCCTGAGCGCCAATGAATACCTGCAGGCGGGCACCCTCGGCGCATTGTGTTTTGCCGCCTCGTTGCTGGTGCAGGGGCTGATCCGACGCCTTGAAGTCAGTGAAAACCTGGCTGAGCGGCGGGCCAGCGAAGTGGTTGGCCTTGAAGCCCTCAACGCGTTGATTCTGCAACGCATGCGCACCGGGATTCTGGTTCTCGACGAACAGCGCCGAGTACAACTGGCCAATCACAGCGCCCAAACCCTGCTCGCGCAATCACACCTTCAAGGGCACTTGATCGACGACTACTCGAGCGCTTTGGTCGATCGTCTGCAACTGTGGATGAACAACCCGACCCTGCGCCCACAGAGCCTGAAAATACCCGGCAACGGTCTGGAATTGCAGCCCAGCTTCATCGCTCTCGAACAGAGCCCCAATCAACAGACCCTCGTATTTCTTGAAGACCTGGCGCAAATCGCCCAACAGGCACAGCAACTGAAGCTTGCCGCGCTCGGGCGCCTGACCGCCGGTATCTCCCACGAAATTCGCAATCCACTGGGCGCCATCAGTCACGCCGCACAGCTATTGGCGGAATCCGAGGAACTCGATAGCGCGGATCGGCGTCTGACGCAGATCATTCAAGATCACTCCCAGCGCATGAATCGAGTTATCGAAAACGTCTTGCAACTGTCCCGCCGCCAACAGAGCGCACCGCAACGGCTGGATCTCAAGCCGTGGCTGGAACACTTCGTCAGCGAAAGCCGCGAACAGGCCACCGAGCGCCAGCGCATTCATCTGCGGATCAATTCAGGTGATTTCACCACCCTGATGGACCCCAACCAGCTCACGCAAACTCTCGACAATCTGTTACGCAACGGCTGGCGTCACAGCGCCCTGCTGCACGATCAGGCCGAGGTTTGGCTGGCCTTGTTTATCGACACCGACAGCCAGTTGGCCGTGCTCGAAGTGCAGGACAACGGCCCCGGCGTGGCGCTTGATGAACAGGCCCACCTGTTCGAACCGTTCTTTACCACCAGCAACCAGGGCACCGGCCTTGGGCTTTATCTGTCCCGTGAGCTGTGCGAAAGCAACCAGGCGCGCCTAGACTTCAAACCACGCCAAGGCGGCGGCTGCTTTCGCATCACCTTTGCTCACGGACGGAAACAAAGTTGAACACGAGCCCACGGCAAAAGATCCTCATCGTCGACGACGAACCGGATATCCGCGAACTCCTGGAAATCACCCTGGGACGGATGAAACTCAACACTTTCAGCGCTCGCAATCTCGGCGAAGCCCAGGCCCTGCTGCATCGCGAGACCTTCGACCTGTGCCTGACCGACATGCGCCTGCCCGACGGCACGGGGCTGGATTTGGTGCAGCACATCCAGCAACGCTATCCACAACTGCCGGTAGCGATGATCACCGCCTACGGCAGCCTCGAGACGGCAATCAATGCATTGAAGGCCGGGGCGTTCGACTTTCTGACCAAACCGGTGGATCTCACGCGCCTGCGCGAACTGGTCGCGACCGCCCTGCGTATGCCGACGGCAGGCAGCGCGGCGGTCTCGATTGATCGACGATTGCTGGGCGACTCGCTGCCGATGCGCACGCTGCGCAAGCAAATCGACAAACTCGCTCGCAGCCAGGCACCGGTTTACATCAGTGGTGAATCCGGCAGCGGCAAGGAACTGGTCGCGCGCCTGATTCACGAACAAGGGCCGCGCGCCGGCCAGCCGTTCGTACCGGTGAACTGCGGGGCGATTCCTTCGGAATTGATGGAAAGCGAATTCTTCGGCCATCGCAAAGGCAGTTTCACTGGTGCAGTCGAAGACAAGCCGGGACTGTTCCAGGCGGCACACGGCGGCACGCTGTTTCTTGATGAGGTGGCGGACCTGCCGCTGTCGATGCAGGTCAAGTTGCTGCGGGCGATTCAGGAGAAAGCCGTACGCAGCGTCGGCGGCCAGCAGGAAAGCGTGGTCGATGTGCGCATTCTCTGCGCAACCCACAAGGATCTCGATGCGGAAGTCGCCGCCGAGCGCTTTCGCCAGGATCTGTATTACCGGCTCAACGTGATCGAGTTGCGGGTGCCGTCCCTGCGCGAGCGCCGCGATGACATTGAAGCGCTGGCGGAACACATGCTCAAGCGCCTGGCCAAAGACTCGGGCCAACCGGCGGCAAGCCTGCATCCACAGGCGTTGGAAGCGCTGAAGAATTATCGCTTTCCGGGCAATGTGAGGGAGCTGGAGAACGTGCTCGAACGCGCGCACACGCTGTGCGAAAACCGCATGATCGAGGCTGAAGACCTGCGGCTGAGCGAAGGCAACTGTGCGGCGGATGGCGGGATTGCAGACCTGACACAGATCGACAATCTGGAGGACTACCTGGAGAGCGTCGAGCGCAAACTGATCTTGCAGGCGCTGGAGGAAACCCGCTGGAACCGCACGGCGGCGGCGCAGCGGTTGAGTCTTTCGTTCAGGTCAATGCGTTATCGCCTGAAAAAACTCGGTCTGGATTGAGGGCTCCTTCGCGAGCAAGCCCGCTCCCACAGTGGATCGGCGGTGAACACAAAATGTGTGAGCAGCCGAGATAACTGTGGGAGCGAGCCTGCTCGCGAAAGCGGTCTGTCGGACTCTGGAAATGTCTGACTAGATGCGGCCTTCAGGCGCATACGGCGCCGGATCAATAATCGGCGCCCGCCCCAGCATCACATCGGCAAACAACTGACACGACGCCGGCGCCAGCACCAACCCATTGCGGTAATGCCCGCAGTTCAGCCACAAACCGTCAAACCCCGGCACCCGACCAATGTAGGGAATCCCCTCCGGCGAGCCCGGGCGTAACCCTGCCCAATGCCCCACCACTTCGGCATCCGCCAGTGCCGGCAGCAACTCCACCGCCGAAGCCTTGAGGCTTTGCAGCGCTACATCGGTCGGGGTCTTGTCGAAGCCTTCATGTTCCAGCGTACTGCCAATCAGTATGTGCCCGTCGCGACGCGGAATCGCATAACGCCCCTTGGCCAGCACCATGCTCGGCAGAAAGTCCGCCGCACACTTGTAGAGAATCATCTGGCCTTTGACCGGCTCGACGGGCAGCGTCAGATCCAGCGTCTTGAGCAGATCACCGCTCCACGCGCCAGCCGTTAGGACGACCTGATCGCCAGTGATCACGCCAGTGGAAGTCTGTACGCCAACCACCCGCTCGCCTTCACGAACAAATCCACTGACCTCGCACTGCTCATGAATGATCACGTTCGGCAGCGCCAGCAACGCCGCTTTCAGCGACTTCACCAGCCGTGGATTACGCACGTTGGCCACGTCGGCCATGTAGATTGCCCGCGAGAATCCACCACCGAGCACCGGCACTGCATCGTGCGCCGCCGAGATATCCACAGCCCGCAGCGGGCGGCTCTCCCGTTCAGCCCACGCAAGCGCTTCTGCCTCATCATCCAGATCCAGCCAGTACAGGCCTGTGGTGTGGACTTCAGGATCGACACCGGTATCCGCAAACAGGCGTTCACCGAGCTGTGGATAAAAATCCTGAGACCAATGCGCCAGGGCGGTGACTGCCGGGCTATAGCGCCACGGATACAGCGGAGAAACGATACCGCCACCCGCCCAGGACGATTCCTGGCCGACATTCGAGCGGTCCAGCAGCACCACGCTGCGCACTTCGGAGGCGAGATTGTAGGCCGTCAGCAGGCCAATCACCCCGCCACCGACAATCACCACTTGCTGTTGCCTGGTCATGTTTGATCCAACCGTAAAAAAGACAGTGGGCGCAAAAGGCACCCGAAGATAAGCGCCTCAGCGGCCCCAGCAATCCTTGGTGGTCAGCCCGGTGGTCGCGTTGTTCATGCTTCTGACACCGGTGTTGGTCAGGGTGAAATCCCCGCACTTGTCGGTGGCCATGGCCGTGCCCGTTTTACGGACGGCAGTCAGCAGGAAGGTCTGATCAGTGATCGTCGGCGTGAGGGTGTAGAAATCATTGCCCGCGCTCAAACCGGTGATACCGGTGTAGACATTGTTCTTGGTGTAGAAACGTTCGAGGCTCTGTGCCTGTTCCGAGAGCAGCGACACCACTTCGGCGCGGCGGCCTTTCTTCACGTATTCGTTGTAACTTGGAATGCTGATGGTGAGCACAATCCCGATGATCGCAATCACGATCATGATTTCGATCAGGGTGAAACCTCGGTTGGATCTGCGCATGCCTCAAACTCTCACTTACTGTATTTGTCGCCACATGATACGACGACTGCCGCCGCCGCCCTTTTCTACAATGATGGTGATGGTGCCGCTGGTGTCGGTCATGCCTTTGCGTTTGCCGTCACTGGAGATGAAGTTCAACGTCGGAATGCCGCCAGTGAATATCACGCCACTGGAGATCGTGTCATTACTGTCGACCAGGCTGTCGGAATTGGTGTCGAGCACGGCGTAGTTGAGCATCTTACCGCTGAACGCATCGAGTTCGACCAGTTTGCCGGTACCGAAACTCGCACAGGGATCGGTGGTGTCGACGCTGGCCGTGGTGAAGACGATGCGGCCCAGCACGATACTCGCTTGATTAATCACCCGCTCGCCGGTCAGCACGTTGTTATACACCAGCGGCAAGTACCAGCCCTTCTCCCCCGGATACGTCGTGTCATTTTGCGATGTAGTCAGGAATTGCCCGGTGCTACCGGAGAATGAGCCAGTAATTGCCTGCGGCTGCAAACTGCTGACGGTCAACTGCCCGGCCCCGCCATCGGCATCCCACACTGAATAGAACGCCTGCAAATCCTTGTTGGTCTTGTCGGCGGTTTCGTTGAATTTACCGGTACCGACAAAGATCTGTTTGCCGCCGGCTGCGTTGTCCGCCAGCAAAGGTTGCGCCGTGATCGGCTGCGTCGCCCCGCCCGCCGTGGTGAAAAGCGGTTTGCCGGAAAACGCCACGCCCCAGCTGTCTGGCGCAGTGGCGCTGAGGTCGAATTTCCACAACCGCCCTTTCAAGTCACCGCCATAGGCAGCCTGCACCACGTTTTGCGAGTTGACCTTGAGCTTCACCGAGGACAAACCGTTGCTGGTGTCCGTACTGTCGACAACGATCTTTTTGATCAACGAACCGTCGCGTACATCCAGCACATACAGCGCTGCCAACCCCGAATTGCTGCCATAACCATTGGAGATAAACGCCGCCCAGCGACCATCGGCCAAGCGTGCCACTTCCGGTCGCGCATAGGCATAACCCAGATCATTAAAAACGTTGGCGGTGTTGGCGATGGCCGGCGCGCTGACTTCCCACAACGCACGCGTGACGTTGCCTGCGGAGGCATCGAACAGTTGCAGCGCATAGAAGGTTTTGCCACCCGCACCGGTGCCGCCAATGGCCAGGGTTTTCCAGGCGTTGTTAAGTTGCGCGTCATACACGCCGACCTGGCCGTCGACCAGAAACTTGTGGCTGACGCCATTGATGTAATTCGGGTCGGCGATCAAGCGCAACGACGGCAACACACTGGATGGCATGTAAGCGTAACGCCGGGTGCCATTGGCCGAGTTGATGACGTTGACGAAACCATCGTTGGCATTCACCACCAGGCTGGCGCTCATGTTCGCCGCTTTGGTCGTCAGGTAAGCGCTGTAAGTGGTGTCGTTCGACAGGTCCGAGGCGGTTTTGTCCGCAGGCGAGGCCAGCACCAGTGGCGAGTTGATGATGTCGCCGAGCAATACGCTGCGAACCTTGAGCCCGCTCTTGTTGGTGCCCTTGCTCCACTCCACCAGATCAATACCGGTGATGCCGGTGGGCAAACCTCCACTTAGCGTCGTCTGCTGCGCCGCGGAAAAATTACCGTAGGCCAGGGCGACGGCAGCGTTGCTTGAGGTGTTCCAGGATTGGTAAATCGGCGCGGTGGCCCCCGGAACAACTGTGGTGTCGGTGTTCCAGAGTGCCGTCGACGTATTAACGGTTCCGGCCGATGTGAAGCCGAATGCCTTGATCGTGCCGCGCCAATCCTTGGGATCATAGGTGGTCTGATAGAAACTGCTGCTACTGCTGAGTGTGGTCCCGCTGACAACACCGGCACCACCGGAACCGGCCTTGGAGGTGATGTCGCTCAGCGCCGATGACAACGCCGCATTGAGGCCAGCGCTGTCGGTTGCCTGATAGTAGCGACCCTGCCCGTAACTCGCCGCGTCCGAGAGCATGTCGTTGTCAGCGGCGAAGCCCACGGTGTAGGTGTTCATGTTCTGCTTGGGGAAATCCACTGCGCTCCAGCTCTTGCCTGCTGCGTCGGTGCCGGTCGAGCGCATGTCGATGTCGTAAGCAAATTTGGCGATATCGTCCAGATACAACGTGTCACCCTCACCGTCGCCGTTGAGGTTGTCGCCGTCATTGTTGACGCCGTCCCAGTTCGGCAAACGGTTCGTGGCCAACGGATCATTGGTCGGAAAGGTACGGTCGAACGTCGGCAAGCCGTCAGTGATCACCACGCCGTAATTTTTCTGGCAGCGGTACTGGATCGGACTCGTGTAGGTGCTCGGTGTACTGTTGTAGAACGGCGCCATGCCGCGCATGTAGCGAGTGACTTCGTAATAGGTTTCCGCCAATGGCGTGTTGGCCACGGCGCTCAAGTTGTTGATCGAGGAGATCAGCACGTTGTAATTGGAGTCAGCCTGGGCCTGGGTCACGCTGCCGGCGACCGGTGACAGATCAGCAATGGAACGGGCAATGTAACCACCACTGCCGGAATTGCTGCTGGTCGCCGGGTTGAACGTCGACAGGCCCATGCGCAAAGTCCGATTGCTGCTGACCAATGCCGTGGAAACGTTGCGTGCAACGTTGATGCGGTAATCGTTGGGGATCGCTCCTGTGGTGAAGTCGCGGGTGCCATTGTTGATCGCAAGACCGACCACGTAAGAAATGTAATCGTCCGAGTAACGGGTATTGCCGCCACCTACCGGATCCGGCAGTTTCAGGCACAACGGTGTCAGGCTGTTGTTGTAGAAGGCGTAGGCACCGCCGAAGCAGCCAGCAGTCGGCAAACTTGAGAGAAATATTGAATCACCGGTGATTGTCGTTGAGTTGAAGCACAGTCCAATGAAGGCATCACACTGGCGAGCCGGGGTGCGCGGCAGAGTCGGGTCGAACCCCACGGCGTAGATGATGCTGTTCATACTCCCCGAATCGTCGATCAGCAACATAACGTTCGGTGGCACCGCCGCCGCACTCAGCAAGGGCGAGTCAGACGGCGTGAACGCATAAGCCGGTGCGGCCAGATAGAAAGTCAGCAGCATGCCGGCCAGCAGAGATGCGCAGCGTTCAAAACTTCGCATAGATACTCTCCACAACGCTACGCGAAGTACCGGCGATGCCGACAGCGGTCACCCGGTAAAGGGTCGCTGACGTGTTGCTCGGCACATTCACGGCCGTCAGCGTCGTACCGATGTTCTGTACGCCATAGAAGCCGTTGCCTGTGGCGATCCAGAGTACCCCCGAGGTCGAATTGAGCCCCGCCGCACTCACCACCGACGACTCGGCCGGCGGCGCACATTGCGTCGTGCCGCTGCACACTGCCAAGGCAAAACTGTCCAGTTGCACCGCGCTCTCGCCCACACGCAACGCCGCTTCGGCGGTCTGAAATGATTGATTGCGCAGGCCTACGCTGCCGGCCATTTTTTCCTGCAGGTTGGCACTCTGCATCGATGACAGGCCGATCATCGTCATAAGCAACAGAAACACCAGGCTGACCAGCAGCACCATGCCGCTTTGCGTCTGACGCTGATGGAGAGAAATCCTCATCACCCTGGCCCTCACTGCAAGCGGTTGCGCAAAGCGGCAACCACATTGAAGGTTTGATTACGCACCCGGTTGTTGGGGTCGGCGAGGGTCAGGCTCAGGCGCACACTGCGAATACGCGCTGGATCACTTGGGTTGGTGCTGTAGGTCGAGGCTGCGACATCCGTCGCGGAACTCGCCAGACCGAACGTCACGTTGAAAGCACTGACGTTGTTCACCAGCACCTGTTGCGCCGGGTTGCCGCTGCCAGTACCCATCAATATCTGGTTGTTGCTGAAGCTGTAGATCAGACGTCGTATCGGGAAAGCGATCTGCCCGGTTGCCGGGCTTCGCAACCCGGTGTAGGCCGTCGCGCCGTTGCGGCAATCAGACAGCACCGTCCAGGTGGGTGTGCCGCCGCTGCCGCCGATATCCGCCGTGACCAGCGTCAACTTGAGATTGGCGTTATCCCAATTGATCGGCGTGATCTGCGCCGTATTGAAGTCCCCGGCATTGCTTGAATCGGTGATGGCGCCAAGGCAGCCGAACATTCCGACCATGCGGATTTCCTGAATCATTTTGCTCAACACGAAGCGCGCGTCTTCCTGCATGGCAGCAGCGGTGTTCTGGCTGACATAGGTATTTTTCGCCGCGATGAAAATCTGCACCACGCCCAAGACTACGATCAGTCCCAATGCCAGAGCGATCAGCAACTCGATCAGACCGAAACCACGTTGATGACGCGTCATGGTGTCGCCACCGGATCAACCGCTGCACGGCTGGTCAGCACAAAACTGCGCTGAGCGCTGGCGGTGTTGGCTGCCCGCGCATCACTCCAGGTAATGGTGATGGTGTACACGCGTTGATTGAGGGTAATGCTGCCGGTGGCGGTCGGACCGCCGAAGTTGACGATACTGGTGGTGAAATCGTAGAAATCCTGATCCCGGGCGTTGCCCAGGTTGGCCGAGGTTGGCGGCGTAATGGTGTAATTTGCACCGGAGTTGGCGCGTATGCGATCCATCATGTCGTAGGCGATGAAACTGGCCTGACTGGTCATTCGTGAACTGTCGGTGTACTTCAGTGCATTCAGTTGCACGGCTGCCGCGCCCAACAGCCCGACTGTCAGAATCAGCAACGCGACCAGCACTTCGATCAGCGTCATGCCCTGCTGAACGCCTTTGCTCCCTGCCCTCATCCGCAACTTCCACCCAGTTGAATTCGTCCGTTCAAACACACGTTAAGCGTCCTGCTTTGCGTTCCCAGCGTGTAACTGATGACCACCGCCGTCGAGGGTGCAGCCAGACCGCCGAGATTGTTGAAATCCAGCGCGGTCACTCCTGAGGTTAGCGTCAGAGTTGCGCCGCTGCTCATCGCCGGAACAACCCGCAACACATTGGCTGGAGTGCCAGTACTGTCGTAGACCGCCAGTTCGCCGGTCCAGGCGCTGCCCCCGGCGGTCGGACGCAGGCGCAGCGTCGCGCCGCGGTCAATCGCTTCGAGCCTGGCGAAATTGATCACCCGCTGCAGATCGCCCATTTCGGTATCGGCCTTGCTGCTTTGTATCGATCGGGTGAAAGCGGGCACCGCCAGTGTGATCAGGACCAAAAAAATCGCGATGGCGACCAGCAACTCGATCAGCGTGAAACCTTTTGTACGATGATCCATCGATGCCCTCCGTTGCCGTCGGCTATACCTGCTTCTACACGCTAGAACATTCAACCGGCCTGTGTCGGTTGATTTGCCCTGCCCGGCGCACCGATCGCGCCAGCCAACACACTCCATGGAGGGAGTTTTCATGCCGCAACAGGGTTTCAGCCTGATCGAACTGCTTATGGGACTGGCGATTGGCGCAATTGTTCTGCTGCTGGTCAGTCCGGCGTTTGCGGCGCTCACCGAATCCAATCAACGCGACCAGGCCGCGCAGGCGCTGCTCGACGGTATTCGCAATGCCCGCAGCATGGCGATTACACGTAACCAGAGCGTGGTGATTCACGGCATCAACGGCGACTGGGGTCAGGGCTGGCGGATCATTCTGGATATCAGCGGCAAGGGACCGGAGGACAGCAGCAATCCAATCCTGGCGGAACGCTCGAGTGATGCGAAGGTGCCGATCGTCGGCAATTGGTGGGTGAGTCGTTACGTGCGGTTCAGCAGCCTGGGGCAACCACTGATGCCGGGGAGGAAGTTTCAGGCAGGGACATTACATATTTGCTCGACCCGCGAGCCGGTCAGCCAGCGCCAGGTGGTGCTGGCGGCGACCGGTCGAGTGCGCTTGGGCAGTGAGAAGACTGAACAGGCGCTGTGTCAAAAAGCAGAAAGCGTCAGATCGAACGCACGCGCAGCTCTTTAGGCATCGAGAACGTGATGTTCTCTTCGCGTCCGGCCAACTCATCTGCACCGGTCGCACCCCAGGCCTGCAGTTGCTGGATCACGCCACGCACCAGCACCTCCGGCGCGGAAGCACCGGCGGTGATGCCGATACGCTCGACGCCATCGAACCAGCTCTTTTGCAAGTCTTCGGCACCGTCGATCAGGTAGGCCGGCGTGGACATGCGCTCAGCCAGTTCACGCAAGCGGTTGGAGTTGGAGCTGTTCGGGCTGCCGACTACCAGTACCACGTCGCACTCGTCGGCCAGTTGCTTGACCGCGTCCTGGCGGTTTTGCGTGGCGTAGCAGATGTCGTCCTTGCGCGGGCCGCCGATGGCCGGGAAACGCGTGCGCAGGGCATCGATGACGCGGCTGGTGTCGTCCATCGACAGTGTGGTCTGGGTGACGAATGCCAGTTTTTCAGGGTTATGCACTTGCAGCTCGGCCACGTCTTTCTCGTCTTCGACGAGGTAGATCGCGCCGCCATTGCTGGCGTCGTACTGGCCCATGGTGCCTTCTACTTCCGGGTGACCGGCGTGGCCAATCAGGATGCATTCACGACCGTCGCGGCTGTATTTCGCGACTTCGATGTGCACCTTGGTCACCAGTGGGCAGGTGGCGTCGAATACTTTCAGGCCACGGCCGGCAGCCTCGGTACGCACGGCTTTCGACACACCGTGAGCACTGAAGATCACGATGACGTCGTCCGGCACCTGATCCAGTTCTTCGACGAAGATCGCGCCACGGCTGCGCAGGTCTTCGACCACGAACTTGTTGTGCACCACTTCATGACGCACGTAGATCGGTGGCCCGAAGACTTCCAGGGCGCGGTTGACGATTTCGATCGCCCGGTCCACGCCGGCGCAGAAGCCACGGGGGTTGGCGAGTTTGATTTGCATGCTGTGCCTCGTGTCTTGCGCGCGAAAAATATGTACGTCCTGCTGATCAAGCACATTGCTCAAAAACAGCAAAAATCTAATGTGGGAGCGGGTTTGCTCGCGAAAGCGGTGTGTCAGACAACGTCTATGTTGAATGTCAGTCAGCATTCGCGAGCAAGCCCGCGCCCACATTTTTGACCGCGTGCGGTCAGTTACAGCGCTTTGACGTTGATGATTTCCACGTCAAAGGTCAGCGTCTTGCCAGAAAGCGGATGGTTGAAGTCAATGGTCACTTGCGCGTCATCGAATTCTTTTACCACGCCCGGCAATTCAGTATTGGCCGCATCGTTGAAGATCACCAGCAAACCCGGCGACAGCTCCATGTCGGCAAACTGCGAGCGCGGGATCACCTGCACGTTCTGCGGGTTCGGCTGGCCGAAAGCGTTTTCCGGCTCGACGGTCAGGGTACGCTTATCGCCGGCCTTGAAGCCGAACAATGCCGCTTCGAAACCCGGCAGCAGGTTGCCGTCGCCGACCTTGAAGGTCGCCGGGGCCTTGTCGAAAGTGCTGTCGACCGTGTCGCCATTCTCCAGGCGCAATGCAAAGTGCAAAGTGACTTCCGTGTTCTGGCCAATGCGTTGCTCAGCCAATACCTGTTCAGTCATGAACGGCCTCTTCGGTTTTCTTGGATTTGAACATGTCCAGTGCCAGCATCACCGCACCAACGGTGATGGCGCTGTCGGCGAAGTTGAACGCCGGGAAGTACCAGCGGTTCTGCCAGTGCACCAGAATGAAGTCGATCACATGGCCCAGGGCAATGCGGTCATACAGATTGCCCAGCGCACCGCCCAGCACCAGCGCCAGAGCAACGGCCAGCCAGGTTTCGTTGCGGCCCAGACGCTTGAGCCAGACCACCAGCACCGCACTGACCACGATGGCGATCAGGGCGAACAGCCAGCGCTGCCAGCCGGAGCTATCAGCCAGGAAGCTGAAGGCAGCGCCGGTGTTGTAGGCCAGCGTCCAGCTGAAGTAATCGGGAATGATCACGATCTGCTGGAACATTTCAAGCTTGTCTTCGAAGTAGAACTTGCTGGCCTGGTCGATGACCAGAACCAGCAAACTCAACCAGAGCCAGCTCAACCGTCCGAAACGGCTAACGGTATTAAGCATAGTGACGAACCTCGCCAGCGCCGCTGATGTTGTCGACGCAACGACCGCAGATTTCCGGATGCTCCGGGTTCACGCCGACGTCTTCGCGGCAGTGCCAGCAACGGGCGCACTTCGGGAAGGCCGATTTGACGATCTTCAGCTTCAAGCCGCTGACCTCGGTCGCTACCGCGTCGGCCGGAGCCTGCACGAACGGCGCAACACTGGCGGTCGAAGTGATCAGGACGAAGCGCAGTTCGTTACTGAGCTTGGCCAAATCGGCGCTCAGGGCATCTTCGGCGTACAGCGTCACTTCGGCTTGCAGGTTGCCACCGACGGCTTTGGCCGCGCGCTGGATTTCCATTTCTTTGTTGACCGCTACCTTGACCGCCATGACGCGTTCCCAGTATTCGCGGCCCAGTTCGACGTTGTCAGGCAGTTCGGTCAAACCTTCGTACCAGGTGTTGAGCATGACCGATTCGTTACGCTCGCCCGGCAGGTATTGCCACAGTTCGTCGGCGGTGAAGGCGAGGATCGGCGCGATCCAGCGCACCAGCGCTTCGGAGATGTGGAACAGCGCGGTTTGCGCCGAACGGCGGGCCTTGCTGTTGGCACCGGTGGTGTACTGACGGTCCTTGATGATGTCGAGGTAAAAACCGCCCAGCTCCTGCACGCAGAAGTTGTGGATCTTCGAGTAGACGTTCCAGAAACGGTATTCGCCGTAGTGCTCTTGCAGCTCGCGTTGCAGCAGCAAGGTGCGATCCACCGCCCAACGATCCAGCGCGAGCATTTCTTCGGCCGGCAGCAGGTCGGTGGCCGGGTTGAACCCGGTCAGGTTGGAAAGCAGGAAGCGTGCGGTGTTACGGATACGACGATAGGCGTCCGCGCTACGTTGCAGGATCTGCTCGGAAACAGCGATTTCACCGGAGTAGTCGGTCGACGCCACCCACAGACGCATGATGTCGGCGCCCAGGGTGTCGTTGACTTTTTGCGGCGCGATCACGTTGCCCAGCGATTTGGACATCTTGCGGCCAGCCTCGTCGACGGTGAAGCCGTGAGTCAGCAGCTCGCGGTATGGCGCGTGGTTGTCGATGGCACAACCAGTCAGCAAGGACGAGTGGAACCAGCCGCGGTGCTGGTCGGAACCTTCCAGGTACAGGTCGGCACGCGGGCCGGTCTCGTGGCCCATCGGGTGCGAACCGCGCAGGACGTGCCAGTGCGTGGTGCCCGAGTCGAACCAGACGTCGAGGGTGTCGCTGATCTTGTCGTACAGCGGCGCTTCATCGCCCAGCAGTTCGGCGGCGTCGAGCTTGAACCAGGCCTCGATGCCTTCGACTTCAACGCGCTTGGCGACTTCTTCCATCAGCTCGACGGTGCGTGGGTGCAGCTCGCCGCTTTCCTTGTTCAGGAAGAACGGGATCGGCACGCCCCAGTTGCGCTGACGCGAGATGCACCAGTCCGGACGGTTGGCGATCATCGAGTGCAGGCGCGCCTGGCCCCAGGCCGGAACGAACTTGGTCTCTTCGATGGCTTTGAGCGAGCGCACACGCAGGGTGTCGCCGCTGGTTGGCTCTTTGTCCATGCCGATGAACCACTGCGCGGTGGCGCGGTAGATCAGCGGGGTCTTGTGGCGCCAGCAGTGCATGTAGCTGTGTTCGATGATAGTGGTGTGCAGCAGCGCACCGACTTCGGTCAGTTTCTCGACGATGGCCGGGTTGGCCTTCCAGATGAACTGACCGCCAAAGAATTCCAGCGACGGCACGTAAACGCCGTTGCTCTGCACCGGATTGAGGATGTCGTCGTTGACCATGCCGTACTTCTTGCAGGTCACGAAGTCGTCCACGCCGTAGGCCGGAGCGGAGTGAACCACACCGGTGCCAGCGCCCAGCTCGACATAGTCAGCCAGATACACCGGCGACAGACGGTCGTAGAACGGGTGACGGAAGTTGATCAGTTCCAGCTCTTTACCGGTCGTGGTCGCGATGACCGAGCCTTCCAGGTTGTAACGAGCCAGGCAGGCTTCGACCAGCTCTTCAGCCAGCACCAGCAACTTGTCGCCGACATCAACCAGCGCGTAGTTGAATTCCGGGTGAACGTTCAGCGCCTGGTTGGCCGGGATGGTCCACGGGGTGGTGGTCCAGATCACGATCGAGGCAGGTTTGCCCAGCGACGGCAAGCCGAACGCGGCAGCCAGTCTGGCTTCATCAGCGATCGGGAATGCCACGTCGATGGTCGACGACTTCTTGTTTTCGTACTCGACTTCGGCTTCGGCCAGCGCCGAACCGCAGTCGAAGCACCAGTTCACTGGCTTGAGGCCCTTGAACACGAAACCGCCCTTGACGATTTCGGCGAGGGCGCGGATTTCACCGGCCTCGTTGGTAAAGTTCATGGTCTTGTACGGGTTGGCGAAGTCGCCCAGCACGCCGAGACGGATGAACTCGCTCTTCTGCCCTTCGATCTGCTCGGTGGCGTAGGCACGGCACAGTTCGCGGGTCTTGTCCGCGCCCAGGTTCTTGCCGTGGGTCACCTCAACCTTGTGCTCGATCGGCAGGCCGTGGCAATCCCAACCCGGAACGTACGGCGCGTCGAAACCCGAAAGGGTTTTCGAGCGGATGATCATGTCCTTGAGAATCTTGTTCAGTGCGTGACCGATGTGGATCGTGCCGTTGGCATACGGAGGGCCGTCGTGCAGAACGAACTTCGGACGATCCTTGCCAATCTCGCGCAACTTTCCGTACAGGCCAATACTGTCCCAGCGCTGCAGGATCTGCGGTTCGCGCTGTGGCAGGCCGGCCTTCATTGGGAAGGCGGTGTCCGGAAGGTTTAGCGTGGCTTTATAGTCGGTCATTTAAGGCTCTTCATTAGCGATGGGCGCTAGGTGCGGCTAGTGCACGGGCGGTGGCGACATCCGCATTGATCGCCGTTTTCAGCGCCTCCAGGGAGGCGAATCGCTGTTCTTCACGCAGCTTTTGGTGGAAAACCACCGTCAAACGCCGGTCATACAGATCGCCGGCAAAATCGAGAAGATGGACTTCAAGGTGGGCCTTGCCATCACCTTGCACCGTGGGCCGTACGCCGATATTGGCGACGCCGGGCCAGGTCTTGCCGTCGATGTCCACATCCACCAGATAAACCCCGGTGAACGGCACGCGACGACGCTTGAGTTGAATATTGGCAGTGGGCGTACCCAGTTGCCGGGCCAGTTTCTGGCCATGCAGCACGCGACCGGCAATGCGGTAAGGGCGGCCCAGCAGGCGTTCGGCCAAGGCAAAATCGGCGGCGGCCAACGCGTTGCGCACTTGCGTGCTGCTGACACGAATGCCATCCAGCTCGACGGTTTGTGCAGCTTCGACGCTAAAACCGTGAACCTGCCCGGCCTGCAGCAGGAAATCGAAATCGCCGAGGCGGTCGCAACCGAAGCGGAAATCGTCACCGACCTCAAGATGCTGCACGCCGAGACCGTCTACCAGAATGGTATCGACGAACTCACTGGCGCTGAGCTTGCTCAGACGCTGGTTGAAGGCCAGGCACAAGACCCGGTCAACGCCTTCGGCCGCCAGCAGTTGCAGTTTGTCGCGCAACCGCGCCAAACGTGCCGGCGCGGTCTCGGGGGCAAAGAATTCCCGTGGCTGCGGCTCGAAAATCACCACGCAGCTGGGTACGCCCAACTCGAGCGCACGCTCACGCAGCCGGGCCAGGATAGCCTGGTGACCACGGTGAACACCGTCAAAGTTGCCAATAGTGGCGACGCAGCCCCGATGCTGGGGGCGCAAGTTGTGGAGGCCTCGAACCAGCTGCATAACGCGCTTCTTGCTCATAAAGTGGCCGATTATAACCACACCCGGCGACAGACGACAGGCAACACCGTAACGCAAAGTGATCAAGCCGACAAAACTGCCGGCCCGTGCCCGATTATAAAGGGTAAAACCTCAGCTCAAGGCCTTGCGATTGAAGTCGCGCAGACGGAAACCGAGCAGCAGCAACATACCGAAATACGCCACCACGCCCGCTGCCACCAAAGCGCCCAGACGCAGGAAGCGCTCAAGCATGTGCCCCTGATCCCAAGCCGGCATGAAATGCATGCCGACCAACAACACCACCGACATCACCGCCACGGCCACAACCAGCTTGAAGCCGAACTTGGCCCAGCCTGGTTGCGGCTGGTACATCTGCTGTTTGCGCAGTTGATAGAACAGCAACCCGGCGTTCAGACAAGCGCCGGCACTGATCGCCAACGCCAGACCGGCATGGGCCAACGGGCCGATCAGCAACAGGTTGAACAACTGAGTCACCACCAGCGTGAAGATTGCGATTTTCACCGGCGTACGGATGTTCTGTTGCGCATAAAAGCCCGGCGCCAGCACTTTGATCACGATGATCCCGAGCAGACCGACAGAATAGGCAATCAATGCGCGCTGGGTCATCTCGGCATCAAAGCCACTGAACTGACCATACTGGAACAGCGAAACAGTCAACGGCTCAGCGAGAATCCCCAAGGCCAATGAGCACGGCAGCACCAGCACGAAGCACAGGCGCAAGCCCCAGTCGAGAATCCGCGAATACTCGTGGCGATCCTTGCTGGCATAGGTTTTGGCCAGAGTCGGCAACAGGATTGTGCCCAGTGCCACGCCGAGGACGCCGGACGGCAGCTCCATCAGGCGATCGGCGTAGTACATCCACGACACCGAGCCTGCAACCAGAAACGAGGCGAAGATGGTGTTGATGATCAGCGAAATCTGGCTCACCGAGACACCGAGGATCGCCGGCAGCATCTGCTTCATCACCCGCCAGACGCCGGTGTCGCGCAAATTCAGGCGCGGCAGCACCAGCATGCCGATCTTTTTCAGGTGTGGCAGTTGATAGAGCAATTGCGCCAGACCGCCGACCAGCACCGCCCAGCCAAGCGCCATGACTGGTGGATCGAAGTACGGCGTCAAAAACAACGAAAACACGATCATGCTGACGTTGAGCAGTGTCGGCACGAACGCCGGCACCGAGAAACGGTTCCAGGTATTGAGGATCGCCCCGGCCAGCGATGACAGGGAGATCAGCAATATATAGGGGAAGGTCACCCGCAACAGATCGGAGGTCAGCTGGAATTTTTCCGGTGTATCGGTGAAACCGGGGGCTGTAGCCCAGATCACCCAAGGTGCGGCAATCATGCCCAGCGCCGTTACCACGGCCAATACCAGGGTCAACAAACCCGATACGTAGGCGATAAAGGTTCGAGTCGCCTCCTCGCCCTGCTGACTTTTATATTCGGCCAGAATCGGCACAAATGCCTGAGAGAACGCGCCCTCAGCGAAAATTCGCCGCAGCAGATTGGGCAGTTTGAAGGCGATAAAGAAGGCGTCCGTCGCCATCCCGGCGCCAAATGTGCGAGCAATGAGCGTGTCACGAACGAACCCCAAAATCCGGGAAAGCATCGTGATAGAGCTGACGGCGGCCAACGATTTGAGCAGATTCATTGAGGAAATCAGGGCCTTTCGATAAACAGCAGGCGAACAATGCGCCCACTTGTGCGATACTCCGCGCCGCAACAGCACAGAGCCAAAGCTCGCGAGTTTACAGGTCAAGCGCCGGAAATAAATATCCCGCCTCTTTATACCTACCACTTAGCGGAACGATTGAAGTGCCCTTGACAAGAGAACTCTTCATCGGCATGATTCGCGGCCTATTTTGTTTGCTATTTCCTAAAAAGTCTTTCGAGGAGCTCGACGGTGGCCAACTCACCTTCCGCCAAAAAACGTGCAAAACAGGCTGAGAAGCGTCGCAGCCACAACGCCAGCCTGCGTTCCATGGTTCGTACCTACATCAAGAATGTAATTAAAGCCATCGACGCAAAAGACGCTGAAAAAGCTCAAGCTGCATACGTTCTGGCTGTGCCAGTTATCGACCGCATGGCCGATAAAGGCATCATCCACAAGAACAAGGCTGCTCGTCATAAGAGCCGCCTGAATGGCCACGTCAAGGCACTGAAAGAAGCTGCCTAAGCGACGTAGTCATTAAAAAACCGACCTCAGGGTCGGTTTTTTATTGCCTGCGATTTAGCAAATCCAGCGCAAAAAAATGTGGGAGCGAGCCCGCTCACGAATGCGATCTGCCAGTTGATAGCTCTATCGACTGACACGACCTCTTCGCGAGCAAGCCCGCTCCCACAGTTTGTTTTGCGGTGTTATTGCTGGACCGGCACCCACGGCAGGATCGGGATTGCGGTTACCGCATTCTGCGGGCTACCCTCGATCAGGCGATCGCTGTAGACCAGGTACACCAGCGTATTGCGCTTCTTGTCGAGGAAGCGCACCACCTGCATGGTCTTGAATACCAGCGACGTGCGCTCCTTGAACACCTCATCGCCATCCTTCAACTCACCCCTGAACTTGATCGGGCCAACCTGACGACAAGCGATGGAGGCCTCTGCACGATCCTCGGCCAGACCCAGACCACCTTTCACGCCGCCGGTCTTGGCGCGCGACAGGTAGCAGGTCACACCCTCTACCTTGGGATCATCAAAAGCCTCGACCACAATCCGGTCGTTCGGCCCGACAAACTTGAACACCGTCGACACCTGACCGATTTCTTCGGCCGAAGCCAGCAATGGCATCGCCATCAGCAGACCCAACAATCCTTTTGCTACACGCATCGAGCTTTCCTCAAACCAGAATCAGATTGTCACGGTGAACCAGCTCCGGCTCAGCCATGTAACCCAGCAAACCGACAATCGCATCCGACGACTGACCGATGATTTTTTGTGCTTCCAGGGCACTGTAGTTGGCCAGGCCACGGGCGATCTCTCGACCGTCCGGCGCCACGCAAACCACCATTTCCCCGCGACGGAAGCTGCCCTGCACCAGTTTGACGCCAACCGGCAACAGGCTCTTGTTGCCCTGCGACAAAGCCGACACCGCACCATCATCCAGCACCAAGGTGCCGCGGGTTTGCAGATGCCCGGCCAGCCACTGCTTGCGCGCCGCCAGCATGCCGCGCTCAGGCGACAGCAAGGTGCCGATGCGCTCACCCGCCCTCAGACGATCGAGCACACGCTCAAGCCGACCACCAACGATGACGGTGTGCGCACCAGAGCGCGCCGCCAGCCGCGCAGCGCGCAACTTGGTCTGCATGCCGCCGCGACCCAGCGCACCACCCGTGCCGCCCGCCACCGCATCCAGACTCGGATCATCGGCGCGCGCCTCGTAGATCATCTGCGCTTCAGGATTGTTGCGCGGATCAGCGTCGAACATGCCGTCGCGATCAGTGAGGATCACCAGCAAATCAGCTTCGACCAGATTGGCCACCAGCGCCGCCAGCGTATCGTTGTCACCAAAACGGATTTCGTCAGTGACCACGGTGTCGTTTTCATTGATGACCGGGATGACTTTCAGCTCGACCAGCGCACGCAAGGTGCTGCGGGCGTTCAGGTAGCGCTTGCGATCGGACAGGTCGTCGTGAGTCAGAAGAATCTGCGCCGTGTGCCGGCCATGCTCGGCAAAGCTCGACTCCCAAGCCTGCACCAAGCCCATCTGACCGATCGCAGCGGCCGCCTGGAGTTCGTGCATCGCACTGGGTCGTGCGGTCCAACCCAAACGACTCATCCCGGCCGCCACCGCCCCGGAGGACACCAGCACCAACTCGACACCAGCCTCATGCAGGGCCACCATCTGCTCGACCCAGACACTCATTGCCGCACGATCCAGCCCCTTGCCATCAGCTGTCAGCAAAGCGCTGCCGATCTTCACGACCCAACGCTGCGCACCTGTCACCTTGCTCCGCATCATCTTCAACCTTAGCTTGAGGACAGCGCGACCCAGCGCTGCCCGTGACGTTATTTGTGACTTGCGATTTCCAGATACTAAAACGCCGCTCGATTGAGCGGCGCCTTAGAAAAAACGGCTTGCGGCGATGATAACACCACCCCGAGGAAGGCTCAGCACACACCAGCGATCTTCTGAAGATCAAAAGATCGCAGCCTGCGGCAGCTCCTACACAACGAATCAGTCACGCACGTAAATGATTTCCGGACCATCTTCGTCATCCACATCTTCTTCATCCCAGTCATCGTCGCCGATGTCATGGACCGACTTCACGCCGCTGCGACGCAGGGCACGCTTATCGTCCAGCGCCTGCAATTGCGCGCGAGCTTCGTCTTCGATGCGCTGATCGAGATCGGCCAGCTCTTCCTTGTAAGCCGGGTCATTGGCCAGGCGATCGGCACGATCTTCCATATAACGCATGATGTCGTGGCACAGACGCTCGGTACCGATCTTGGCGATGGCCGAGATCACGTAGACCGGACCCGTCCATTCCAGGCGATCAACGATTTCCTTGACGCGCTCATCGTGCTCTTCTTCAAGGATCTGGTCGCACTTGTTCAGCACCAGCCAGCGATCACGCTCAGCCAGAGACGGGCTGAACTTGATCAGCTCGTTGACGATCACCTCAGCCGCATCCGGAGCACTGGAGTCATCCAGCGGCGCCATATCGACGAGGTGCAGCAACAGACGCGTACGCGCCAAGTGCTTGAGGAAACGAATACCCAGACCAGCACCGTCGGAAGCACCTTCGATCAAGCCCGGAATGTCGGCAACGACGAAGCTCTTCCAGCGATCGACACTGACCACCCCCAGGTTCGGCACCAACGTGGTGAACGGGTAGTCGGCAACCTTCGGCTTGGCCGCCGAAACCGAGCGGATAAAGGTACTTTTACCGGCGTTCGGCAAACCCAGCAGACCGACGTCAGCCAGCACTTTCATTTCCAGTTTCAGGTCGCGCTGCTCGCCCGGCTTGCCCGGCGTAGTCTGACGCGGCGCACGGTTGGTACTGGATTTGAAACGGGTGTTGCCCAGACCGTGCCAACCGCCCTGCACCACCATGAGCTTCTGACCAGCCTTGGTCAGGTCGCCGATGACTTCCTGGGTGGCGGAGTCGATCACCGTGGTACCGACCGGTACGCGCAGGATCAGATCTTCACCTTTTTTGCCGGTGCAGTCGGTGCTGCCGCCGTTGGAGCCACGCTCGGCATCGAAGTGCCGGGTGTAACGGTAGTCCACCAGGGTGTTGAGGTTTTCGTCGGCCATCATGTAGATGGAACCGCCATCACCGCCATCACCACCGTTAGGACCACCGTTTTCGATGAACTTTTCCCGACGGAAACTCATGGCACCATTGCCACCGTCACCAGCCTTTACGCGAATCGATACTTCATCAACAAACTTCATAACCAACGCCTCTCGCCGTACGGACGAGCCGAAAAACAATCAAGACATAAGACTCTTGCAAAAATGAGCGCAGCGACCCCAAAACACGACCTGCTTCGCACGCCGACAGCCCATACAAACAGCTTTGCAAGAGACTCACCCCACAAACGAAAAAGCCCCGTCGCAAGACAGGGCTCTTCCAGCGATTGCGCAATTAAGCTGCGACAACGCTCACGTAACGGCGGTTGAACGCGCCTTTTACTTCAAACTTGATCACGCCTTCGATTTTCGCGAAGAGGGTGTGATCTTTACCCATGCCAACACCGTAACCGGCGTGGAATTGGGTGCCGCGCTGACGCACGATGATGTTGCCCGGAATGATTTTCTGGCCGCCATACATCTTGACGCCAAGGCGTTTGGCTTCTGAGTCGCGACCGTTACGGGTACTACCACCAGCTTTTTTGTGTGCCATGAGTTCAATTCTCCTAGTGAGGAATTAGGCTGAAATTAAGCCTGAATACCGGTGATTTTGATCTCGGTGTACCACTGGCGGTGGCCCATACGCTTCATGTGGTGCTTACGACGACGGAACTTGATGATGCGGACTTTATCGTGACGACCTTGGGAGATCACTTCAGCCACAACAGTAGCGCCAGCAACAACTGGAGCGCCGATGTTTACGTCGTCGCCATTGGCAACCAACAGAACGCGATCAAAGGTAACGGATTCGCCGGTAGCGACTTCCAGTTTTTCGATCTTCAGGTATTCACCTGGGGCGACTTTGTACTGCTTGCCGCCAGTAACGATTACTGCATAAGACATGGTATTTCTCCGATAATCCTGCTCACCCAGCTCTTTATAAGAAGAGGTATTGGCTGGCATGGCTGCATGAGGCTGGAAGGCCCGCTTGCAATTGCGTAAGGCAGGTGCTGCCCAGGAAGTTCAGGGTGCGCGATTGTACGCAAGGCGCGACAGGCTTGCAAGTAGCCGTCTATCGCGCCTTGACAGGTCTGGACGGGGGTCCTAGCATGCCGCGCAACCCTTCTGGAGCGACTCTCGCTGATGCAACCCCAAGCTTTCTACCGCGCGGTGGCGGACGATTTTAGCGCCGTCGACGGCATCATCAAGAAGCAGCTGACTTCCCGAGTACCGCTGGTATCGAAAATCGGCGACTACATCACGTCGGCCGGCGGCAAACGTCTGCGTCCTTTATTAGTGTTGCTGTGTGGCAAGGCCTTGGGTCGCGAAGGCGACGATATGCGCCTGCTGGCCGCCACCATCGAATTCCTGCACACCGCCACTCTGCTGCATGACGACGTGGTCGACATGTCCGGCATGCGCCGTGGCCGCTCGACCGCCAACGCCATGTGGGGCAACGCTCCGAGCGTGCTGGTCGGCGACTTCCTGTACTCGCGCTCGTTCGAAATGATGGTCGAACTGGGCTCGATGCCCGTGATGAAGATCCTGTCCCAGGCCACGCGCATCATCGCCGAAGGCGAAGTGTTGCAGCTGTCCAAGGTGCGCGACGCCAGCACCACCGAAGAAACCTACATGGAAGTCATCCGCGGCAAGACCGCGATGCTGTTTGAAGCCTCAACCCACAGCGCTGCTGCACTGGCCGGCGCCACCGCCGAGCAGAGCGAAGCCCTGCGTACCTTCGGCGATCACCTGGGCGTGGCGTTCCAACTGGTCGACGACCTGCTCGACTACAAGGGCGACGCGCAAACCCTGGGCAAGAACGTCGGTGACGATCTGGCCGAAGGCAAGCCGACCCTGCCGCTGATCTACACCATGCGCGAAGGCACGCCTGAGCAGGCTGCATTGGTGCGTCAAGCGATCCAGAAAGGCGGGATCGAAGACCTGGAAAGCATCCGCGTCGCCGTTGAAGCCTCCGGTTCGCTGGAGTACACCGCGCAACTGGCCCGTGATTATGTGGCCCGTGCAATCAAGTGCCTCGATGCGCTGCCGGCCAGCGAATACCGCGATGCACTGGTTGAACTGAGCGAGTTTGCGGTCGCCCGTACGCACTGATTCTGCCCTTTGTGGGAGCGGGCTTGCTCGCGAATGCGATTAGTCAGTCGACTTCAATGTTGACTGAACTGACGCCTTCGCGAGCAAGTCGAATCGTCGCACCGTCGCTCCCACAGTTGTTTCTGCGCTATGCCCTCCTTCGCGTAAAACCCTATACAATGTGCGACTTTTAGCGATCCACACCCCAAGGAGCCTTAGTGAGCACGTTGCCACCCTGCCCGAAATGCAATTCCGAATACACCTACGAAGACGGTGCCCAACTGATCTGCCCGGAGTGCGCCCACGAGTGGTCTGCCAATGGCGAAGCCGAAGTGGCCTCTGATGATGCAGTGAAGAAAGATTCGGTGGGTAACGTCTTGCAAGACGGCGACACCATCACCGTGATCAAGGACCTGAAGGTCAAGGGCACCTCGCTGGTGGTCAAGGTCGGCACCAAGGTCAAGAACATCCGCTTGTGCGATGGCGACCACGATATCGACTGCAAGATCGACGGCATCGGCCCGATGAAGCTCAAATCCGAGTTCGTCAGAAAAGTCTGAGCCAGTTGTCATCCATCCCGCGCCAGCCGTGGGATGGAGCTGCACCCTCCTCGCTTTCCCCCAGAAAAACCACGCAATAGCCAAACGCCAGCCGTTTTGACCTTACGCAATCTTTACCCGGAAAAATTCGCAATCTGCCAATAGGCGCTTGCTATTTGATGAATAAGAATTATTCTCATTGAAACCCTTCAAGGAGATGAGAACCATGACTTATTTGATCGACGCCTGGCTGGATCGCCCACACCCTTATCTGAGAATCCTGCATCGGGAAACCGGGGAAGTCTGCGCAGTGCTGGAAGAAGAAGCGCTACATGAGTTGCAGGATCAAGGGGATCTGGATGTCAGCAGCCTTAATTCCAGCGAGCCGCTGGTGCTCAAGGAGCTGGTGCGCAATCTGTTTCTGTTCTGCTATGCCCGGGCCTTGCGCCCTTCGCATGAACTGCACCATAAGATCGAACTATGAAAATGCAACATGTCGGAGCGAGCCCTGTGGGAGCGGGCTTGCTCGCGAAGAGGCCATAACATTCAACATCATCGTTGAATGACACACCGCTTTCGCGAGCGAGCCCGCTCCAACAATGAGGTCTTACAGAACGTCGAGCAGCTCGACGTCGAATACCAGAACGCTGTGCGGCGGGATGCTGCCAACGCCTTGAGCGCCGTAAGCCAGTTCGCTTGGCACGTACAGACGCCATTTGCTGCCGGCATTCATCAATTGCAGGGCTTCGGTCCAACCGGCGATCACGCCGCCAACCGGGAATTCTGCAGGCTGGCCACGATCGTAGGAACTGTCGAACACAGTGCCGTCGATCAGCATGCCGTGGTAGTGAGTGCGCACGGTGTCTTCACGGGATGGCTTGGCGCCTTCACCTTGGGTCAGCACTTCGAATTGCAGACCGGAAGCCAGCGTGGTGATGCCTTCTTTTTTGGCGTTTTCAGCCAGGAATGCCAGGCCTTCGCCGGCAGCGGCTTCAGCTTTTGCGGCCGCTTCGGCTTGCATGATCTCGCGGATCACCTTGAAGCTGGCGGACATTTCTTCCTGACCCACACGGCTTGGCTGGCCTGCAAAAGCGTCGGTCAGACCGGCCAGGATCGCGTCCAGGCTAACGCCCGGTGGTGGGTTGTCGCGCAGCTGGTCACCCAACTGACGGCCAATGCCGTAGCTGACGCGGGTTTCGTCGGTGGACAGATTTACTTCGGACATGACACTGCTCCGCTGTGCGGACGGCCAAAAGACTTGCCGTGCGTGCACAGCGCGTCCCGGCGCGCCCGGAACCAAAAGGGCGAGCAGACTAGCACAGATGTTCCGGCGATGGCGCGCAACGCCTACAGGGCAGAACGCCAGGCCAGCGGCACTTTCAGGCTTTCCTCGCCACTGGGGCCCAAGCCACACATTTCATCATGTACCGAGGTGTGTACGAGGTTGAAGGGCAATACCGGAAAGGCATGCAGCAAATCCCGCGCATGCTCAACCGAGCGCAGCGTCAGCATGTTGCCCTTGAGATCACTCAAAGGATACGCCGCGCCATGCATACGTGCTTCGAGCAGATAAATCCCGCCCTCCATGGAGATCAGGTTCAGCTCATCGACCTTTCTGGCGATAGCAAAGGCATTCAACTCTTGCAGGTTCATGAACACACCTCACGCAATGGCGAGCCAAGACCTCTACAGGCATATGCCCGCACGCCACAAAGCACAAGCCACAAACGACACCGCCCGTCTGTTTCGCAACAGACGGGCGGTGTTTTTCAGCTTAAACGTTGATCAGTGCTTGGTGACTTTGTCCAGGTAACCCATGGCGAATGCCGAGACCACGAACGTCATGTGGATGATCACGTACCACATCAGGTGCTCGGGATCGACGTTCTTGGCGTCCATGAAGATCCGCAGCAAGTGGATCGAGGAGATCGCCACGATCGAGGCCGCCACTTTCATCTTCAGCGACGAAGAGTCCATGGTGCCCAGCCAACTGAGCTTTTCCTTGCCTTCGTCGATGTTCAGTTCGGAAACGAAGTTCTCGTAGCCGGAAATCATCACCATCACCAGCAAGCCACCCACCAGCGCCATGTCGATCAGCGACAGCAGCACCAGAATCAGCTCCGACTCGGCCATCGAGAATACGCTGGGCAGGATGTGGAAAACTTCCTGGAAAAATTTCAGCGCCAACGCCAGCAGCCCGAGAGACAATCCGATGTAGATCGGCGCCAGCAGCCAGCGCGAGGCGTACATTGCATTTTCGATAAAGCGTTCCATTGAATCTCACACAAGGGGGTTGTAATGGGTGGCGAGTATACCAGCGACCTGTGACAGCCAGAAACCGCCCGGAAATCCGCCACCTGCGTGTGTGTCTCAAAGTTTTTCTGCTAGTGTCCAAACCATTGACAGCCCAGCGACAGTGGACAGGACGAGTGGAAATGGATCTGCGATTGCCGATAACGATTGCCGCAATTGGCTTTGCCCTGTTACTCGGCGGCTGCTCGCCCGGCGACGACAAGCACGCTGCCAGCCTTGAAGAAAAGACCACAAAGTTCGAACAGTCACTGGACGCCATCACCGACCCGAAGCTCAAGGATGCCATCACCGAGCTCGGCGGATCGCTGCTGCTGCTGGAACGCGCACAGCAGAAACTCGAGAACAATCCGGCAAGAACCGAATACGGTGAAGACGCGCTTGGCGTACTCAAGCACTACCCTACCCCGCAGGCACTGGTCGAAACATTCATCAACGGCCTTTTCGTGCTGCACAAGGACGCCAGCTCCGATTACCTCACTGATCTGCAACCGGTATTCCCCTTCCACCTGAATATTCCCGGCGGCTTCCTGTTCCCCCATCGCGTGGAATGGCAATCGGTGACCCTGAGCAACAAACGCGTCATCGCTTATCAGCCGGAGTGGTCGGAAACCGATCCCGGCATTCAGTTGAGCCCGTCCAGTTCCAACGTCACCAACCCCGATGACCTGACCGTGACCTACCCGTTTATCGACGGTCTGGATGTGGACAAGAAAACCCAGCCGCAACCGGTGAGCCTGCAAGGCCAGGTCGAAGTCATCGCACCGCGCCGACTCTACAGTTTCGACCTGACGCAGAAAGACGTCGGCCAGACCCGGACCAATGACAACCTCAGCGTCAAACTGCTGAAACTGGCGAAGAACTACGCCGAAGTCGAATTCAGCAACAGCCTGCCGCTGGCGCCGGAAGTCGCCGACGCTCAGCTCAACCCATTGATCGTCCAGGCCCGCGACACCACCGGGCAATACCTGGTGCGCGCCGGCTCGATCAACGAGAGCCCGGAACAGGTGGCGTTCTACGAAAAACAACTGAAGCAGTTGCAGCAGCTGAAAACCTGGAGCGAGCCTCTGGAAAAACAGCTCAGTGACGATCAGCAAGCCTTCGAACAGCAACACCCCAAGCGCTACAACAAGGTTTACTTCAACGGCCCGATCGAGACGCTGGAAGTCAGTGTGCTGGATTTTTCCTCGGCAACCGTAACGCGCAAGAACCTGGATCTGCCGATTCGCGCCTTCAACCAGCACACCACAGAAAAATCCATCCAGCCGCTGGATCTGCCGGTGGTGGTGGTGTACGACGATATGGCCGTGAACTGGCTCAAAGGCGCGAGCCTGACCGAAGACCAGTTGAAAGCGGGGATCCGAATTCATCAATCCGTGGAAGACCCTAGCGCTGCGCGAATCGAGTTCTCTCACCGCCGCACCTTCAATGATGAATTGCTCGGCGATGACTTCAACCCCGGCGTCAGCCCGGTGACGTTCTTCACCGAAAAGCGCAGTGGCAAACTTGATGAACCGATCGAACTGCCGCCCGAGGCGTATCAAGTCGATCCGCTGCGAGCGACGATCACCTACGATTTGAATCTGTTCCCGGAAAACCCGGCAATTGCCGTCGGTTCGATGCCGTTGTTTCTGGCAACGGTCGACAAGAAAACCTACCAAGCCAAGGCTTTGCCCAAAGGCCTGGAGATCAAAAACAACACGCTGGTAGTAGACCTGAAGCTATTCCCCGCCAACGAATGGCGGTTCTTCGTCAAGGACGATAGCGGTAAGTACCTGAAGCAGATCCTCTCGGTCAGCCACGATGCGAGCCCAGAGGGCCCGGCGCTGTTTGGCGTGCATTACTTTTACGGCCGCCCGACTCACGTAGAAACCTATCAGCGAACCGACCTCGCCACCGTGCAATATGGTTTTGAGGTCAAACTCGACAAGACGCAAACGCCTGACGCTGCGCCCTAACTGTTGAGGCTGCGCCCCCGCCCGCCGTTGATCTGCCGAAGCTGAGCCTGCAGGTGCAGGCTCCAGATTTGCGGATCGTCGGCCAGTTCATAGCCGTGCAGGGTCAGACTTTCGACGATGGTATCGAGGATCGACTCGGCAGCGACCGGGCCGTGAAACGGGCCTTGGGCTTTGATTGCGGAAGGTTGTTCGCCGGCCATGCCGGCAGCGAAGAGCAGCGTCCACATGCCGGTATCGCCGGCCAACGGCTTGATGGCGCATTCGATACGGGTCACAAGACCCAGGCATTGACGGGTGAGGCAGAGGTTGCGCGACATGGCGGCGACCCTCGGTGAAGCCGGTATTCAGCCCTCACGGGAGGACTGGCTCGATCCAGTGATACTGTCGATATCCTTGAGCTGAGAATAGAAGAAAAGTTCGCCGCGCAAACTTTATGGAACCAGAAGGCGCCGAATGGTCATTGTGTGAATATTGACGTCAGAGTTGTGGCGAACTCCGATGAATTTATACAAAAACACGGTGGGAGGGGGCTTGCTCCCGAAGGCGGTGCGTCAGGCAACAGATTCGTTAACTGATACACCGCCTTCGGGAGCAAGCCCCCTCCCACAATTTCCAGCCCGGTTTTTAACTGGGTTAAGGCTTACGCCGGTTTGGCTTCGGCCAACGCCTCCTGCACCAGTTCCTTCTCGGCTTCCTTCAGATCTTCTTCGCTGATCATCTCGGCAATCACCCGCAGACGCTCAACCACCCGTGCGTTGACGCTGCCTTCAGGGAACTGACCGTCTGCATCCGGTTCACCGGCCGGCTCGCCGACCAAAAGGCTCAACGCCTCGTCGGCCTGACGCACCGCGTAAACGTGGAACTGCCCGGCGCGCACCGCCGCCAGCACTTTCTCATCCAACATCAGCGTCGCCACGTTGGCCTGCGGAATGATCGCGCCCTGCTCGCCGGTCAACCCGCGTGCTTCGCAAAGACGGAAGAAGCCTTCGATTTTTTCGTTGACCCCGCCCACCGCCTGCACTTCGCCGAACTGGTTGATCGAACCCGTGATCGCGAAGCACTGCTTGAGCGGCGTCTTCGACAGCGCCGAAATCAGCGTACACGCCTCGCCCAGCGACGCACTGTCGCCATCGACGTAACCGTAGGATTGCTCCAGCGCGATGCTCGCGGAAATCGCCAGCGGGAACTCCTGGGCATACCGGCTGCCCAGATAGCCGGTGAGGATCATCACGCCTTTGGAGTGAATCGGCTGGCCGAGGTTGACCTCACGCTCGATGTCGACAATACCGCTGCCGCCCGGGTACACCGTGGCGGAAATCCGCGCCGGCACACCGAACGCCGAGTCGCCGACTTCCAGTACGGTCAGCCCGTTGCACTTGCCGACCGCCGCGCCGTCGGTGTCGATCAGGATGATGCCGGCGAGCATATCGTCGAGAATCCGCGCCGACACCCGTCCGGTGCGAGTGGCCTTGGCTTTCAGGGCGCGTTCGATGTGCCCGGCATCGGTCATCTCGTCGCCGGCCAGGTGACGGATGAAATCCGCTTCGCTGACCAGTTGGAACAGATCGCCAATGCGCGCCGACAAGCGCCCTTGGTGTTCGGCCAGACGTGCGCTGTAAGTCGCCAGACGCGCCACCGCATCGGCGGTCAGCGGCGCCATGCCTTCTTCCGACGTGCGGGTTTTCAGCAACTGGGCGAACTGCTCCAGGCTTTCGTCGACCATCGGGATGTCTTCGTCGAAATCGACCAGGACGCGGAACATTTCCTGGAAGTCCGGATCGAGGTCTTGCAGCGTGTAATACAGCGACCGCGCACCGATGATGATGACTTTGACCTGCAACGGAATGTGCTGCGGGTTGAGGGTCACCGTGGCGAAGCGGCCCATCTCGCCCAGCGGCGATTCCATTTTCAGCTTGCGTGATTGCAGAGCGCGCTTGAGCGCATCCCATACAAACGGCTCGCTGAGCATTTTTTCGGCTTCAAGAATCAGGAAACCACCGTTGGCGCGGTGCAAGGCACCCGGACGCAGCTGGCGGTAAGTGGTGTAGAGCGCACCCTGATCGGTGGTGTATTCGATGCGGCCGAACAGGTTTTCGTAAGTGGGATGCGGCTCGAAGACAACCGGCGCCCCCCCGCTGACCGGATGACCGACCACCAGACTCGGCGCGTATTGTTCTTCCAGCAGCTTGCGCGCGACGGCGTCAGTCTTGCTGTCGTCGACCAGTTGCTCGACCACGGTTTTCAGCAGGTACACCTGCATGGCTTGCAGATAACCGCAGACAGCGGCGTTTTCCGCGTACTTTTCCGACAACGGCGCCAGCAGCGGCTGCAAGGCCAGGGTGATGGTTTCTTCGTTGAGCGAACGCAGTTGGTTGTTCGACTCACGCTTCCACTGCGGCAGGCTGGCGAGTTCTTCGTTCAGGCGCTCTTCGAGGCCGGAAATGTCCTCGTGAAAACGTTCGCGATCGGCTTCCGGCAACTGCGA
Source organism: Pseudomonas baetica (assembly GCF_002813455.1). Taxonomy (NCBI): domain Bacteria; kingdom Pseudomonadati; phylum Pseudomonadota; class Gammaproteobacteria; order Pseudomonadales; family Pseudomonadaceae; genus Pseudomonas; species Pseudomonas baetica. Next base: position 4,399,751 of record NZ_PHHE01000001.1, on the reverse strand, counting down.
GAACTCGGCTTCATCCAGGGCCTTGCCGTCGAGCATCGGCGTGAAGGCGATGTTGCTGCTGTCGCGGTACAGGGCGACGTCTTTTTCCAGCGCCAGACGCTCGATGATGTCCAGGGCCTTGTCATAGCGCTGGTTGAAGGCGCGGTCGATGGCGCTTTTCTTTTGCTGGTAGGACGGGTGTTCGAACACCGCCGGGAAAGTGGCCAGCAGGTTGTCGATCAGACCGTTGATGTCGCCGATAAACGCGCCTGCCGTGCCCGATGGCAACTCCAGGACGCGTGGCTCGCGTGGCTCATCGAAATTATTGACGTAGACCCAGTCCGCCGGGGTCTGCAGGCGCTTGCCTTCGGCTTTCAGGTAGCGTTTGACGAACGAGAAGCGACCGGTGCCGGGCTCGCCCATGACGAATACGTTGTAACCGGGGCGTGGCATGGCCACACCGAACTGCAAGGCTTCGACCGCACGTTCCTGGCCAAGCACACCGCGAAAGGGCTCCAGATCATTGGTGGTAGTGAAGCTGAACTGTTCAGCGGAAAACGGACGGGTCAGCGCTTCGGGCGCTATACGCAGGCTGGCAGCAACAGGATCAGGCATCGGGCTTCCTTAACAATCAGGCGGGGCAGATAGCGGCATTCTGGCGCTGCCCGTGCCCCACTGGCAAGGCGCGCCATGTGACAAAGCATAGACAACCGCCCGCCCCTGCCCTGCCCCCCTTGAAATCAGGGTTATCGCCAAATCTTTTATAAAAACTCACGGAACCCCGGGAACGTGCCTAAACTCCAAACTGCGCGGCTGGAACTAATACTGGCCCACTGGCACCGTCAGGTGTCAGAACCCTGTCCATTGGTATGCACATAAAGAGATAAAAGCTATGAAACGGATTCTTCTCGGTACTCTCTTCACCGCTGTATCCATCAACGCAATGGCGCAAGCTCCAGGCGGCCCGGATTGCGGTTGGGGCAACATGCTGTTCGAAGGTCAGCGTGGCACCCCGGCTCACTTCCTGGCATCCACCACCAACGGCACTTCCGGTAACGCCACGTTCGGTATGACTTCCGGCACCAACGGTTGCTCGACCAACGCGTCGCTGACCTATGGCGGCAAATCCTGGTTTGCCATGAATGGCATGATGAACGAGCTGTCCGAAGACATGGCAAAAGGTAACGGCGAAGCGCTGACCACCTATGCCGTGGTACTGGGTGTGGCGCCGGAAGACCGTGCGCACTTCGCTGCAGTCACTCACGAGCACTTCCAGCAGATCTTCAGCAAGGCTGACGTGACCGCTGAAGACGTGCATACCAACACCCTGGCCGTACTGAAATCGGACCCACGTCTGGCCAAGTACGCCACTCAGGCTTAAGCTCGACCCCGCCCGCTTCCTTCGGGGAGCGGGTTTTATTTTTTCGGCTCGCCCCTCCTTGGGTCTTTATTTCTTTCCTGTTCAAGTTGCCGACTATGCTCAAACGCCTTGCCTGGCTGGCGCTCTGTGTCTGCGCCCCGCTGTCCGCCGCGCCAAACATCGACCCTCAACGTTTGCAGCAACTGGCCAACGACCGCTTCTGGATTTCCCTCGGTCATTACGAAACCGCCAAGCTCGGCGGCTGGCGCAGCTATGTCAGCGACAAGAAATTCTTTCTCGCGCCCGATGGCAACGAACACCCCGATCACGAACTCGCCGCGACGGTACAAGCGTTGTACGCCCCGGCAAGTCTGGGCGAGCAACACGCGCAATGCGTCTACCCGGCGCGCGCCCGCTGGCTGAAAGCGCAGCTCAACCTGACCGATCTGCCGACGCCTGCGTGCGCCGAGTACAAGCAGTGGTTCAAGGACGTCTCGCCGCACAGCGCGGTGATGATCTTCCCGGCGGCTTACCTCAATAGCCCTTCGTCGATGTTTGGCCACACGTTGCTGCGCATCGATCAGGCTGACGTGCAGGCCGACAAGACGTCGCTCCTCAGTTACGCGATCAACTTCGGCGCTTACATCGAGGGATCGGACAACAGCATCCTCTACGCCTGGAAAGGCTTGATGGGCGGCTATCCCGGCCTGTTCGCGCTGGTGCCGTATCAGGAGAAACTCTCCGAATACCGCAGCCTGGAAAACCGTGATCTGTGGGAATACCGGCTGAATCTGACGCAGGAAGAAACCGCGCGCATGGTCGAGCATGTGTGGGAGCTGAAGCAGATCCAGTTCGACTATTTCTTCTTCGACGAAAACTGCTCCTACCGCTTGCTCGAATTGCTGCAAGTGGCGCGGCCGAGCCTGCGCCTGACCGAACAATTCCCGCTGACCGCGATCCCCACCGACACGGTCAAGGCCGTGAAAGAAGCCGGGCTGGTGGAAAGCATCGAGTACCGCCCCTCGCGCGAGCGTGAACTGCTCAGTCGCGCCGAGCCGTTAAGCGATGAAGAACAGCAGTGGGTGCTGAAAGTCAGCGCCGATCAGCAGGTGTTGCAAGACCCTACCTTCAAGGCGCAGCCCCGCGCCCGCCAAGCCTTGATTATCGACGCGGCATATCGTCTGGAGCGCTACCGCGCCAACGGTCAGGAGCGTGATCCGCAACGGGCGCAGCGCAGTTTCGAACTGCTGCGGGCGATCAACAAGAACCCGGCGCCGGAGCTGGAAATTCCACAACCGGGCTTGCCCGAAGATGGCCATGAATCGCGGACATGGCAGGCTGGTCTCGGCAGCCGTGGTGATCGCGCGTTTGGCGAGTACGGCTTGCGCATGGCCTATCACGATCTCAACGACAACGCCGAAAGCTTCCCGCTCGGTGCGCAGATCGAAATCCTGCAAATGAAGCTGCGTCAGTACGAAGGCAATCACTGGCAATTCCAGCAACTGGATCTGGCGACCATTCGCTCGCTCACGCCGCGCAATGAGTTGCTGCAGCCGCTGTCGTGGCAAGTCACCGGTGGTCTTGAGCGTGTGCCGGGCAAGCATGATGACGAGACGCTGGTCAGCCACGTCAATGGTGGCGGTGGCGGCACATGGCAGTTGGGCGACGATGTGCTCGGTTTTGCTCTCGGTACGGTGCGCGTCGAACACAACAATGACTTCGCCGAGTTCGTTTCCCCGGCGGGCGGTTTCAATACCGGCGTGCTGTGGAAAAACCCGCTGGGCAATCTCAGTCTGGAAGCCAAGGGCGATTACTTCTTCAATGGCGAAGTGCGCCGCAGCCTGAGCCTGAATCAGCAGTGGGAACTGTCGCGCAATCTTGGTTTGCGCTTGAGTGCGCAGCGCGAGTTCAGTCACCTCGCGACGCCTGAAACCGAGGTCATGCTCGAGGTGAAGTGGTACCACTACTGATCTGAATCCAATGCAACTCTCCTGTGGGAGCGAGCCTGCTCGCGAAAGCGGTCTTCCAGTCAGCCTCAATGTTGAATGACAGATGGCTTTCGCGAGCAGGCTCGCTCCCACATTGGTTTTGCAGTGTTCAACGAATTACTCACATGCCTTTCACCAACATCCAACGAATCCCCTTCTAGACTCTCCCTATCAGCCGAGAACCGGCGTGGGAGTGTGCGATGCGGCGGTGTGCGGGTTTGCTGGGGGTTTTGCTGTTGCTGGGCGGTTGCCAGACCACTCATGAAGATTTGATCGCCAAAGGTTACCCACCGGCCTTCGCCGACGGTTTCGATGACGGTTGTGTCAGCGGCCGGCAAGCCGCCGGTTCGATCAGCGGTGAATTCCGCAAAAACGTGCCGCGCTATCTCAAGGACAAGCAATACGCCGAAGGCTGGACCGACGGCTTCCGCCAGTGTCAGGCGATGCTGGAAAACAAAGGTCGCGAAGACTATCGCAACGAACACTGGGATGAGCGCGAACGTGCCTGGCAGCAACAGAAAGACCAGGGCGCCGGGCGGGCTTATCGCTCGCAGTAGGTCGCTTCCAGACATCCAGTGAAACCAAATGCCAGCGACCATGGCCCAAACTCTATGAAGAGGAGGACACCATGAGCCGCGCTTTCGTCAACGAAGACAACGCCGCCGCGCAAGCCGATCAGCCGGTTGAACGGCAGGTCAGCACGCAGCCCAATTACGTCACGCCGCAGGGACTGACGCAGTTGCAGGCGAAAGTCGCCGAGCTGCAAGCCTTGCACGCCGAGCAATCGGCCAAGGGCGAACAGGCTGACAAGCAGCGTCTGGCCGATCTTGAGCGGGATCTGCGTTACTTCAACCAACGCCTGGGCAGCGCACAGGTGGCGGTCGCCGCGACCTCCACCGACAAGGTGCAGATCGGCAGTTGGGTCACCTACGCTGACGAACACAGCACCGAACGCCGGGTGCAACTGGTGGGCGAAGATCAGGCCGACGCCGCCAAAGGCCTGATCAATTGGGGCTCACCTTTGGGCCGGGCTTTGCTCGGTGCGCGTCTCAACGACGAGGTGCTGTGGCAACGCCCCGCCGGTGATCAAGTGATTGAAGTGATCCGCGTCGAACCCGCTTAAACCACGCCCTGCGCCAGCATCGCATCGGCGACTTTGACGAAGCCGGCGATGTTCGCGCCTTTGACGTAATTGATCCGCCCGTTCTCTTCGCCGTAATGCACGCAAGCGTGGTGGATCGACTGCATGATCGCGTGCAGCTTGCTGTCCACCTCGCCCGCCGTCCACAGCAGACGCATGGCGTTCTGCGACATCTCCAGACCACTCACGGCCACGCCGCCGGCATTGGAGGCCTTGCCTGGCGCGAACAGAATCCCCGCCTCGATAAAGATATCCACAGCCTCCAAAGTGGTTGGCATGTTCGCCCCTTCGGCCACGCACACGCATCCGTTGCGCAACAGCGTGCGGGCGGCTTCGGCGTCGAGCTCGTTCTGCGTGGCACAGGGCAGCGCGATGTCGCACGGCAACGACCATGGGTGCTGACCAGCGCGGAACTCCAGACCGAACGCCGCAGCCATTTCACTGATCCGCCCGCGCTTGACGTTCTTGAGCTCCAGCAGCGCCAGCCACTGTTCTTCGCTCAAGCCTGCCTCGCAATACAACGTGCCCTCGGAGTCGGACAAGGAAATCACCTTGCCGCCCAGGTCCATGACCTTACGCGCCGCGTACTGGGCGACGTTGCCGGAACCGGAGATTGCCACGCGCTTGCCTTCGACCCGCTGCTCACGGCGCTTGAGCATTTCCTCAGCAAAGTACACGCAACCGAACCCCGTGGCTTCCGGGCGAATCAGGCTGCCGCCATAAGTCATGCCCTTGCCGGTCAGCACGCTGGTGAACTGGTTGCTCAGGCGCTTGTACTGGCCGAACAGGAAACCGATCTCCCGCGCGCCAACGCCGATGTCACCGGCCGGCACGTCAACGTCCGCGCCGATGTGGCGGTACAACTCGCTCATGAACGCCTGGCAGAACCGCATGACTTCTGCGTCACTTTTGCCCTTCGGATCGAAGTCCGAACCGCCCTTGCCGCCGCCCATCGGTAGCGAGGTCAGGGAATTCTTGAAGGTCTGCTCGAAGGCGAGAAACTTCAGCACCCCCATGTTCACCGATGGATGAAACCGCAGACCACCCTTGTACGGGCCGATGGCGCTGTTCATCTGGATACGGAAACCGCGATTGACCTGGACCTTGCCCTGATCGTCGACCCACGACACGCGGAACACCACCGCCCGCTCCGGCTCGCAGATGCGCTCCAGAATGCCGGAAGTCAGGTAGTGCGAGTTGGCTTCGAGAAACGGCCACAGGCTGCGCAGGACTTCTTCAACGGCCTGGTGGAATTCGGGTTGATCCGGGTCGCGTTTTTTCAGGCGGGCGAGGAAGGATTCGACGGATTCGATCATGGGAAAAGTCTCGGCAAATTTATTGTCGTTGGAAGAGATTGAGCCGGACTGTAACAAACGATTTGCGCACAGGAACAGCGCAAAATGTCGCAGTTATGAAATTAAATGGTGCACAGGATATAAATCAGGGTTTTTTTTTGGCCTGTTTTGCACCCGAATGGTGATTCACAAAACAAATTTCGCACTAACAGTTATTCCGCTTTCGCGAGCAAGCCCGCTCCCACATTTGGAATGCGTTCCCCTGTGGGAGCGGGGTTGCTCGCGAATGCCGCGACTCGGTCTAACTGAAAAAAACCGGGCAAAAAAAACGGAGCCCCGCTTACCTGACAGCACGCAATGTACTAAAAGCGCGTATACCTAGAGATCACGGGCACCTCAGGGCATCCAAGCTTTAGTACATTACTAAAACTAAATACTATTCCCAATTTGTAGTTATCAATGGAATGACGATTGGAAATCACCTTGACCAGTAGAGAGGGTGGCGACCACTGCCTGTCGCCACCGGCGGCACTGGGCCAAAGCAGGCACTCCGCTTCTATCCAAAACTGGGACGATCAGTTTCCGGTAGCGTTTGAAAAACGATAAGCTGCAAGCTTGGAAAGTATTTAGAATACCCAAGGCAATTCATTACATTGAGCTGTTGACTTTGTTGGGAAGAACGGCTCGCGTCTGCCATTATTCTTGGCCCACCCTACCTAGGGCTTACTATCATGATCCAATTGCAAGATTACTTTCGCAGACGTGTTTCACAGGCAGCCTATGATCTGTTCGCGGTTTTCTCTCGCTTTGAATACGCGATGAAAAAAGGAGGTTTTCGGCGTGGTGAAAGCACTGATGCGGCATGGACCAAATTCGCGAACCATCTGCCAGTGGATATTTTTCCCCGCTTGCGAGCGACATCCGAGGTGGCAATTTATTTCGACGCGCCACCGGATCGATTGGTGGCCGATGCAGGTGAAGGCGTTCAATGGTCCGGAAAACCCACTACGCCGACTACAATGCCAGAGTTGCTTGATTGCATAAAAATCGCCAGGAACAATCTGTTCCACGGTGATAAACGGCATGACAACCGAAGGGACACTGAACTAATGGTTGCAGCTTTGTTCGTGCTCAACCACATTTATGAATCTATTGAGCACGATCCAAAATTTGAAGATTTCATCTCCGAAATGGAATATGGCCTTTGATTCTGAAGCAGTTCCCCTTCGACCTAGACCATCGGATTTTGTTATCTTTTCAATATCACGATGTATACATATCTAATTAATAAGACCTCCATAGCTCGCTTCATTGATATTGATCCTGCCCTAGCCCACAAGGAGGTCAGGGTTGCGACCATAATGATCTGTTAGTGGCATTCGGTTGCTCACGAACGTTCACTGCTAAAGTTACTAACTGTGGCCAGTGCAGAAATCCTATCTCTTGACCACGCTAACCAATTAGGAATGGAATATGGCATTAGCTGAGGATCTGAAAAAATGGGTAGACAAAACCTTCACAGCTGTTTGGGAAGTTCAAGAGACGACCGGAGTTCCTAACCCAGCAGACCTTCGCCTAAACTCAAATCACGCAAAAGATCTGAATTCAGCGACCGTATTATATGCTGATCTGGACGGTTCTACAGATATGGTGAATATGAAAAAATGGGAGTTCAGCACCGAAATTTATAAAACCTTCCTCAAATGTGCTTCCGACATCATTAAAAACGAAGGTGGGATAATCACCGCGTACGATGGGGATCGCGTTATGGGGATTTTCACCGGTGAATATAAAAACACCTCCGCAGCGCGCTGCGCTTTAAAAAAAACTTCGCTGTGCAAAAGATTATTCAACCCGCCATTTCAAAAGGATGGACCACAGATTTTGTCTTAAAGCATGTTGTAGGAATCGACACCAGTCAATTGAAAGCAGCACGAATTGGCGCGCGAGGTGATAACGACTTAGTTTGGGTGGGCCGCGCAGCAAATTATGCCGCAAAACTTACAAATCTGGCTAACAAACCAAGCTGCATTACCGAAGACGTTTATAAAAGGCTGGCATCAGACTTGAAACAAACCAACGGTACAGACATGTGGGTTCGCGAATATTGGGAGGAGATGGGGATTTGGATCTACTCCTCCACCTGGAAATGGCAGGTGTAAATTCATAAGCACGCCTAGAGGGCAGGAACAAGCCGTAGGCGTGAGAAAGACCCTAGTGTCGTGAGCGGTTAGTTTGTTTTCTAACATGTAAAGATATACTGTGCGCCCCCTCGTCCCGAGATGGTTCCACGCATGCCTCGACCAATTGCTCCTTTTGCACTGCAGCCCGCCGACGTCATTACGCTTCAAGACTGGTTGCGCATGAGTACGCTGGAGCAAAGCCTCAGCCAGCGGGCGCGGATGCTCCTTTTGCTCGCTGAAGGGGTGACGCCCCTGGCCATCTGTGCTCGGTTACAGATCACTTCACCGACGGTGTTCAAGTGGCGAAAACGCTACCTTGAGTCGGGCATCGAGGGCCTGAGCGACCTGCCGCGTAGCGGTCAGCCCCTGAAGCTGGGTGCTGAGAAAGTCAAAGAAATCCTGACCCTGACAACTCAGCGGGTTCCCAAGGAAGCAACGCATTGGAGCGTTCAATTGATGGCCAAGTACGCGCGTGTTAGCACCTGGCAAGTTCGACAAATCTGGGTTGCGTCCGATCTCAAACCGCACCGACTGAAGACATTCAAGATCAGCAATGATTCGAACTTCGCCGAAAAGGTCATTGATGTGGTCGGGCTCTATCTGAGCCCTCCGGACAACGCCATGGTGCTCTCGGTTGACGAGAAAACCCAGATCCAGGCGCTGGATCGTACTCAGCCAATGTTGCAACTTCGGCCCGGGCAGATTGAGCGGCGAACCCATGATTACAAGCGCCATGGCACGGCAAGTCTGTACGCCGCGTTCGACATCATGACTGGTGAAGTAATGGGCCGGATCACCCAGCGGCACCGGGCCAAGGAGTTCCTGGATTTTCTCCGACAGATTGATAGCAACATGCCTGCTGAGCTGGATCTCCATGTGATTTTGGACAACAGTTCGACCCACAAAACCGCTGCGATCAAGGCCTAGCTGGAAAAACATCCGCGCTTCAAGCTGCACTTCACACCGACCAGCGCGTCTTGGCTCAATGCAGTGGAAGGCTGGTTTTCGCAGTTGGAGAGACGGGCGCTGTATCGAGGTGTCTTCACCAGCATTACTGACCTGAAAGCCGCGATCCGCCAATTCATCACGGCTCACAACGAGCACTCGGCCAAGCCGTTCAAATGGAACAAGACGGCAGAGGCCATCATCAGCTCGGTACATATGGCAAAGCTGAGCGTGATGAAAAATAAGCTAATGAATTAAGCGCTCGGGACACTAGAGCCATTCAAAATAAAAAATTGCGACTAATGTTGATATATTGAAATTTGCGTTCACGGCTGAATAGTGAAGTATTTTTAGAATAGGCTGAGTTAGATGGATCAATCGAGATTTACCAAAGATCTACCGCATGGCCTGGATGAGCTGGTTATCGAGATGTTGACAAAGATGGGGTTGCCATCCGAAACCGTCCGCAACTTGGATGCCCATAGCACTATTGCCATACAGATCCACGATATGCCCGACGTAATGCTATCCTTGATAAATAATCGTTTGTGGCTCTGGAGTCTATTGCCAGGACTTACTGAGTCCCGATTATTGGACGAGGCAGCGGCAGTACTTTCTTTTATCACCACTCCAGTAGAGGGGGTCGAAGGAGGCCAGCTTACCCTTGGTATGGGCGAGCAAGGTTACGAACTGAAGGCCATGGTCGATTTGGATCAACTACAAAAGGAAGATTGGCTACAGATTGTATTTGTTGGTTTCGCAAATCAACTGGCCGCTATTTGTCATTCGCTTCGTTTAGGAGAGTAAATCCATGCCAAACATTTTGGGAGTCAATTCGGGCCAGGGGATTACAGCCCTGTCCCCAGCCTCGGTTTCCCACCAGGCCAGTGCTGGTCAGATTACTGGAGCAACGACCAGTTTTTTAAACGGGCCATCCTCCCAATCCAGAATTGGAGTGATGTACGCCCCCTTTGCGTCGAAGGACATAGTGACTATGGCCTTGGGGCAGAATATTTCCAAGGCAGCTCAGGGAAAAGAGCTCTTACCACTGATAGTCAAAAATGATCATGATAAGACAACTTTAGAGCAGTATCGGCAAGCCATGATCCAGCGTTTTACTGAGGTGAGCCAGTTCCCTAACCTAATTGAATCAGAAATGCAGAAGACTGGCTTCACCCAAGAAGTGCTTCGTGAAAAAATAGGGCCGGCGGCCTTCGACAAGGCGATGTCTGCCGCTCTTAAGCTTGGTAATCAGGCTGACATATTGAAGCGTATAGACATCAGAAGTAATGACGGGGGGGAGGCACTGGCTGGGCTGCATCCGCAACAGCACAAATTGTATATCCTTGGTCATGGTGGTCCTGGCATGAACATTCTGGCAGCTGATTCGGCGTGTAATAATGGGATGGTGAGTGCAGCGGAGGTTGCACAGCACCTGAAAGAGGGGGGGCTAAACAAGGATTTCAATGATTTTCGGGTAACTGCCTGTTATAGCGCAGATACTAGATCGCCTACCTCCTTCCACCCCAAGGATCTTGAGCGGGCTGCCCAACCTGATGTTCAGCGGACTGGGTTCTTGGGACTGCTTGGCAAAAAGAAAGTGATGGCTGAACCCTTTGCCCAGTCCTTGAGCAATGAGCTGAAACGAACTGGCTTTGAACGTCCAAGTGTGACTGGCTATCACGCGGCGGGGGTCACTTTTTCAGGAGAACATCATTCCCGACGCATCCCGGATAGCCAAGTCAACGATGTACGCTCCTCTACAGTAAGGCAGCGTTTTATTCCTGTCTGATAGATGTAACATTTGATTTTATCGGCTTTTATCACCCTGTACTGATGATATCTAGTGTCCTGATAGGGTAGTTCTTTAATCTAAAAGTCCAGGATTCATTGAACGAAGCCATTTAAATAGGTAAATGAATTAACCATGCAGGACACTAGGGATTCTCCGATCAAGTCAGCACAGGCCATCTGACCTGTGCTGCAATAGCCCTCCGTCCAACTGCCCTCTACAAGCCCGCCATCCCATGAGTCAGATGAGCTTTTCCGATTTCGAATACGCCGGTAAGCGCAAGCAAACCCGTCGCGAGCGTTTCCTGGCCGAGATGGAACAGGTGGTGCCGTGGAGCGGTTTGGTGGCATTGATCGAGCCGCATTACCCAAAGGCGGGCGATCGCCGCAAGCCGTATCCCTTATTGTTCAACGAAGGAACTTTTTTATGTTCTGCCATCCACCTGTCCGAACGCGCTTTGCAACTGTCCTGATGGCTGAGCTCCTCTTGCTTGCTGGCGCCATGCATGTCCCGACGGCCGTAGCGACCGAGCCTCAAGTTGAGGTGACGCAGCTGCTGAAAACAACGCACTCGTGGGACGGGGTTCAATATCGCACGTATCCAGATGGCCAGCCGGAAGTATCGGTACTGCGCTATAAGATCCCGGCACATAGTGCGCTACCGTGGCACACCCACCCGGTAATCAATGTCGCTTATGTTCTTTCCGGTCACCTGACGGTCATCCGGAAGAGCGACGGGAAGACGATGGTGATTGGCCCGGGAGACGTATTGCCTGAAATAGTCGACGCACCTCATCGCGGCCAGAGTGGTGATGAGCCGGTTGAGCTGATTGTGTTCTATGCTGGTACCCCGACCGTTGCGTTAACGGTCAAGTCCGAGCCTAACTAATCGCAACTTGTAGAGGCTGGCCATAAAGAACCATCGACCGATCTACTACAGCAATATTCTGGCGATCGCCGCATATCGGTGACGTTCACGAGTACAGTTCTATGCCAAGTTCTCTAGCCACAGATTCCATTTTTTTCGATCTCTTGGCGGATAGCCACCTCCGACTGACCGGTCTGCCTCTATTGGGCCAGACAACGCAGAACACGGAGGCTGCTCGCTGGCTATACGAAGACGCACCTTTTTGTGTAGTCGCTCACAACACGGATGAGGATCCGCAGTTCATTTACGCGAACAAAGCCGCACAGCACTGCTTTGAATACAGCTGGGCTGAAATGACAGCTTTACGTTCACGGCTTTCCGCTGAGCACCCTAACCGGCAAGAGCGTCAACAATTGCTCGAAGCGGTACGAACCCAAGGTTTTGCAAGCGGTTATCGTGGCTTACGCATTGCCAAATCGGGAAGACGGTTCTGGATCAAGAACGTGACCGTCTGGAATTTAGTCGACCGTGATGGAATATATCGAGGGCAGGCAGCTACTTACCGCCAATGGAAAAACGTCTGATCCATGTATCAGGGCTCTCGCTTCGAGGATCGAGTCGAACAGAAATCAAGGCGCTGTTTAGCCACTCCCTCGAGCCTGTGCGGACTCTGCGCGAAAATATGCTAGCCGCCGGGCTGCCGATCTGAATTCTGTCAGTTGCAGCTAATGCTTGCCGGAAATCGTGTCGATTGCAGGCTTGTCCGGTTCGATCGCTGGTCGCTACAGTTAGGGTTTCGGGAAATGAAGCGGACGTTGCTCAACAGCAGTTACACACTACGCAGCAAGATACCCGAGATGATCGAACAAGAACTCTAGTGTCCCGAGCGCTTAATTCATTAGCTTATTTTTCATCACGCTCAGCTTTGCCATATGTACCGAGCTGATGATGGCCTCTGCCGTCTTGTTCCATTTGAACGGCTTGGCCGAGTGCTCGTTGTGAGCCGTGATGAATTGGCGGATCGCGGCTTTCAGGTCAGTAATGCTGGTGAAGACACCTCGATACAGCGCCCGTCTCTCCAACTGCGAAAACCAGCCTTCCACTGCATTGAGCCAAGACGCGCTGGTCGGTGTGAAGTGCAGCTTGAAGCGCGGATGTTTTTCCAGCTAGGCCTTGATCGCAGCGGTTTTGTGGGTCGAACTGTTGTCCAAAATCACATGGAGATCCAGCTCAGCAGGCATGTTGCTATCAATCTGTCGGAGAAAATCCAGGAACTCCTTGGCCCGGTGCCGCTGGGTGATCCGGCCCATTACTTCACCAGTCATGATGTCGAACGCGGCGTACAGACTTGCCGTGCCATGGCGCTTGTAATCATGGGTTCGCCGCTCAATCTGCCCGGGCCGAAGTTGCAACATTGGCTGAGTACGATCCAGCGCCTGGATCTGGGTTTTCTCGTCAACCGAGAGCACCATGGCGTTGTCCGGAGGGCTCAGATAGAGCCCGACCACATCAATGACCTTTTCGGCGAAGTTCGAATCATTGCTGATCTTGAATGTCTTCAGTCGGTGCGGTTTGAGATCGGACGCAACCCAGATTTGTCGAACTTGCCAGGTGCTAACACGCGCGTACTTGGCCATCAATTGAACGCTCCAATGCGTTGCTTCCTTGGGAACCCGCTGAGTTGTCAGGGTCAGGATTTCTTTGACTTTCTCAGCACCCAGCTTCAGGGGCTGACCGCTACGCGGCAGGTCGCTCAGGCCCTCGATGCCCGACTCAAGGTAGCGTTTTCGCCACTTGAACACCGTCGGTGAAGTGATCTGTAACCGAGCACAGATGGCCAGGGGCGTCACCCCTTCAGCGAGCAAAAGGAGCATCCGCGCCCGCTGGCTGAGGCTTTGCTCCAGCGTACTCATGCGCAACCAGTCTTGAAGCGTAATGACGTCGGCGGGCTGCAGTGCAAAAGGAGCAATTGGTCGAGGCTGAACGAGCCCCATGAAAGACAGGACACCGTTTCCCCCTTACGATAAGGGATAGGCAAACGGTTATGTTTATGACTAACAGCAACGATAAGAGTGGGGAGCTTTTGGGCCAGGAGCGGCGGCGCCGCTGGAGCCCAGAGCAAAAGCTGGCCATGGTTCGAGAGAGCCTTGAGCCTGGGCAAAGCGTTTCGGTGGTCGCTCGGCGCAACGGCATCAATGCCAACCAGTTATTCCTGTGGCGCAAGCTGTATCAAGACGGCAGCCTGTCGGCGGTCAGTGCTGGCGAAGCCGTGGTGCCGGCCTCCGAGCTGAGCGATGCGCTCAAGCAGATCCGTGAACTGCAACGGATGCTGGGCAAGAAAACGATGGAAGCGGAAATCCTAAAAGAAGCCGTGGAGATCGCCCGGTCGCGAAAATGGATTGCGCACTCACCCTTGTTGCCGGGGGACGACCAGTGAAGCTGGTCAGCGAATGTCTCGGTGTGGCGCGCTCGCAATTAACGGTTCGAATCAAGCAATCGGTATCGCCCAATACACGGCGAAGCAGGCCTGTGAACGACGCTGAGTTGGTGGCCGAAATCCAGCAACAGGTCAGCAAGCTGCCCAGCTATGGCTACCATCGAGTCTGGGGATTGCTGCGTCGCGCCCGTGAAACCCAGCTGCTACCTGCGATCAACGTGAAGCGAGTTTACCGGGTGATGCGTGATCACAACCTGCTGCTTGAGCGCCGGATCAAACAACCCGGCGTGCCGCGTCGGCACGAAAGCCGTATTGCGGTGCAAACCAGCGATACGCGTTGGTGCTCGGACGGCTTTGAGTTCCGTTGTGAGGACGGCGCTAAACTGAGCGTGACCTTCGCCCTGGACTGCTGTGATCGCGAAGCCATCGGCTGGATCGCGAGCCCGACCGGGTACAGCGGCGATGATATCCGCGACTTGATGCTGGAAAGTGTGGAGAAGCGCTTCGGTGATCAACTGCCTGCAACGCCGGTGCAGTGGCTCAGCGATAACGGTTCGGCCTACACCGCCGAACAGACGCGCCTGTTTGCTCGGCAGATCGGCTTGCAGCCGGTGACCACACCAGTGCGTAGCCCGCAGAGTAATGGCATGGCCGAGAGCTTCGTGAAGACGATCAAGCGTGACTACGTGGCGCACATGCCCAAGCCGGATCGAGAAACGGCGTTGCGTAACCTGGCAATTGCCTTCGAACATTACAACGAGCAGCATCCGCACAGCGCCTTGAACTACCGTTCACCGAGGGAATTCAGGCGCTTGGCAGCTGCATCAATTTAACGGGGAGTTGGTGTCCGGTTTTGTAGGGGCAAGTCCACAATCTGTGGCCCCCCGTTCCAACAGCCACCAACCGTACTCACTTCGTCGAAATTGGATGTATTTCCACCGACCAGACAAAGACCTATGTGACGACGTTCCCATCCGACGGGGTTGCGTTTTGTAAGAGCTGCTCGAAGTGATGAATCATCCTTCCATGCGGTCTTTGCGGTGATTTGACGTAGGTCGGCATCACGCAAAAACACACTAAGTGCATCACCCTGAGCTTGATCAACCTTGGCGGTTGCTACCTCCATTGCACGAGACATCATGGAAGGAGTCGGTTTGGTATAGTAAAGCGTCATTATTAGTCGAGAATGACCAGCGAGCAATTTTGATAGTACAGGCATCGGCACCTGACCATCCATCGCGTAGCATGTCAGCAGCGATACACGCAGACTATGCAATGGGAAATCCGTAGCCAGCTTATTACCAACATGGTCTTCTGGATATTCACGGACAAAGCGAAGCTTGGATCCGTCGCTGAGTGTTTGGCCCAGTGCATAAATGCGCTCTTCTAATGCATTCAACAAACGATACCAAAGACGCGAGATTTGCATTGGAGCAATGGGCTTTTGTCGATCGTTTTCTTTTGCGGCAGGATCTCGAAATAAAAAGCAGATATCGCCGATCTCGCGTTTTTGGCGCGCGGACTTAGAGTGCCCAAAATGCCTAACATCCAAATCCACGCAAGGTGTTGGTTGGATAATGGGGTTATATGCCTCCTGCCAATCACGGAGCTTTTCTAGCCAGTAGAGTACTTCTCCATGCTGCCAAGGAATTGTGTACCCATGTTCACGCTCATCTTTATTCTGATCCGCTGTTTTATTAGTACTAATATATAGCCCAGTCATAATTTCTCGGCTATCGGGGCTTCTAAGACGACAAAACACCCCCTTGCGCCATAATGCTGTTCACTTAAGCGGAGCAGCCTTACGGTCCACCGGAAACCGGGTTTTTGAAATCTTCACCGTCCTTGGCCTCGAAGGCCTTGGGCGGTGATCCAGAAACAGCCCGCCAACGCCTTTTCTAAGTTCCGCCAACCGTCTACCCGTCGCTGAAACAGGATTGGCCGCTGCCATCACGATCAACTGCACGGCGATGTACTGGCAAGCCGGCTTGAAACGGATGTCCGACGGCGCTCGACCAAACGCGACTGCTGCCTGACTTGCCTCCCGACGAATCACGTTGTAAGCCAGCAACAACCCCCACACTTCCTGGTAGATCAGATCGACCTTTTTGCTGCGCAAGGTCATTGCGTTTTGCTGCATTGAGCTTTTGATATCCCTGAAGCCCAATTCGATTTCCCAGCGCTCCTGATAAAGCTTGGCAACAGACTTGGTGCTGTAGATCCTGGCCGGCAACGACGTCATGACTGTTTTTACTTTGCCTTGAATTTCATAACTGACTTCACGCGCCTCCCAGTGTGTAGGAAGAGTCGGATTTCGCTTTCTGGCTTGCGGCGACACGTTCATACGCACCAAACGATCATGCTCGTTGTAACGGGCTACCTCCTCGCAAACCAATCCCTTTTTTGCCGGAATCAGCCAATGACGGTGACTGCCGTCGCCGCTCAGGCTGAGCATGAGATCGGCGCTCCAGAACCCTTTATCGAACAACGTCACGGAGTGGTCGGGGATCTGCTGCAAAAACTCATCGGCCAGACGCATTTCGCTGCGTCGGTAAGGGCTAAGCTGTGCATCCAGGATCAGGTGTGAACGCACATTCATCAGCGCCACCAGGCGCAGCATGGGAAAGGGAGTCTGGCGGTCGGTCGAGGTGTTTCCAGAACCGAAATGGTCTCGCAATTCAGGCGTGTCGGGCGTACGTAAAAGCGCACCATCCACCGCAAATACTTGCAGATCCTGCCAGGCATCATCGGGATAGCGCTGCGCGCCCCATTGAGTACCCGTTTTGCGAAACAACCACTCAACCGGGTCGGCCCCCAGCCGCTTGCGGGCCTCGGTCACACCGCTACGGGCCAACAGATGGTCAGAAGCCAGACCTTGGGCGCAGATGTTCAAACGTCGGGCGACCTCATGAACGGGCTCGTCGCGAAACAATGCCATGCCGAGCACCAGCCAGAGCACTTGGTCGGCAGGCAAGCGACGCCGTCGGATAGTGGCTTGGCTGGACAGATCCAGCGCAGACGCGACCCACTCGATGGGAATATTTTGAGTGAATGTGCTCAAGTCACAGAAGTTGAAAAGGTCGCCGAGGTCGAGCAAGTCCTGTTGAACAGACATAAAAAATCCGATGCCAGAGATCTGACATCGGATTTTCGAAGAAGCCCGGCGAGGATTCAAATGCTTAAGTGAACAGCATTACCCTTGCGCCAGGGGTTTACCTCACTACCTCGAATGAATTTATGCACTCTATTCAGATTCCATCCATCTCGGGAATATCTCCAAGTATCTGCCTCACCAGAATCGAGAAAACGCACTTGGTATGTCCTAAGTGGTAGATGCAACTTGATAAATATGACCATAGCTCTGACAGGAGACCATAGCTCATAAACCACAACTTCCCTTTGCCCTCTTCCTTTAACTTTTTTAATGATGGTGCGGGTACGCCAAACGCAGTATGGATCAGAGTAGTTGATAACTCGCGGATCCACTTCGAACCAATCACCTCCTTTACGTGCTGCGGAGGATGTACCGTTTGATCGCTGCGGACCATACTGCTCATGCGCCCAATGCCAATCATTGAAATTACCAGATGGATCGGGGCATATTAATGCACGTAGATCCTTGATATAGGTATATGGCAATGGGTTATGTACAGTTTCAGAAAGCCTAATTCCAGATTTACTTGCCCTACTGAAAGGATTGATAACAAGTGACTGTAAACGACCGAAACTGTCAATCTCACTAAAACTCTTCTCAATCACCCAACCAATAAAACTTACAATTGCATTTTGTCTTTCGGGAATCTTCAACGGATGCACGGTTTCTTCTAGCATTTCAGTCAGCCCGGGAAGTGCATTATTTTCATGAGCAATAAATATACTTTTTGGATTCCACCCCTCTGACACGATCGGCAAATAATGCATTACAAACCAGTTGAGTACCGTTATCCTCAAATGAGTATTCTGATGTTCCGATGCCAGCCACTCCGCCATGAGCTTGCGCCAAGTTTCCCATTTCACACCTCGCTCGGCGGTTAACCAGCTAAATGTAATATCTTTAGTTCGCCCATTATATTTTGTCCCTTTTTTTATTGGCATCGCTAACGCCTCCTTGCGTTACTCTTCGCGCTAAATGTAGAAGAATCCAGATCAGCCCCCCCATCAAACCAAATTCTTGAAAACCATTTGCAATCTGAGCATCTGTACTTTTCTTCGTAGGGGTGTTCTTCAGTAAATCTGTCGCTTTAGTTAGCGCTTCATTTACATCCATAATGCTTGGAGTGGTATAGACACCTTGGGATTCCATGGATGAATGATGTAATGCCTTCTTGATGACTATTGAGTCAACATTCGCACGTACAAGTCGGCGCCCATATGCATGTCGATGTCCATGAGGCGAAAGTCCTTCGACCTTAGCTGGATTTAATCCGATGCGAGCCAACGCCGCAGCGTAGTTCTCGTTGAACGCATTCAAAGTATAAGGCTTACCCAGGCTTCGCTTTTCGTATGAAATAAAAGCATAAGGATGTTGTCGCTCGACACTAGCAATGTAGTAAAGATGCTCATTCCATAGCGTCAAGAACAACCGACCAAAGTCATCAGGAAACCAGTACAACTGAATGTAGCCATCTCGATGATCAACATACCGTGTTTTCCAACCGACCCGACGAGTTCCCCTCAATTGATTTCGAGGCGGCAGAGCATATACCTCGCGCAAATAGGCTGATCTATTAGTTTTCCCCGAGACACTCTTCCAACCACCTAGGGCCTTACCTTCTTCGGGATGGTATATACGTATTAATGCTTTCAAGGGGTCATGCGGATCAATTTCTACATCCTGAACCCACAAGTGAATAGCTTGGCTTTCTCGAAGGCCTGCACCGTGCATCATGATGGAAATTAACTGATCCCGAACCGAACACCTCCGATCTGAAGCGCTACCAAAGCCCTTCAAATAAAATTGCTCAAAAAGGGATTCTGGAAAAGCAACCGCTTCGTCGCCCCCCCTATTTAACGCGCGCCGCCCCCTGATACTACGAGCCTTTCCCGCCGTTTCGTTTATCGTCTTATTTTTTATATGCCCTAAAAAATCGAATTGATTTCGCCGATACCAGGAAGCATAGCTTAATCGCTGATCATGACTACTTTCAGTGACCAAGGGGTTCATGTGAGTAACATGGCTATGATCAGCCAAAAAATCGGTCAACCCCTTCAAAATATTAATATGCCGGTTTGCCATCAAGGTACTAGCGGGCATCCAATATAGACCTGAAGGATCGAAACCATTGTCATCTACGGTACCGGTAAATAAGCGTGTTGCGAACGACTGAAATAACATCTCAGGCTCTGAGAAACTACTCTGGTTTACCTCCATATAAGTAATTAGAAGCTTTGCCGAACTCACAACTCGACGCAGCCAATCAGGAGAGCGATCTATTTGCTTACTCAGCAAATAATCTAGGAGAGGCAATACAACCCCCCTGCTCCGATAATAAAATGGGCATCTCGCTGCGAAACCCTGATTCATCGACGATAACCTTGGCATAACCATCGACAACTGGCATCACACACCCCGTTTTCCTTCAATTGATACTTAAGGTATATCTAAGGATGTCAGGTAGCGCAAAAAACAGGCGAAAAAAAGCCCTCTTTGCGAGGGCTTTCAATGTGTTTTAGTACATTTTTATCGATGCAAAGAACCGAAGGCTCCGCTTTTCATGCAACCAACCCGATATCAGGCCAATTTCTTGTGACGTACCCGGTGTGGCTGGGCCGCTGCTTCGCCGAGACGCTTTTTGCGGTCGGCTTCGTACTCGGTGTAGTTACCTTCGAAGAAGATCGCTTGCGAATCGTCTTCGTACGCCAGGATGTGCGTCGCGACGCGGTCAAGGAACCACCGATCGTGAGAGATCACAATGGCGGCGCCCGGGAAGTCCAGCAGGGCTTCTTCGAGCGAACGCAGGGTTTCAACGTCGAGGTCGTTGGACGGTTCGTCGAGCAGCAGGACGTTGCCGCCCTCCTTCAGGGTCAGCGCCAGGTGCAGACGGCCGCGCTCACCACCGGACAGGTCCTTGACGAACTTCTGCTGATCGCCGCCCTTGAAGTTGAAGCGACCGACGTAGGTACGCGACGGGATCTCGTAGTTGCCGATGCGGATCTGGTCGGAGCCGTCGGAAATCTGCTGGAACACCGTCTTGCTGCCGTCGAGGTCTTCGCGGCTCTGATCGACGCAGGCCAGTTGCACGGTTTCGCCGACTTCGATGCTGCCTGAATCCGGGGTTTCCTTACCCATCAGCATGCGGAACAGGGTCGACTTACCGGCACCGTTACCACCGATCACGCCAACAATGGCGCCTTTAGGCATCGAGAACGACAGGTTGTCGATCAGCACGCGATCGCCGTAGCCCTTGGTGACGTTCTTGAATTCGATGACCTTGTCACCCAGGCGCGGACCGGCCGGGATGTAGATCTCGTTGGTTTCCGAACGCTTCTGGAATTCCTGCGATTGCATTTCTTCGAAGCGTTGCAGACGCGCCTTGGATTTCGACTGGCGGGCCTTGGCGCCTTTGCGCACCCACTCCAGTTCTTCTTTCATGGCTTTTTCGTGGGCCGACTGCTGCTTGGATTCGGCCGCCAGACGATCGGACTTGGCTTCAAGCCAACCCGAGTAGTTGCCTTCGTACGGAATGCCTGCGCCGCGGTCGAGTTCCAGAATCCAGCCAGCGACGTTGTCCAGGAAGTAACGGTCGTGCGTAATCGCAACCACGGTGCCCGGGAAGTCGTGCAGGAAGTGCTCCAGCCACGCAACGGAATCGGCGTCCAAGTGGTTGGTCGGTTCGTCGAGCAGCAGCATGTCCGGCGCGGACAGCAGCAGACGGCACAGGGCTACACGACGTTTTTCACCACCAGACAGGTGTTCGACCTTGGCATCCCACGCTGGCAGACGCAGCGCATCGGCGGCGACTTCCAGTTGGCGTTCAAGGTTGTGACCGTCGCTGGCCTGCAAGATCGCTTCGAGCTTGGCCTGTTCGGCAGCCAGCTTGTCGAAGTCGGCATCCGGGTCGGCGTAGGCCGCGTAGACCTCGTCCAGACGTGCTTGCGCATCCTTGATCACGCTGACCGCTTCCTCGACCACTTCACGCACGGTCTTGGTCGGATCAAGTTGCGGCTCTTGCGGCAGATAACCGATGTTCAGGTCCGGCATCGGACGGGCTTCGCCTTCGAACTCGGTGTCGACGCCGGCCATGATTTTCAGCAGCGTGGACTTACCCGAACCGTTGAGGCCTAGTACGCCGATCTTGGCGCCAGGGAAGAACGACAGCGAAATGTTTTTCAGGATTTCCCGCTTCGGCGGAACAACTTTGCCCAGCCGATGCATGGTGAAGACGTATTGAGCCATGGAGAACCTTGGGTCAGTGACAGATGAATGATTGCAGCGCAGGCGATGCCCGGCCAGACCGATGCGCGTCGTTCACTAGACCACTTGATGGCGATCAATGCGTGCGCGCTGAAAAAAGTCTGATTCTAGGAGCTGGAACGCTCCCGCGTAACCGGCAAAGCTACCTTAATGACGGAAGGCAGTCCAGCCGCGAGGGGCTGGCACTTCGCCACAACTCAAGGCATGCTAGCCGCCCTTCGGGCGTCCGGCTTATAGTGCACGTCGCGCCAGTCCAGCCAGATCGCAGGATTACAGCTTGTCCAATGTCACTCCGCCAGCCTCTGTGAGCAGCACCCAACCGGCGCCCGGCTCGCCCCTGCGCGGGACATTAAAGGGTGCGCTGGCGACACTCGTGCTTTTGCTGCTGGCTTTGCTGTTCTGGCAACTGCTCGATCAGCTGCGCGAAACCCAGAAAAACCAGCGCCAGTACACCATCGATTACACCGCCGACCTCGCCTCGCAGGTCAGCCTGAACATGGCGCTGAACGCGCAAATCGCGCTCAACTTGCTACCGATCGTCGAACAACCGCAAACAGCCGACGAACAGCAGCAACTGCTGCGCAAACTCCAGAAATCGCTGCCGGATCTGCGCAGCCTGGCGTTGCTCAGTCCTTCCGGCAGAATCCTCAGCGACAGCAGCACCGACAGCTCCGACGCCAGCTACCTCACCGAACTGGTACGCCGCAGTCACGCCCAGGCGCACTACTTCAGCAACGCCGACGACGGCTCGACCGTGCACCTGTTACTGCATCAGGCCAGTGGCAGCACCCGCGGCTATTGGGCTTTGCGCCTGACGCCGACGTTCTTCGACTCGCTGACCAAACAGAGTGAAACCGGCCTGCGTCCGCTGTGGCTGGTGGAAAACCGTATCAATCATCAGATCATCAGCCGCGAAGAATCGCTGTCATCAGCCAAGCCCGGTGTGCTGAGCCCGGACGATCTGGCCAACACCGTGCTCACCGTGCCGCTGAGCAGTAGTGACTGGCAATTGCGCGGTCTGTTCGACCGCCAGCGCGTGCTCGAAGAATTGCTGCCCGCGTTCATCGGCAAATGCCTGCTGGGCCTGGCCTTTTCCATGCTGCCGGTGATCGCGCTGCTGAACATGCGCCGCCGTCAGCGCCAGTTGCATGAAGGTCGCCGACGTTATCAGGACATTTTCGAAGGCACCGGTGTGGCCCTCTGCGTGCTGGATCTGTCCGGGCTCAAGCAGTTTTTCGACAAGGCGCAGATCCAGACCAGCGATCAGCTCAAGGCCTGGCTCGATCCACCGCAACAGCGCCTGCAGTTGTTGCAAGAGTTGCGCGTCACCGAGGTCAACCAGGTCGCGCTGCAACTGCTCAACGTCAATTCCTGCGAACAGGCCTGGCAACTGTTGATCGACGGCCATCCGCAACGTCACTGCGCGATTGGCAATCAAGTGCTCGACGCCGTGCTCCAGCAGCAAAAACAGCTGGAACTGGAAATCAAACTGCCGGACATCAACGGTCGCGATCAACACCTGTGGATGGTGCTGCGCCTGCCGACCGAGCAGCACGACTATAAAGCGGTGATCCTCAGCATCAACGACATCACCAGCCGCAAGCTGGTCGAGCTGTCGCTGTTGGAACGTGAAGGCTTCTGGTCTGACGTGGTGCGCACCGTGCCGGATCACCTCTACGTGCAGGATGTGATCAGCCAGCGGATGATTTTCAGCAACCACCACCTCGGCCAGACGCTCGGCTACAACCGCTCCGAGCTGCATCAGATGGGTGAGTATTTCTGGGAAATCCTCCTTCACCCGGAAGACGCCGATTACTACCATCGTTCGCGGCAGCAGCAGCGCCACGCCGGTTACAGCCAACTACTGCAATGCCAGTTACGCTTCCGTCATCGCGACGGCGAGTGGCGGCGCTTCGATATTCGCGAACAGGCACTGGCCCGGGACAAACACGATCAGGTCACGCGGATCATCGGCGTGGCCAAGGACATCACCGAACAGATCGAAGCCAGCGAATCGCTGCGCGACAGCGAACAGCGCTACCGGATGCTCGCCGAAAGCATCAGCGACGTGATTTTCTCCACCGACAGCAAACTCTCGCTGAACTATGTCAGCCCGTCGGTGCAGGCAGTGCTGGGCTACGACGCCGAGTGGATTTTCCAGAACGGCTGGCAATCGACCATCGCCAACCCGCAGCAACTGAGCGGCATCTACGGCTTGATGGTTCGGGTCAGCAAGGCGCTCGACAAACCCGAGCAACTGGCGCTGTTGCGCAGCCAGGTGCAGACGCAGATGTTCCTGTTCGACTGCCTGCGCGCCGATGGCCGTAAAATTCCGATCGAACTGCGTCTGGTGCTGGTATGGGATGAGCACGGTGCGTTCGAAGGTGTACTGGGTGTCGGTCGCGACATCAGCCAGCAGCGCCGCGCCGAGAAAGACCTGCGCATGGCCGCCACCGTATTCGAACACTCGACCTCGGCGATCCTGATCACCGACCCGGCCGGCTACATCGTTCAGGCCAACGAAGCGTTCAGTCGGGTCAGCGGTTACGCGGTGGCGGAAGTGCTCGACCAGTTGCCGAACATGCTCACCGTCGACGAACAACAGGATGCACACCTGCGATACGTGCTCAAGCAACTGCATCAGCACAGCACGTGGGAAGGCGAAGTCTGGCTCAAACGCCGAAATGGCGAGCATTATCCGGCGTGGGTCGGCATCACTGCGGTGCTTGACGATGAAGGCGATCTGGCCAGTTATGTGTGCTTCTTCAGCGACATCAGCGAGCGCAAAGCCAGCGAACAGCGCATTCACCGCCTCGCCTACTACGACGCCCTGACCCACCTGCCCAACCGCACGCTGTTTCAGGATCGTCTGCACACCGCGCTGCAATCGGCCGAACGACAAAAGTCGTGGGTGGTGCTGATGTTCCTCGACCTCGACCGCTTCAAGCCGATCAATGATTCCCTGGGCCACGCCGCCGGCGACCGCATGCTCAAAGACATGGCTACGCGCCTGCTGGCCTGCGTCGACGATGACGACACTGTGGCGCGCATGGGTGGCGACGAATTCACCTTGCTGCTGCAACATCGCTCCAGCCGCGAAATGGCGCTGAACCGGGCTATCCATGTCGCCGAGCAAATCCTCGGCAGTCTGGTGCGACCGTTCGTGCTCGAGGGTCGCGAGTTCTTCGTTACCGCCAGTATTGGTATCGCGCTGAGCCCGCAGGATGGCAACGAACTCAGCCAGTTGATGAAGAACGCCGACACCGCGATGTACCACGCCAAGGAGCGCGGCAAGAACAACTTCCAGTTCTATCAGGCCGACATGAACGCCAGTGCGCTGGAGCGTCTGGAGCTGGAAAGCGATTTGCGCCATGCCCTGGAGCAGAACGAATTCGTCCTGTATTACCAGCCGCAGTTCAGCGGCGACGGCAAACGCCTGACCGGCGCCGAAGCATTGCTGCGCTGGCGCCATCCACGTCGCGGGCTGGTGCCGCCGGGGGATTTCATTCCGGTACTGGAAGAGCTTGGACTGGTGGTGGACGTCGGCGACTGGGTGATCAGCGAGGCTTGCCGCCAACTCAAGACCTGGCACCAGAACCGCGTGCGCGTGCCGAAGGTGTCGGTGAATATCTCGGCGCGGCAGTTCTCCGATGGCCAGCTCGGCACGCGAATCGCCACGATCCTGCGCGAAACCGGCCTGCCGCCGGCGTGCCTGGAACTGGAACTGACCGAAAGTATCCTGATGCGCGAAGTCAGCGAGGCGATGCAGATACTCGCCGGGTTGAAAAACCTCGGGCTGAGCATCGCGGTCGACGACTTCGGCACCGGTTATTCGTCGCTGAACTACCTCAAGCAGTTCCCGATCGACGTGCTGAAGATCGACCGCACGTTTGTTGACGGTTTGCCATCCGGCGAGCAGGACGCGCAGATCGCCCGAGCAATTATCGCCATGGCCCACAGCCTCAATCTGGCGGTAATCGCAGAGGGCGTGGAAACCCATGAACAACTGGACTTCCTGCGCGAGCATGGTTGCGATGAAGTGCAGGGGTATCTGTTCGGGCGACCGATGCCGGCGAATCGGTTTGAGGCGCAGTTCAGTAATGATGCACTGTTCATGTTTGATTAAAACAAACCCTGACGTCACGCCCATTCAGCGCAAACATTAACCAGCACTTTTACTTACCCTGCTCAACAAAGCGAAACATATAACTTCAACTTACCCGCACGCTCCCATGTTAAGTTTTGTTCACTGCACAACACGTCGCAGTTAATTAAAACCAGACAAGGACACTGTAATGAGCACGGACCGCCAAAAATCTTTTATCGGCACACTGAGTTGCGACGGGCGCCCGGTTTCTATCGAAAGAGGCCACAGCCGCGAACGCGGATTTTATAATCTGTTGGTTGCGAAACCCGCAGGGACTGCGACCAGGTTCTACTTCCGCTGGGAGCACAACGCCTACGTCTTGTACGTTCGCGACGAATCCCACCTGGGCGAGCTGGTCAACTTGAACAGCCACGGCGAGCTGGCTGTAAGCCCGAAAGATCAAGCAGGTCAAATCAGTTTCGATCTTGACGGCAAGACACTCGATGACATGCAAAATGATCGAATCAACCTTCATATAACCGCTAAACCCCAAGGTTTAATTACCCTTGAAGGCACCTCCAACAGCCCGTCACTTTCCAGGCCTGCGAAACCTGAAAGACTTTATTTCCGTTCGGAAGCACACCAGGAGTTTGCTTACTTCACATTGAACATACTTGAACGAAACGCGCCTTATGTCAGCCACCCCGACGAAGTTTGATTAAACGGCTACCCAGACCACTCCTCGCATCACGGCGAAAGCCAGTTCACTGACATGCATCAAGCAACCCTTGTTCAGCAATCGACAACCGGCTGACTGCCGTCTACTGTCTGCGCAGTTGAAAAAATGCCAATGATGTACAGCTGGGTTTTTGCCGGGTTCCTGCGCACTGGCTCGCCGCTCCTGCAGTTGCATGGGGGCTGCGAGCCACTGCCTGCGGATGCCAGCGCCCGGCGCAATTGCAGCATGAGTGCCACTTGTCTGCGACATGATGTCGTTTCATATGCCATCCAAAACCCATTGGGTTAGAATGCCCCCCTTTTCTGCCCCCGATCCTTGAGGACCGCCATGTTCAGCCGTGATTTGACTATTGCCAAGTACGACGCCGATCTTTTTGCCGCCATGGAGCAAGAAGCTCAGCGCCAGGAAGAACACATTGAGCTGATCGCTTCGGAAAACTACACCAGCCCAGCGGTGATGGAAGCTCAAGGCTCGGTCCTGACCAACAAATACGCTGAAGGCTACCCAGGCAAGCGTTACTACGGTGGTTGCGAGTACGTCGACATCGTTGAGCAACTGGCCATCGACCGCGCCAAAGAGCTGTTCGGCGCCGATTACGCCAACGTTCAACCGCACGCCGGTTCGCAAGCCAACGCCGCTGTTTACCTGGCCCTGCTGCAAGGTGGCGACACCATCCTGGGCATGAGCCTGGCTCACGGCGGTCACCTGACCCACGGCGCCAGCGTTTCCTCCTCCGGCAAGCTGTACAACGCCGTGCAGTACGGCATCGACGCCAACGGCCTGATCGACTACGACGAAGTCGAGCGCCTGGCTGTAGAACACAAGCCGAAAATGATCGTGGCCGGTTTCTCTGCCTACTCGCAGATTCTGGACTTCCCACGCTTCCGCGCCATCGCTGACAAAGTCGGCGCTTACCTGTTCGTCGACATGGCTCACGTGGCCGGTCTGGTCGCCGCTGGCGTCTACCCGAACCCGGTACCTTTCGCTGACGTCGTGACCACCACCACGCACAAGACCCTGCGCGGTCCACGTGGCGGCCTGATCCTGGCGCGCGCCAACGCCGACATCGAGAAGAAACTGAACTCCGCGGTATTCCCGGGCGCCCAGGGTGGCCCGCTGGAGCACGTGATCGCCGCTAAAGCGATCTGCTTCAAGGAAGCGCTGCAGCCTGAATTCAAGGCTTACCAGGAACAAGTGGTGCTGAACGCCCAGGCCATGGCCGAAGTGTTCATCGAGCGCGGTTTCGACGTGGTGTCCGGCGGTACCAAGAACCACCTGTTCCTGCTGTCGCTGATCAAGCAGGACATCTCCGGTAAAGACGCCGACGCTGCTCTGGGCAAAGCGTTCATCACCGTCAACAAAAACTCCGTACCAAACGATCCGCGCTCGCCGTTCGTCACTTCCGGCCTGCGCTTCGGTACTCCGGCTGTGACCACTCGCGGCTTCAAACAAGCCGAGTGCAAAGAGCTGGCCGGCTGGATCTGCGACATCCTGGCTGACCTGAACAACGAAGCGGTGATCGACGCCGTTCGTGAGAAAGTCAAAGCCATCTGCAAGAAACTGCCGGTATACGGCGCTTAATCGCGACGTTAAACCCGCAGCATGAAAAACCGGCCAAGTGATTGGCCGGTTTTTTTTCGCCCGCATTTTTTCAAACGCCTGAACCGCTCAAGAATGGGACTTACCGCTCAACTGGTCAGACCGGTCATGCCAATTCGTTATTTTTCACTTGCGATCCGTAAAAAACAGCGCCTAGACTGCACCCGCACTGGACATACCGGTAAGACCACAATAATTAAGTCCTGAATCTGATGCGCCACGCGCACGGCAGTCAGGACACCGACCAGGATTCCTCCCATGCTCAGATGGTGCTCGCGTTCAATCTTCCTCCAAGTGGTTCTCGGACTGGTGCTCGGCATCGTCTGCGGGCTGACCCTTCCTGAATACTCGGCCCAGCTCAAACCGCTTGGCGACGGCTTCATCAAACTGATCAAGATGCTCATCGGCCTGATCGTGTTCTGCGTGGTGGTCAGTGGAATCAGTGGCGCGGGCGACCTGAAGAAGGTCGGGCGTATCGGCCTCAAATCCGTTATCTACTTTGAAGTGCTGACCACTATCGCCCTGGTGATCGGCCTGGTATTCGCCTTCAGTACCGGCATCGGTAGTGGCGCGAATATCCATCTGGAGCAACTGTCCGCCGCCGACATGGGCGACCTCGCCGAACGCAGCCAGCACATGCACACCACCACGCAGTTCCTGATGGATCTGATCCCGACGTCGGTGATCGGCGCATTTGCCGACAACAACATTCTGCAAGTGCTGCTGTTCTCGGTGCTGTTCGGCAGCGCGTTGAATCTGGTCGGTGAAGCCGCCTCCGGGATCTCGCGACTGATCAACGAACTGAGCCATGTGATCTTCCGGATCATGGGCATGATCGTGCGCCTGGCGCCAATCGGCGTGTTCGGTGCGATCGCCTTCACCACCAGCAAATATGGCCTCGACTCCCTGCAACATCTGGGCAGTCTGGTTGGCCTGTTCTACCTGACCTGCATCGCCTTCGTCAGCGTGATCCTCGGTGTGGTGATGCGTGCCTCCGGCCTGCGCATGTGGCCGCTGCTCAAATACCTGCGTGAAGAACTGCTGATCGTGATGGGCACCGCGTCCTCTGACGCCGTGCTGCCACAGATCATGCGCAAACTTGAACATCTGGGAATTGGCAGCTCGACGGTCGGGCTGGTGATTCCGACCGGCTATTCGTTCAACCTCGACGGTTTCTCGATCTACCTGACCCTCGCCATCGTCTTCATCGCCAACGCCACCGGCACGCCTTTGGCCATGACTGATTTGCTGACGATCCTGCTGGTGTCGCTGATCACCTCCAAAGGCGCCCACGGCATTCCCGGTTCGGCATTGGTGATTCTGGCGGCAACGCTGACGGCGATCCCGGCCATTCCGGTGGTCGGCCTGGTGTTGGTGCTGGCGGTGGACTGGTTCATGGGCATCGGCCGCGCGCTGACCAACCTGATCGGCAACTGCGTCGCCACCGTGGCGATCGCCCGTTGGGAAAAGGACATCGACGTACAAAGAGCCAACAAAGTACTCAGCGGTCAGCAGGGCTACACCTTTCAACCGCGTAAACCAGCAACTCCGGCGCACCAGCAGGAGTTCTGATTTAACCCTGTCGGAGCTGCCGCAGGCTGCGATCTTTTGATCTTGAGTTTGCGGCGCTCTCCCACAGGCAAATGGAGCAAGACCTTTGATAACCACATCTACCGTCGTCAACTCAGTCGTAGAAAAACTCCGGGCCGCTTTGGCCCGTGGTCAGTGGCGCTCCGGCGACATGCTGCCGGGTCAGCGCGAACTGGCCGAACAACTGGGCATCAGTCGCCCGAGCCTGCGCGAAGCGGTGATCGTTTTGGAAACCCTCGGCCTCGTGCGCTCGATGCCTGGCAAAGGCGTAGTGGTGCTCGACGCACAGCTCAGCGATAGCCAAAGCCACGACAGCGCAGTGGCCGGCGCCAGCCTCGAAGACGTGCTGCAACTGCGCTACACCCTTGAGCCGTTCATCGTCGGCCTGGTTGCCCAGTCGATCAGCAGCAAGGAAGTCGGACAATTGCGCCTGACCTTGATGGACATGCGCGAAGCCCTTGAGGCTGGCGACAGCGAAGCCGGGGTCAGCGCCTACATCGCCTTCCACGAAGAGCTGTTCACCCTGACCTCGAACCCGATTTTCCAAAGCGTGGTGCAACAGACCAGCAATGCCCTCAAGCAAAGCGCCGACGTGCTGCGCAATTCCCCTGAGCATCTGGCCGAACGGCTGGAGGAAAACGAAGCCGTGGTCCGTGCGATCCGCAGCAAGAACAGCGCCCAGGCCAGCGCCGAAATGCGCCGGCACATTTTGCGCGAAGGTCAGCGAATGGGGATCGAGCTGAACATTCCGGATGACAACTTGAGCAACTGAACCCCTTCACACAGGAGACCGGTCATGAACAGTCTTGCCACGCCATCGCACGCTCGGGCGAGCGCAGCGCCCCTGCCCTTCTCCCGCCAGCGCGAGCCAGAGGATGATCTGTATCCACGGCTGCTCGATGCGATTCTGGAGCAGCGCATCGACCCGGCCAGCCGCTTTACCGAGGACAGCCTCAAGCAGATGTTTGCTGTCAGCCGCGCGGATGTTCGGCGAGTGCTGACGCAGCTGTCCCATGAGCACATCGTCGTGCTGCGCGCCAATCATCGGCCACGGATTGCGGCGCCGGATGCGGAGCAGACGCGGCAGACCTTGCATGCACGGCGACTGACCGAAAACACACTGGTGCGCCTGGCTTGTCAGCGACCACAGGCTGATGGTGTGAAACGCCTGCGCGCCTTGATCGAGCGCGAGCGTCAGGCGGTGGAGCAGGATCGGCGCGGTGCGGCCATTCGACTGTCGGGGGAGTTTCATCTGCAGTTGGCGCAAATGGCGGGGAATGCACCGTTGGCGCATTTTCTTGGCAGTCTGGTGCCACTGACGTCATTGGCGATTGCGCGCTGTGACGGATCGACGCGCAGTTGTTGCGCGTGGCAGGAGCATCTGGCGTTGGTTGAGGCGGTGGAGTGTGGGGATGCTTCCAAAGCCGGGATGCTGATGAACCGGCATCTGGATCATCTTGAGCAGACCCTACTCGGTTAAGACCTTGAGCATTGTGCTGTCGGTTAGATCGCCTTCGCGAGCAAGCCCGCTCCCACAATAGACCGCATTCTGTCAGGAAGAATGCAATTCACTGTGGGAGCGAGCCTGCTCGCGAAGAGGCCCGTCCAGCCATCACACGTTCAGTTCTGCTGCTGCGCCACCTTGGCAAACCCCGCGCGAATCTTCTCTTCCGGCAAATCATCGGCAATAAACACAATCACACTCTCCCGCGTCTCGCCCTCGGCCCATTCGGTGTCCCAGTCGAAACCGTAGAGTTTCAGCACGCCCTGAAACACCAGCCGCCGATCCTCCCCGGCAATGTTCAGCACGCCTTTGTAGCGCAGCAATTGTTTGCCGTGCTCTTCCAGCAGTTCATTCATGAACTCGCTGAGCTGATCGATATCCAGCGCCTGATCGGTGCGCAGCACCAGACTGGAGATGCGGTCGATCGACGGCGCCTTGCTGACCGGACGCAGGCTCAACCCGCCGCCGAGATCGGCGTTGAGATTGAAACCGCGCACGTCGAGCAGTTCGGCCAGATCAATGTTGCCGTGCTCGACCACACGGATCGGCGCGCGTCGGTTGATCCGCGTCAGACGCTCACTTAGCGCGGTGAACGCGGCCTCGTCGACCAAATCAGTTTTGCTGACCAGCAAACGGTCGGCGAAACCGATCTGCGCCTGGGCAATGGTCTGAGTCAGGTGGTGCTCGGCGTGAGCGGCATCGACCAAGGTGATGATGCCGTCGAGCAGGTAACGCTCGCGCAGTTCTTCATCGATGAAAAAGGTCTGCGCCACGGGTGCCGGGTCAGCCAGACCGGTGCATTCGATCACCAGTCGGTCGAAAGCGATTTCGCCGCTGTCCAGGCGTTCGAGCAACAGATAAAGCGCTTTGGTCAGATCGGTGTGGATGGTGCAGCAGACACAGCCGTTGGCCAGGGTCATGACTTGCACCGGCTCATCGCCGAGCAATTGAGTGTCGATGCCGGCGTCGCTGAATTCGTTTTCGATCACGGCGATTTTCAGGCCGTGCTCGGCTTTCAACAGATGACGCAACAAGGTGGTCTTGCCGGCGCCGAGGAAACCGCTGAGTACCGTGACCGGAATGGGAGAGGACAAATGCTTTCTCCTTCACAAAATGAATGAACAACACAAAACAAATGTGGGAGCGAGCCTGCTCGCGAAAGCGGTGTGTCAGCCAATGGATTCATCAACTGATACTCCGTATTCGCGAGCAGGCTCGCTCCCACAGGGGATAGCCTGGACCTCAGGCTCTGATCAACAGCACTTGGGCCCACCCTTGCCACCGTAACGGGCTTCCTGACGTTCGCGAAAGAACATCTCGTAGCTCATCACCGGTTTGTCCGGGTGCTTGGTTTGCATATGCTCGACGTAGGTGTCGTAGTCGGGCATGCCGACCATCAGGCGCGCGGCCTGACCGAGGTATTTACCGAGGCGACTCAGGTCATTGAACATGGTGCAATCCTCTGGTTACGCATCCGGCAGAGCCTGGAATGGCGATTCTTTATCCGTACGCTCTTTTTTGCCCCACGCGGCGATGCCGACCTTGAGCGCATAGAACAGGATGCTGAAGACCACGAACAGGAACAGCACAGTGAGCGTTGCGTTGGTGTAAGCGTTGAAGATCACGTGCTGCATCTGCTCGACGCTTTTTGCTGGCGCGAGCACCTGACCGTTGGCCAGCGCATCGCTGTACTTCTTGGCCAGCGACAGGAAGCCGATTGCCGGGTTGGCGTCGAACAGCTTGATGAAGCCCGCCGTCGTAGTGCAAATCAGCAGCCAGGTGGCCGGCAGCAGGGTGACCCAAATGTAGCGCTGACGCTTCATTTTGATCAGAACTACAGTGCCGAGCATCAGCGCGATACCGGCCAGCATCTGGTTGGAGATACCGAACAGTGGCCACAGGGTGTTGATGCCGCCCAGTGGATCGATCACGCCTTGATAGAGCAACCAGCCCCACATCGCCACGCAACCGGCGGTGGCGATCAGGTTGGCAGTCCACGATTCGGTACGTTTCAGCGCCGGCACGAAGGAGCCGAGCAGATCCTGCAGCATGAAACGCCCGGCACGGGTGCCGGCGTCTACAGCGGTGAGGATGAACAGCGCTTCGAACAGGATCGCGAAGTGGTACCAGAACGCCATGGTGTTTTCACCCGGCAGGACACTGTGCAGGATCTGAGCGATACCGACCGCCAGGGTCGGCGCACCGCCGGCACGGGCGAGGATGGTGGTTTCGCCGATGTCATGCGCCACGGCTTGCAGCGCCTCAGGTGTGATCGCAAAACCCCAACTGGTGACCACTTGCGCAACCGACACCACGTCACTGCCGACGACGGCGGCCGGGCTGTTCATGGCGAAGTACACGCCAGGCTCGATCACCGAAGCGGCAACCATCGCCATGATGGCGACGAACGATTCCATCAACATGCCGCCGTAACCGATGTAACGGGCGTTGGTTTCGTTATCCAGCAGCTTGGGCGTGGTGCCCGAAGAAATCAGCGCGTGGAAACCGGAGACCGCACCGCACGCAATGGTGATGAACAGGAACGGGAACAGACCGCCCTTCCACACCGGGCCGGTGCCGTCGACGAACTGGGTCAGCGCGGGCATTTTCAGCTCGGGCATGGTCACCAGGATGCCGATCGCCAAAGCGACGATGGTACCGATCTTGAGGAACGTCGACAGATAGTCACGGGGCGCCAGAATCAGCCAGACCGGTAGCGAAGCAGCGACGAAACCGTAGCCGACCAGCATCCAGGTAATCTGCACACCGGTGAACGTGAACGCCTTGGCCCACACCGGGTCGGCGGCAATCTGCCCACCCAGCCAGATCGAACCCAACAGCAGCAACACGCCGACCACCGAGATCTCGCCAATGCGGCCCGGGCGGATGTAGCGCATGTAGATGCCCATGAACATCGCGATCGGGATGGTCGCCATCACCGTGAAGATGCCCCATGGGCTCTCGGCCAGGGCTTTGACCACGATCAGCGCCAGCACCGCGAGGATGATGATCATGATCAGGAAGCAGCCAAACAGCGCAATGGTGCCGGGCACGCGGCCCATTTCTTCACGCACCATGTCGCCCAGGGAACGGCCATTGCGGCGGGTCGACATGAACAGAACCATGAAGTCCTGCACCGCCCCCGCCAGCACCACACCGGCAATCAGCCACAGCGTGCCGGGCAAGTAGCCCATCTGCGCCGCCAGAACCGGACCGACCAGAGGCCCCGCGCCAGCAATGGCCGCGAAGTGGTGACCGAAGAGAATGTGTTTGTTGGTCGGCACATAGTCCAGACCATCATTGTTGAGCACCGCGGGGGTGGCCCGACGCGGATCGAGTTGCATCACATGGTTTGCGATGAACAGGCTGTAGTAACGGTATGCAACCAGATAAATGGCCACCGCTGCGACCACAATCCACAAGGCGTTGATCGCCTCGCCTCGGCGCAATGCCACTACGCCCAGGGCGCACGCTCCTACGATTGCCAGCACTAGCCAGGGTAAGTGGCGTAGCAGGCTATTATTATTTTTCATTTTATTATTCCAGCCAGGGTGGACAAGAAAGACAGCCACCCCGAGTTTAGCGCTTACGGCGCCAAAGGCCATACCCCGACATTGGTCTAGACGCTTTACCGATTGGCTGCCCCCCGCTTTCGGGGTCTATAGTCAGCGAACCTTCTGGAGGATTACCCCATGAGTGAACCGTCAGCCAATCGTCGTCGCTTCAAACGTATTGCGTTCGATGCCAGAACCGAGCTGAGTCAGGGCGAGTACATCTGGCCGGTCAAATTGATTGATCTGTCGCTCAAGGGGCTGCTGATTGAACGGCCGGAGCCGTGGCTGGGAGATCGGGAAAAGGATTTTTTCGTCGACATCCATCTGAGCGATGACGTCGACATCGAGATGGATGTGCATCTGGCCCATGAAGAGAACGGCCAGTTGGGCTTTGTTTGCCGGCATATCAGCCTGGAGTCGATCCAGCGCTTGCGGCGCTTGATCGAACTCAATCTAGCCGACGAAGCCGAACTGGAGCGCGAACTGGGCGCCCTGATCGAAATCTAGCACCAACACACAAATCAAACTGTGGGAGCGGGCTTGCTCGCGAATGCGGTGTGTCAGTTGACTCATTCATTGACTGAAACACCGCATTCGCGAGCAAGCCCGCTCCCACAAGGGCTATGCGCGTTTATTCGAAGAGCGCGTCGAGGGCCTGTTCCAGGCGCGTAACCGCGATGATCTGCAAGCCCGGCGGCGATTCCTTCGGCGCGTTGCCTTTGGGCACAATGGCTCGCTTGAAGCCATGCTTGGCCGCTTCCTTCAAACGTTCCTGGCCGCTCGGCACCGGGCGCACTTCGCCGGACAGTCCCACCTCGCCAAACACCAGTAAATCATGCGGCAACGGCCGGTTGCGCAGGCTCGACATCACCGCCGCCATCAACGCCAGATCGGACGCGGTTTCCAGCACCTTCACCCCGCCGACTACGTTAAGGAACACGTCCTGATCGTGGGTCGGAATGCCGCCGTGTCGATGCAAAACCGCGAGCAACATCGCCAGACGGTTTTGATCCAGCCCCAGCGTCACTCGGCGCGGGTTGGCCAGATGACTGTCATCGACCAGCGCCTGCACTTCCACCAGCATCGGCCGGGTGCCTTCCCACGTCGCCATGACCACACTGCCCGGGACTTCTTCCTGAGCGCGGGTGAGAAAAATCGCCGAAGGGTTGGAGACCTCTTTCAATCCCTTGTCGGTCATGCCGAACACACCGAGTTCGTTGACCGCGCCGAAACGGTTTTTCACCGCGCGCAGAAGACGCAAGCGCCCATCGGATTCGCCTTCGAAATACAGCACGGTGTCGACCATGTGTTCCAGAACACGGGGCCCGGCCAATGCGCCTTCCTTGGTGACGTGACCGACAAGGAAAATCGCCGTGCCGCTCTGCTTGGCGTATCGCACCAGCAGCGCCGCACTTTCGCGCACTTGCGAGACACCGCCGGGCGCCGATTGCAGTTGTTCGGTGAAGATCGTCTGGATCGAGTCGATCACCATCACCTTGGGCTTTTCCTGCCGGGCGGTGGCGATGATGGTTTCGATGCAGGTTTCGGTCATCACCCGTAGTTGATCCTGCGGCAGGCCGAGACGGCGGGCGCGCATGGCCACCTGCTGCTGGGATTCTTCGCCGGTAACGTAAAGCGCCGGCATGCTCTTGGCGAGGTTGCACAGGGTCTGCAGCAGAATCGTCGATTTACCGATCCCCGGATCACCGCCGATCAACACCACCGAACCGTCGACCAGACCACCGCCGAGCACCCGGTCCAGTTCACCGGAGGCTGTGGAAAACCGCGGAATCTCTTCGATGCTGACTTCGGCCAGGGTCTTGATCTGCGCCTGTTGCCCGGCCCAGCCGGTACGACCGGTGGGCGCCGTCGCCCCGCCGCTCTCGATCATGGTCTCGGTCAGGGTGTTCCAGGCGCCGCATTCACCGCACTGGCCCGCCCACTTGGGAAAGATTGCGCCGCACTCGGTGCAGCCGTACATGCGCTTGGCCTTGGCCATCAGAACCCCCGACAAAAACCGCGATGATAACGCACACGTCGCCGATCAGCGCGGCGCGGCGGTACGGATTTCGCCACTGGCCAGACGTGCGGCGCTGTTACCCAGCGGATCTTCGGCATTCAGATCGGCGCCTTTGGCTTTCAGCGCATCGAGCAGTTCCAGACGCTTGAACAACCCGGCATACATGGCCGCCGTCTGCCCGGCACCGTTGCGCTGGTCGGGACTGCAATCAGTAGCCATCAAGCGTCGCGCAATCTGCAACTCACCCTTGAAAATCGCGCCCATCAGCGCCGTATTGCCGCGCTGATCTTGAGCACAGGCATCCGCCCCGGCGGCGAGTAATCGTTCAACCGCTGGCGCCTGACCGTGATACGCCGCCAGAATCAGCGCGGTGTAGCCCTTGTCGTCGCGGGTGTCGAGGGAATAACCGGACTCGATAAAGGTATCGAGCATTGGCACATCACCGCGCCGGGCCGCGTCGAAATAGTAATCCTGAAGTTGCGCCTTGATGGCGTCAGGGCTCTGTTCGGGCGAAGCCGCCCACGCAGTAAACGACAGACAACCGCAAAGCAATAAAAGACAGATACGCATCAGCAGCCTCCTTTGGCGAAACGGGGCCTGATTCAGGCCCCGCTTGGGATAAGCGTCGGATCAGTCAGCCAGTTTGGCCGCCAGTGCCTTGACCCGACTCAGATCACCCTTGGCCACCTCGGTCACGCCGGTGCCGTATTCCGGATCGGCCCTATAAAGGAAGGACAGGATGATGTGCTTGCTCTCGTCATCGGTGCTGGCCAGCGAACCGCCGAAGCTGTCGATCAGATCGCGGCGTTCCTTTTTGCTGAACGAGCGATACAGATCGCCGGCCTGCTTGAAGTTCTGCTCACGCTGGATCTTCGCCTGCTGTGTGCTGCCCGACAGCGCCAATTGGCTGTAACGCGCGGCTGGGGTTTCTTCACGCGGTTGCAAACGGCTCGGCTGATAGTTCACACCGGACTGGCTGGCACCGAAATTCATCGCGCCATCCTGATTGCCGTTATTCACCGCCACCTTAGGCGCGTTGATGGGCAACTGCAGAGCATTGGCACCCAGGCGATACATTTGCGTGTCAGCGTAAGAGAACACTCGCCCCTGTAACAGACGATCCTCCGAAGGTTCAATTCCCGGAACAACATTGGCGGGTGCCATGGCAACCTGTTCAGTTTCCTGGAAGACATTTGCCGGATTGCGGTTCAACACCATTTGCCCAACTTTTCGTTCCGCAATACCCGGCCAGATCTTTGTAGCGTCCAGTGGATCGAAATCAAACTTGGACAAGTCTTGTGGTTTCAGAACCTGAATGTACAAGTCCCATTTAGGGAAGTTGCCTTTGTTTATATTAGTCACCAGATCATTGGTCATATGACTGTAATCCTGACCCTGAACTTTTGTGACTTGTTCAGGGGTGAGATTGTTGATGCCTTGCAAGCTCTTCCAGTGAAACTTTACGTAATGCACTTCACCCTTGGCATTGATCAACTTATAGGCATGCACCCCATTGCCATCCATCTCTCGATAACTGGCAGGCGTGCCTGAGTTGGAATACAACTCGGTCAGCGTACGCGTGGCTTCCGGTACGTGGGAGAAAAAGTCGAATCGGCGCGAATCATCGTCGAGGTTGGTACGCGGGTCGGGTTTGAACGCATGCACCATGTCCGGGAACTTGATCGCATCACGGATAAAGAACGTCGGAAAATTATTGCCGACCAAGTCCCAGTTGCCATCGGCGGTGTAGAACTTGGTGGCAAACCCCCGTGGGTCGCGCAGGGTTTCCGGGGAGTGGTTACCGTGAACCACGGCGGAGAAACGCACGAACACCGGCGTGGTTTGTCCGGTAGCGAAGACTTTGGCCTTGCTCAGGTCACTGAGGTCGTTGGTCACCGTAAAAGTGCCATGGGCGCCGGTGCCTCGAGCATGCACCACACGCTCGGGAATACGTTCACGATCAAAGCGCTGCAGCTTCTGAATCAGTTGCACATCCTGCAGCAGCACCGGGCCGTTGGCTCCAGCGGTTTGCGAGTTCTGGTTGTCGCCGACCGCTGCACCGTTATCACGGGTCAGAGGCGCGGCATGTACAGAGAAGGTTAACAGGCTGGCGGTGAATACACCCAGTGTACGGCGATGGGGAAAAGCCCCCAATCCAAGTGCGGACGTCATATCAGGTTCCTCTGGTTTTTTGGGCGCATCCAGGTGCGCCAACCAAAGGCTAGAGGGCTACGCCTGCGAACATAAATAGAATGTTCATAACTTGGCGATTGAAAATTTTAGCTTCCCGATCAGCGAGTTGCGGCGTATTTCGCGCGCGATTAGTGGCACTTTGCAAACTTATCGGCGATTAATCTGTCGATAAAAACGGGCATTGTAAGAAGGTGTTTCGCGCAGGACGCGTTTTGCTGATTTACACTGCGTACACCAACCTCATCTGTAACAAGGAATAACCTATGGGCGTGATAAGTGAGTTCAAGGCCTTCGCGGTCAAAGGCAACGTGGTCGACATGGCTGTCGGTATCATCATCGGCGCCGCCTTCGGCAAGATCGTTTCGTCGTTTGTCGGTGACGTGATCATGCCGCCGATTGGCCTTTTGATCGGTGGGGTGGATTTCAGTGACCTCGCCGTGACGTTAAAAGCCGCCGAGGGTAACGCCCCCGCTGTGATGCTGGCTTACGGCAAATTCATCCAGAGCGTGCTTGATTTCATCATCGTTGCTTTCGCGATCTTCATGGGTGTCAAAGCGATCAACCGTTTGAAGCGCGAAGAGGCCGTGGCCCCGTCTCTGCCGCCGGTCCCAACCAAAGAAGAGGAACTGCTGGGTGAGATCCGCGACTTGCTCAAGGCCCAGAACAACCGCCCTGAATAATCCCGCCTAATAGAAAACGGCACCTGCGAGGTGCCGTTTTTTTTACCAGTAGTTTTCAACGGCCACCTGGCCTGGCTTACGCGTGAGGCTCAGACGCATATGCCGCTGTTTCAGCAAGGTGCGGGTGTCATCGATCATCTGCGGATTGCCGCACAGCATGACTCGCGAATGCTCTGCCGTCAGTTCAACACCAGCGGCACGCTCCAGTTCACCATTCTCGATCAACGCCGTGATGCGTGCGTTCAAGGCGCCAGGATGTTGCTCGCGGGTGACGATGGGAATGAATTGCAGTTTTTCGGCGTGCTCAGCCAGATAATCACGCTGTGCGAGCCCGGCTATCAGCGGCAGATAAGCCAGTTCCTGCGCTTCGCGCACGCTGTACACCAGAATGATCCGCTCGAACCTCTCCCAGACTTCGAAATCCTGCAGGATCGATAGAAACGGTGCCACACCGGTGCCGGTCGACAGCAACCACAGATCGCGACCATCGACGAAACGATCAAGTGTCAGATAGCCGAACGCCTGACGCTCTACCAACAAGGTATCGCCCGTTTCAAGCCGGCTCAATCCACTGGTGAACTCGCCGTCCGGGACCACGATTGAAAAAAACTCGAGAAACTCGTCGAACGGTGACGACACCATTGAGTAGGCACGCCATACGGTGGTGCCATCCGCCTTGGTCACGCCGAGCCGGGCGAATTGCCCGGCGCGGAAACGAAAACCTGCATCGCGGGTGATGCGCAAGGTGAACAGGCTGGGGGTCAGGGGCTGCACATCAAGCAGTGTCTGGCGGGTAAATTTCTCTGCACTGGCGGTCATGGCGAGATTCCATTGAACGATGACGCCAGTTTCGCGCAAACGCGCTGGCAGTAATACCAGCAAAAAGTAATGGCATTTCGCGACCAGCCCATTAATACAAAATCAACTAATTAACCAACCAGATAATAACTGTAACGATATGTAAAAGCCGAGTTACATGTTGAATCTCATATCAAGTCCTCATAACGCTTTACTCAAAAACCGTTTATACAAAGAGCGAAAAAATCCCTCCGCACCGTAAGAAATCTCCTACACTCGTTTGCGTGCGGTTTTGGATCCAACTGCACCCCCAGAGAAAAGCCGGTGAATTGGAGAGTGGTAATGGAGACATGGAAGGAGTCGCAGCTAAAACAACTGACGTTTGCCAGAAATATAGATAGTGCTTTTGCGGTGCTGCTTCGTTTTATCGAAAATCTCGGTTTTAACTTTTGCAGTATCGTTATCACTCCGTGCGATGGAGGACCTCCGTTCAAGCCCCTGCGAATCGACAATTACCCCAAAGGCTGGAACCTCGAATATGAACAGGAAGGGCACGTAGAGACGGACCCGATAACCTCGCATTGCCAACAATCAATGCTGCCGCTTGTCTGGAGTGAGGCGGTTTTTGCGAATGCGCCTTCTCTGTGGCAGCTATTGCAGCAATACGGGATACATCACGGCTGGTCACAGTCCTTCAACCACGAGGAAAACGGTTTCAGCAGCATTGTCAGCCTGTCCAGAAGGCATTGTCCGATCAGCCCGTTCGAGCTGTACGAGCATTTCGGTTACATGTTTTACGTCACCAATCATTTGAGTGATCTGTTCGCCCGTTCCCTGCCTCGCAGACCTGGCAAGTCTGAGTATCCGCGCCTTACCGCACGTGAGCTGGAAGTTCTGCAACTCTCGGCGCTGGGCAAGACGGCCTACGAAATTGCGAGGATTCTCAGTATCAGCGAACGGACAGTGGGCTATTACATACAAAAAATTCTTCAGAAGCTGAATGTCTGCAACAAGATTTCTGCCGTGATGAGGGCGGCCAAGATCGGCATCATCTGAAAGGCGACAGCGGCGTGCAGGTGAAAACACACGGGTATTTGCCTGGAAAAAAACGTAACATTTGTGACCTTCCTGAGTGATGACGTGAACTGAAGCGTCGAATTGCACTCGGTCGGTTCCGCCGCACAGCGTCAAGGCGGCCGGACACCCGTCGATTACCTGAGTCCCCGCCCCATGCCTTTGCTCGATACCCCCTTCGCTCAACTCGATCTGATCCGCCAACCCGAACAGCAGAACGAACCGCTGCAAGCATTCGATGCGGCGGATGAATACCTGCTCAACCACCTGGCCGCACAGCAGCCGACGGCCGAAACCCGAGTATTGGTACTCAACGACAGCTTCGGCGCACTGGTAGCCAGTCTGCTGGGCAAGGTCCGGGTCGTCAGCAGCGGTGATTCGTTTCTGGGTTTTCAGGGGCTGGAAAAAAACCTGCTGCGCAATGGCCAGGCATTCGATGCGATCCGCGGTATCCCGGCCAGTGAGCCGGTAGTCGGGCCGTTCGACCGGGTGTTGATCCGCGTCCCGAAAACCCTGGCGCTGTTCGAAGAACAGCTGATTCGCCTGCGAGGGCAATTGGCCCCCGGCGCAGAAGTGATCGCAGCGGCGATGGTCAAGCATTTGCCGCGCGCCGCCGGCGATCTACTGGAGCGCTACATCGGCCCGGTACAGGCCTCACTGGCGGTAAAAAAAGCACGCTTGCTGATCGCCACTCCTGAAGCGAAAGCACCGGCAGTGTCGCCCTATCCGACGCGTTATCGCCTTGACGATCCGGCCATTGAACTGCTGAACCACGCCAATGTGTTCTGCCGCGAAGGCCTGGACATCGGTACCCGCGCCTTTCTCCCGCACTTGCCAAAGAACCTCGGCACGGCGCGGGTCGCTGACCTCGGTTGCGGTAACGGTGTGCTGGCGATTGCCAGCGCGCTGCAAAACCCAGACGCGCATTACACGCTGGTCGATGAATCGTATATGGCCGTGCAATCGGCCGCCGAAAACTGGCGTGCCGCGCTGGGTGATCGCGACGTGATTGTGCGGGCCGGTGATGGTCTTGCCGGTCAAGAGCCGCAATCGCTGGATGTCGTGCTGTGCAATCCGCCCTTCCATCAGCAACAAGTGGTTGGCGACTTTCTGGCCTGGCGCATGTTTCAGCAGGCGCGCGAGGCGTTGGTGGTGGGCGGTGCGTTGTACATCGTCGGCAACCGTCACCTTGGCTATCACAGCAAACTGGCGCGGCTGTTCCGTGGTGTCGAGCAAGTGGCCGCTACGCCAAAGTTCGTGATCCTCAAGGCGCGCAAGTAAACCGCGAAAAAAAACCCTCCATGCGGAGGGTTTCAAATCCGTTCCCGAAGGCGCCGGGACGGGGTGCTTCAGTGAGTGGTCAGGCCTGCGGCGTTCATGAACATGCGCATCAGGCTGGCGACGATAAACAGCGCTCCTACGCTACCGACCCAAATCATGGCCAACCAGCCGAGCCGCTGCCACAGCGGTTTTTTTTCGGCTTCTTCAATGTCGTGCAGGGAATGTTTGCCGGTCATTTTCTTTAAACCTCTTCAAGATTGATGGCGTCGCTACCGACGCCATCGCGAGCAGGGTTTCGCTTAGTGGTAGCCGTCTTCATGGGTGACCTTGCCGCGGAACACGTAATAGCTCCAGAAGGTGTAACCCAGGATGAACGGGATGATGAATAACGTGCCGACCAGCATGAAGCCCTGACTTTGCGGCGGTGCGGCGGCGTCCCAGATCGAGATCGACGGCGGCACGATGTTCGGCCACAGGCTGATACCCAAGCCGCTGTAGCCGAGGAAGATCAGCACCAGGGTCAGCAGGAACGGCATGTAGTTGGCATTGCGCGCCACGGCGCGAATCAAACCGTACATCGTCACCAGCACCAGAATGGGTACCGGCATGAACCAGAACAGGTTCGGCATGCTGAACCAGCGTGTCGCGATGTCCGGATGCGCCAGCGGCGTCCAGATACTGACGATACCGATCACCGCCAGCAGTACGAAGGCCAGCGGCCGGGCCAGGTTATGCATCTGTTCCTGAAGCTTGCCTTCGGTTTTCATGATCAGCCAGGTGCAACCTAGCAGGGCGTAGGCCACCACCAGCGCAGCACCGCAGAACATCGTGAACGGCGTCAGCCAATCCAGCGAGCCGCCGGCAAACTGCCGGTTGACCACGGGCAAGCCATCGATGAACGCACCGAGCGCCACACCCTGGAAGAACGTCGCGGCCACCGAACCGCCGATGAACGCCTTGTCCCACAGGTGACGCTTGTCGTCCTTGGCCTTGAAGCGGAACTCGAACGCCACGCCACGGAAAATCAGGCCGATCAGCATGAAGATCAGCGGCAGGTACAACGCCGACAACACCACCGAGTACGCCAGCGGAAACGCGCCGAACAACGCCGCGCCACCCAGCACCAGCCAGGTTTCGTTACCGTCCCAGACCGGGGCGACGGTGTTCATCATTACGTCACGGTCAGTCTTTCCCGGGATGAACGGGAAGAGAATCCCGATCCCCAGGTCGAAGCCGTCCATGACCACGTACATCATGATGCCGAAGATGATGATCACGGCCCAGATCAGCGGAAGATCAATACCCATGATTCAAATCTCCTTGGTCAGGGTTGGGCTGTGGTCAGCCTCGGCGCCATCGTCTTCAGCAGCGGACAATGGCCGGGCCGGTGTGCGTTTCTGGCCAGGACCACCGTCGTTGGTTTCCTTGCCCTCGTCGGTTTTCGGTCCTTTGCGCACAAGCCGCATCATGTAGCCGAGGCCCGCACCGAACAGCGCGAAATACACCACCACAAACATGATCAGGGTGATGCTCATCTGCATGAAGCTGTGGTTGGAGGACGCATCCGCGGTGCGCATCAGCCCGTAGACCACCCATGGCTGGCGACCGATTTCAGTGGTAAACCAACCGGCGAGGATTGCGATAAGCCCGGAAGGCCCCATCCACAACGCCAGATACAGGAACGGACGCGAGGTGTAGAGCGTGTCGCGCTTACGTAGCCACAGACTCCACAGACCGGTGAAGATCAT
This sequence comes from Pseudomonas baetica, assembly GCF_002813455.1. Classification (NCBI taxonomy): domain Bacteria; kingdom Pseudomonadati; phylum Pseudomonadota; class Gammaproteobacteria; order Pseudomonadales; family Pseudomonadaceae; genus Pseudomonas; species Pseudomonas baetica. Next base: position 4,355,483 of record NZ_PHHE01000001.1, on the reverse strand, counting down.
CAGGAAACCGAGGCCGACCATGATTCGGAACGACCAGAACACGATGGTCGAATTCGGCCGGTCTTCAGGCGGAAAATCCTTGAGCGCCGGTACCTGCTTATCCAGCGAGTGAGTCAGGATCAGGCTGCCGAGGTACGGGATCTCCACGGCGAATTTGGTTTTCTCTTCTTTCATGTCCGGCCAGCCGAACAGGATCAGCGGCGTCGCTTCATCGCCCTTGTTTTCCCAGTGGCCTTCGATCGCGGCGATTTTTGCCGGTTGATGCTCAAGGGTATTGAGGCCATGGAAGTCACCGATGACGGCTTGAATCGGCGCGACAATCAGCGCCATCCACATCGCCATCGACAGCATGGTGCGGATAGCCGGGTTGTCCTTGCCGCGCAGCAAGTGCCAGGCAGCTGACGAGCCGACGAAGAACGCCGTGGCCACGAACGCGGCAGTCGCCATGTGCATCAGGCGGTACGGGAACGACGGGTTGAAAATGATCGCCAGCCAGTCGGTAGGAATGACCTGACCGTTAACGATTTCGAAGCCCTGCGGGGTTTGCATCCAGCTGTTGGACGCAAGAATCCAGAAGGTCGAAATCAACGTACCGATCGCCACCATTACCGTGGAGAAGAAGTGCAGGCCGCGGCCGACTTTGTTCCAGCCAAACAGCATCACCCCGAGAAAACCAGCCTCAAGGAAGAACGCCGTGAGCACTTCATAGGTCAGCAAAGGCCCGGTAACGGCACCGGCGAAGTCCGAGAAGCGGCTCCAGTTGGTACCGAACTGATAGGCCATCACCAGACCGGAGACCACACCCATGCCGAAGTTGACGGCAAAGATCTTTGACCAGAAATGATAAAGGTCACGGTAGGTGTCGTTGCGGGTCTTGAGCCACAAGCCTTCGAGCACAGCCAGGTAACTCGCCAGACCAATGGTGATGGCCGGGAACAGGATGTGGAACGAGATGGTGAACGCGAACTGAATTCGGGCGAGATCGAGTGCCTCTAAACCGAACATAAGTCTTCCTCTGTCAGGTAATACCGGCTTGGGGGCTTGTGACCCCTGCGCCTACTGCCCCCACGGATATGGAGTGTGGCGAATTCTGATTCGTTCTTTTTTAACAACCATCGCAACGCAGGGAGTCTGGCCGACGGGCCACCGGATCAATTCCGTTAGAGGCCTTGATCTGGATCAAGCAACGTTAAAAGAGTAGTCCTATTTCCGACGGAGAACGGCGTGGTCGTTTGCCGCGTGACAAGTTGCCTCACGGTTGCGGGGCAATGCTCTGAAGTACATCCCATGCGGTGAACCGGCGAGCTCCCTTGCCCCAAGGAGTTGGGGTGCAGGGATAATCGATGTCTGGCTAACTAATTTTTTGTCATAGCAACTTCCTGTTACAGACTGGTGATAACCTCGCAGTTCCCCCTCGAACCAGACCTGCCTCCAGATGCCCAGCCAAGAGCCCCTGCTGTTACGTCACCATCGTCCCTTTCTAGCGTTTTGGCTGGCGCGTATTTTCACCGCCAGCGGTTTTCAGATGCTCACCGTGGCGATTGGCTGGAATCTGTATCAGTTGACCGGCAACGTGCTCGATTTGGGTCTGGTGGGGCTTGTTGAATTCGCCCCGCGCGTGCTGTTCATGCTGCACACCGGGCATGTCGCCGACCGTTACGACCGGCGTAAGGTCGCGGCCATCTGTCAGTCGTTACAGGCGCTGATCGCGTTGGCACTGGCCATCGGCAGTGCTACCGATCACATCACCCGGGAAATGATCTTCATCCTCGCCTTCCTGCTGGGTGCGGCGCGCTCGTTTGAAATGCCGACCACTCAAGCGCTACTGCCGAGCATCGTGCCTGCATCGTTGTTCCCGCGGGCCGTCGCGGCGGCGCAATCTGCGCAGCAGTCAGCAACCATCGTCGCACCGGCACTCGGTGGCTTGCTCTATGCGTTCGGCAGCGTCTGGGTCTACGGCCCGACGGTGCTTCTGTATGTGATTGCCTGTTCGTTGATGCTCAACCTGCCTGCCCGGCAGACCCCGTTGAATAAAGGCAAAGCCACGCTGGACTCACTGCTGGCGGGGATCCGCTTCATTCGCAGCCGTCCGGACATTCTCGGGGCGATCTCTCTGGATCTGTTCGCGGTACTGCTCGGCGGCGCCACTGCGTTGCTGCCGGTGTTTGCCAAAGACATTCTGCTGACCGGGCCGTGGGGCCTCGGCCTGCTACGTTCGGCTCCGGCGGTCGGCGCGTTGGCGATGTCACTGTTCCTGGCGCGATTTGCCGTGGAGCGCAACGTCGGCCGGGTGATGTTCACCGCGGTCGGCATCTTCGGCGTCGCGACCATCGCCTTCGGCCTGTCGACCTCCTTCTGGTTCTCGCTGGCGGTGCTGGTCGTGCTCGGCGCAGCGGACATGATCAGCATGGTGATCCGCGCTTCCTTCGTGCAACTGGAAACCCCAGACGAAATGCGCGGCCGGGTCAGCGCGGTGAACGGCCTGTTCATCGGCGCCTCGAACCAGTTGGGCGAATTCGAATCCGGCCTCACCGCCCACTGGTTCGGCACGGTGCCGGCGGTGGTCATGGGCGGGATCGGCACTCTGGTAGTGACGGGGACGTGGATCAAGTTGTTTCCGACCCTGGCCAAACGCGACCGGATGACAGAGCTGGTGGAAGAGGCGAAGGTTTAGCGTTCGTCCATGAAGTTGCTATGCCAAACACAAATTAATTGAAAAGGTGCGGTACATAGATACCGCACCGAGTGTAATGTATCGCCTTACACTCGCCCCCATGATCAAATCCTTTCAGCACAAAGGCCTTCGCGGCTTCTATGAGACCGGTTCTACTCGCGGAATTCGCGCCGATCACGCGAAACGCTTGGCGCGCATGCTGCAATTCATGGATCGCGCAACGCTTCCCGGGGATCTGGATCTTCCGGGTTGGCGCCTGCATCCACTGAAGGGTGAGTGGTCCGAGTACTGGTCGCTCAGCGTTTCAGGCAACTGGCGGGTTATCTTTCGTTTTGTCGGTTCGGATATCGAACTGGTCGATTATCTGGACTACCACTGACAGGAGGCAGGCCCATGCCCATGCACAACCCGCCACACCCCGGTGAAACACTGCTGTCAGATGTCTTGCCCGAACTTGGCATCAGCGTTACCGAACTGGCACGGCACCTAGGGTTTGCCCGCCCTCATCTATCTCGTGTACTGCACGGGCATGCACCCATAAGCCCTGATCTGGCCGTGCGACTGGAACGGGCGGGCATTGGAAAAGCTCGCGTTTGGCTAGGTGTTCAAACCGATTACGATCTGTGGCAAGCGGAGCATCGAGAGCAACCGGCGATTGAGCCTATCTTTGCCCACGCCTGATCACCTCAAACCAACAACTCCCCGGCCACTTTCGCCCTTAGCGCCTTGCCGCCGAGTTGCTCGACCAGCGTCAAGGCAAACGCCAGCGCTGCTCCAGAGCCTTGGGCGGTGACGCAGTTGCCGTCTACCACAACCGGTTGATCAACAAACGTACAGCCCGAGAGTTGATGGCTGGCGCTGGGCAGGCAGGTCATGCGCCGCTGGCGCAGCACGCCGAAGCTTTGCAGGGCGATGGCCGGGGATTCGCCGATCGCGGCGAACAGACGTCCGGCGCTGGCCTGATCCTTGAGCAGTTGTTGCAGAGGTTGATGTGCTGCGAGGTGCTGCGACCCGACAGCGCCGCCGGGCAGCACGACCAGGTCGAAGATCTGCGCCAGCACATCGACCAGCATGCCATCGGCGGTCAAGCGGGTGCCGCGCGCGCAGGTCAGCATGCGTCGGCCTTCGATGCTGGCGGCCACCACTTCGATGCCGGCTCGGCGCAGCACGTCGATCAGGGTCACGCTTTGCAGATCATCGATGCCCTCGGCGAGGGTAATCAGGGCTCTAAAGGTCATGGGCGCTATCCGCTGGATGATCTTTAAAGCGTAGTCAGCTTTGCCTCCGACCGTTCGGATACAGCCCTTACTTGATGTAAAGCTGCGTCGACATCGTGTTGCGCGGGGCGTTGATGGAGGTGTTACTGAAGCTGAAGGTGCCTTCCTGCTTGCCCGCCATATCGAAGGTGTAAAGAGAACCCACGGTTTTGCTGCCGGGCGTGCATTCAGTCAAGTTGCCGTTATCGAAAGCGCACACCGGGGATCGTGTGCCATTCACTTCGAAGCCGTCCAGCGTGGCGTGCGGCTGGCTCTGGCCATAACCGACCTCCAGCACGTAGACCGTGATATTCGGTCCACTGTGATTGCACTGGGTTTGCGGCTGATTATCGGCAATGTCTTCCAGGCCACAGGCCGGCGATTGCACCTTGATGACTTTCACTTCACTCAAGGGCGGTGCCGATGCCGCCCATACAGCCGATGTCCCGGTCATCAGCCCTGCAATCAATCCGAAAGCCTTTACCCAGCGCGTGCTCATGCGTTCAATGTTCCCAAAAAATCAGCGCGCAGTATGGCGCAGTTGGTGCCGGTACAAAACTTCGCCGACGATCGACACCAACAACCGCCATATTCCTCACGCTGCTGGTATGATGCGCGGCTTTTTCCGGCCCACCACAATTTTCCAGGCGCTTGCGACGGTCTGTGCTTTGCTGTTGAGGTCGATACATTTACGGCGCCATGCGCGCCACGGGGAGCAGACATGCTGGAAAGGCTGTTTCAACTCAAGGCACACAACACCAACGTGCGCACCGAGATTCTTGCGGGCATCACGACGTTCCTGGCCATGGCCTACATTCTGTTCGTCAACCCGAGCATTCTCGGCGAGACTGGCATGGATAAAGGTGCGGTGTTCGTCGCCACCTGTCTGGCAGCCGCCATCGGCTCCACGGTCATGGGCCTGATCGCCAACTACCCGATCGCCCTCGCTCCGGGCATGGGCCTGAACGCCTTCTTCACCTATACCGTCGTGCTGCACATGGGCCACACCTGGCAAGTGGCGCTGGGCGCGGTGTTCATCTCGGCCGTGTGCTTCTTCCTGCTGTCGATCTTCCGCATCCGCGAATGGATCATCAACAGCATCCCGCTGCCGCTGCGCTCGGCGATTGCCGCCGGTATCGGCCTGTTCCTGGCGCTGATCGCCCTGCACAACGCCGGCATCGTGGTCAGCAACCCGGCGACCATGGTCGGCCTCGGTGACCTGAAACAGCCTGCACCGATCCTCGCCACTCTCGGTTTTGCCTTGATCGTTGCCCTTGAGGCACTGAAAGTGCGCGGCGCGGTGTTGATCGGCATTCTCGCGGTGACCATCGTTTCCATCGCCTTTGGCTTCACCGCGTTCAATGGCGTGACGTCGATGCCACCTTCGCTGGCCCCGACCTTCCTGCAGCTGGACATCATGGGGGCACTGGACATCGGTCTGGTCAGCGTGATTTTCGCCTTCCTGTTCGTCGACCTGTTCGACAACTCCGGCACCCTGATCGGCGTCGCCAAGCGCGCCGGCCTGATGGGCAAAGATGGCCACATGCCGAAAATGGGGCGCGCACTGATTGCCGACAGCACCGCCGCCATGGCCGGTTCGCTGCTGGGCACCTCGACCACCACCAGCTACATCGAATCCGCTGCCGGCGTGAGTGCGGGCGGCCGTACCGGTCTGACAGCTGTTGTCGTGGCGATTCTGTTCCTGCTGGCGTTGTTCTTCTCGCCACTGGCGGCCAGCGTTCCGGCTTTCGCCACCGCACCGGCGCTGCTGTTCGTCGCCGTCTTGATGATGTCGGGCCTGGCAGAAATAGAATGGGACGATATCACCGTCGCCGCACCGGTCGTGGTCACCGCGCTGGCCATGCCGTTCACGTCTTCGATCGCCAACGGCATCGCCTTCGGCTTCATCGCCTGGACCGCAATCAAACTGCTGTCCGGTCGTGCCCGTGAGCTGAACCCGGCGCTGGTGATTCTGTCGATTCTGTTCGTGATCAAGTTGGGTTGGTTCAACGCATGACTTTCGATTCCCAGGCTTACGCCGCACAGCTAGAAGACAAGGTCACGCGTTTGCGTGACCTGTTGGCCCCGTTCGATGCGCCAGAGCCAACCGTGTTCGACTCGCCGCTGCAGAACTTCCGTCTGCGCGCCGAGTTCCGCCTGTGGCGTGAGGCCGGCGAGCGGCATTACGCGATGTTCTCCCAGGACGACAAACGCACGCCGATCCTGATTGAAGCGTTCCCGATTGCCAGCCTGCGCATCAATCAGTTAATGCCGCAGCTCAAGGCGGCGTGGCAGGCCAGCGCGGCGCTGAGCCACAAGTTGTTCCAGGTCGAGTTCCTGACCACCCTGGCCGGCGACGCGATGATCACGCTGTGCTACCACCGTCCGCTGGACGAACACTGGCATGCGGCGGCGACGAAGCTGTCGGCCGATCTCGGCGTCAGCATCATCGGCCGTTCCAAAGGCAAACGCGAAGTGCTCGGCCAAGACTATGTGGTGGAAAAACTCGAAGTCGGCGGCCGCACGTTCAGCTATCGCCAGCCCGAAGGCGCGTTCACCCAGCCTAACGGCACCGTGAACCAGAAGATGTTGAACTGGGCTTACGAAGCATTGGGCGATCGCCCTGACGATCTGCTGGAGCTGTACTGCGGCAACGGCAACTTCACCCTGCCGCTCGCGACCCGCGTGCGCAAAGTGCTGGCCACCGAAATCAGCAAGACCTCGGTCAACGCCGCACTGAGCAACCTCAGCGAAAACGCTGTGGATAACGTCACGCTGGTGCGTCTGTCTGCCGAAGAGCTCACCGAAGCCCTCAACGAAGTTCGCCCATTCCGTCGCCTGCAGGGCATCGACCTGAAGAGCTACGAGTTCGGCAGCGTCTTCGTCGACCCGCCGCGCGCCGGCATGGACCCGGACACTTGCGAGCTGACCCGACGCTTCGACAACATCCTCTACATCTCCTGCAACCCGGAGACCCTGGCGGCCAACATCGCCCAGTTGCACGACACGCACCGCATCACCCAGTGCGCGTTGTTCGACCAGTTCCCGTGGACGCATCACATGGAATCGGGTGTGTTGCTGACCCGCCGTTGAGTGCAGAGGCCGGATACGAAAAAGCCGTCGTGATTGACGGCTTTTTTGTGGTCGTTTTTTGATCTGTGCGATCACCGAACATAAAACGCCAAGGTCAATGTTGTTCAATTGACCGATGTAACCATCTAGTACATTTTATCTCCACAGGCTGAAACCATCGGCCAAAGCCAAAAACAATAAGTGGAGTTTCCCCCCATGCCCCCTATCGTTCTGGTGCTCAACGGCCCGAACCTGAACCTGCTCGGCACCCGTGAGCCGGCGACTTATGGCCACGAAACCCTGGCGGATATCTCCGCGCTGTGCGGCCGCGCGGGCGAAGAATTCGGCCTGGCCGTGGAGTTTCGCCAGACCAATCACGAAGGTGAACTGCTCGACTGGATTCACGGAGCACGCGACCGTTGCGCCGGGATCGTGATCAATCCGGCGGCGTGGACGCACACCTCGGTGGCGATTCGCGATGCACTGGTGGCCAGTGAATTGCCGGTGATTGAAGTGCACCTGTCCAACGTCCATGCCCGCGAACCGTTCCGGCATCATTCGTTTGTCTCGGCCATCGCTACGGCGGTGATGTGCGGGTTTGGCAGCCATGGCTATCGTCTGGCCCTGGAACATTTCAGCCAGCGGCTGAAGGGATGCGCGGCATGATCCGCAAGAACGTAATACTGGCCGGACTGATCGGTGCCGGCATTCAGGCCTCGCGCACACCTGCGCTGCATGAGCACGAGGGTGATGCGCAGGACATGCGCTATCTGTATCGCCTGGTCGACCTCGATCAATTGCAGTTGGACATCAACGCCCTGCCCGACTTGCTGCTGGCCGCTGAGCGCATGAACTACACCGGCCTGAACATCACCTTCCCGTGCAAGCAAGCGATCATCCCGCTGCTCGACGAACTGTCGCCGGAAGCTCGCGGCATCGGCGCGGTGAATACCGTGGTGCTCAAGGACGGCAAACGTGTCGGCCACAACACCGATTGTCTGGGATTCGCCGAGGGTTTTCGCCGTGGCTTGAATGACGCTGCGCGTAACCGCGTAGTCCAGATGGGCGCTGGCGGTGCAGGCGCGGCAGTGGCCCACGCGTTATTGAGCGAAGGCGTACAACGGCTGAGCATTTTCGACGTGGACAGCGAACGCGCTGAAAGCCTGGCGAACAACCTCAATCAGCATTTCGGCGTTGGCCGCGCAGTGGCCGGGCATGATTTGCCAAGCACGTTGAATCAAGCCGATGGCCTGGTGAACACCACGCCAATGGGCATGGCCAAACTGCCGGGCATGCCGGTTCCGGTCGAGTTGCTGCGCAAAGAATTGTGGGTGGCGGAGATTGTGTACTTCCCTCTGGAGACCGAACTACTGCGCAACGCCCGCGCCTTGGGCTGCCGAACGCTGGATGGCGGCAACATGGCGGTGTTTCAGGCAGTGAAGGCGTTTGAGTTGTTCAGCGGCGTGGTGCCGGACGCGCAGCGGATGCTGGCGCATTTTCAAAGCATGGAGGGTTGAACTCAATCCTCCTATGGGAACGGGCTTGCTCGCGAAAGCGGTGTACCCGTCAGCAGATGCATAACTGACCGGACGCTTTCGCGAGCAAGCCCGCTCCCACAAGGGAAATGCATCAGGCTTGCAGGTAGCGCAACACCGACTCGCAGATCATCTCGCGATGACGTTGCTTGATGCTTTCGTCTGGCAGGTCGATCTGGAAAATCTCGCCAAACGTCTGGCGGTTCGACACGCGATAGAAGCAGAACGAACTGATCAGCAGATGCACGTCCAGCGCATCGAGCCCACTGCGAAACACACCCTCTTCGGCACCCCGGCGCAGGATCTCGCCGAGTGAATCGAGGATGGTGTTGTTCATCGCCTTGATCGCATCCGAACGCTTCACGAATTCAGCGTTGTGGATGTTCTCGATGCAGACGATGCGCACAAAATCGACGTTGCGGTCGTGGTGATCGAAAGTGAATTCGACCAACCGCCGAATCGCCTCCACCGGCGGCAGCTCGGCCAGGTGCAAACGGCTTTCCGTATTGCGAATATCGCCGTAGAGCTTCTCCAGCACCTCGACGTACAACTGCTCCTTACTGCCGAAGTAGTAATAGATCATGCGTTTGGAGGTGTGGATGCGTTCGGCGATCGCGTCGACGCGGGCACCGGACAATCCTTGCTGGACGAACTCGACGATCGCCTCCTGCAGGATGTTCTCGCGGGTCTTTTCCGGGTTGTTCTTGCGACTCTTGCGCGGCTCTACAGCGGACACTTCAGGAGCTGCGGTAAGTTCTGTATTCATCGTCATTGCGGGCTCACGGCCATCACTGCACAGGCGGCGATTATGGGCCGCGCCGCACAGTGAAGGAAGCCGCGCGAGCCGTGTTTAATCCCGCGTTTACGAATTTCCTACAACTTCGCCTGGCGAACGGCGCCACTGCGTGATTTGGCCATTGCCGCCAAACGCACCGCGACGTTCGCTGCGCCGTAACCGGCATAGCCGTTTTTACGCTGAATGATCTCGAAGAAGAAGCGCCCTTCGAAAGGCTCGGTGTAGACGTGAAACAACTCGCCGCCCTGCGCGTCACGATCGTAGAGCACGTTGTAATACGCCAGTTCACTGAGAAATTCGTCGTCGAAATCAAAACGTGCAGCGAGGTCGTCGTAATAGTTGAGCGGGATATCCAACAGCGGTACGCCGGCTTCTTTGGCGCGACTGACTTCGGCGAAGATGTCGTCACAATCGAAGGCGATGTGATGCACACCTGAACCGCGGTAACTCGACAACGCATGGGAGATCGCGGTGTTGCGGTTCTCGGAAATGTTCAGCGGCAAGCGGATCGAGCTGTCGCGACTGCGCAATGCGCGGCTCTTCACCAAACCGTACGGGTCGGGCAACACAACTTCGTCGTCCGCCTCGAAATCCAGCAGGCTCTTATAGAACAACACCCAACTGTCGAGACTGTCGGCCGGCAACGCCATGGCCATGTGGTCGATGCGCTTGAGGCCGCCACGGGACGGGGCATCCGCCAGCAGATTGAAATCGGTACCGTAGACATCGGCCTGTTCATCCACCAGATAAATCAGGCTGCCGTCGGGAGCGCGCACTGCCGCCAATTCCAACTCGTTAGGGCCGACCAGTCCGCGATAGGGCTGACCTTTGTAAGCCACGGCGCGGGCCAAAGCACTGGCGCTGTCCTTGACCCGCACAGCGGTAGCGCACAAAGACGGGCCGTGGGCTTCGAAGAAGCTGTGCGCAAAAGAATAAGGCTCGGAGTTGAGGATCAGGTTGATGTCGCCCTGACGCAGCAGGCTCACGCTCTTGGAACGATGCTGCCCGGCCTTGACGAACCCGAGGCGCTCCAGCCAGTTCGACAGCTTGGCGCCGAGGCTTTCATCGACGGCAAACTCCAGAAACTCGATGCCGTTATATTCGCTAGCCTTCGGCGTTTCAAAAAGGATTTCACGGTCGGCCACAGGCGTCGCTTCCTGTTCCAGACGCTGGCGAGTCTTCTCTTCCAGATACAGCAGCGAACGCAAACCGTCAGCGGCATTCGCCCGTGGCGGTGCGGCGCGGAAACCGTCGTTGAAGATTTCCAGCGACAGCGGCCCGGTGTAACCGCTCTGGATGATCGGCGCGAGGAAACCCGGCAGATCGAATTCGCCCTGCCCCGGGAAGCAGCGGAAATGCCGGCTCCACTCCAGCACATCCATGGCCAGAATCGGCGCGTCAGCCATTTGTACAAAAAAGATCTTGTCGCCGGGAATGTCGGCGATTGCGCGGGGATCGCCCTTCAACGACAGCGTATGGAAGCTGTCGAGCAAAACCCCAAGGCTTGGGTGATCAGCCTGACGCACGATGTCCCAGACCTGTTGATAAGTGTTCACGTGACGGCCCCACGCCAGTGCTTCGTAACCAATGCGCAAGCCACGCGCACCGGCGCGTTCGGCCAGCAGGCGCAGGTCATCGACTAGAATTTGTTGATCGCCGACGCTGTCGGCCGAGGCGTTGCTGCAGACCAGCACCAGGTCGGTGCCGAGTTCCTGCATCAGGTCGAACTTGCGTTCGGCGCGCTCAAGATTGCGTGCCAGGCGATCGCGGCGGCAGCCTTCGAAATCGCGGAACGGCTGGAACAGGGTGATGGCGATGCCGAGGTCGGCGCACATCTGTTTAATTTCCCGTGGACTGCCGTCGTAGTACAGGAGGTCGTTTTCGAATATCTCCACCCCGTCGAACCCGGCGGCGGCAATGGCTTCGAGTTTTTCCGGCAGGGTGCCGCTCAAGGAAACGGTGGCAATGGAACGCTGCATGCTTCAACTCCCGGACTGCGCCGCTTTAATGTAGGAGCTGCCGCAGGCTGCGATCTTTTGATGATGCTTTTCAGATCAAGATCAAAAGATCGCAGCCTGCGGCAGCTCCTACATGGGATGGGGTTTTATAGTAGGGAAATTATTGGCTGCATCGAACGTGGCAGCAATTTAAAGTGTACTACCCGGTTAGTTTTGCGTGCGATTATCGAACACAATGGCGGTTTGGCGAATTGACGATTTTTCGTCCACTGCCCAACATCGACCGCACATTGAGTCCGGATCTGAACCACCGGTCGCAGCGTGCACAGAAAAAAGCACACCAAATAACAAATCCAAAAACGGGTGGAACACATGATTCCTTCACAGACTTCCCGCATGGCCCCGGCCATGAGCACTGCCTCAGGTGGCATCGGCGACAAGATCCGCGGCGCCATGGCCGTCGGCAAGACCCGTTGGGGCATGCTGGCGCTGGTGTTTTTCGCCACCACCCTGAACTACATCGACCGCGCCGCCCTCGGCGTCATGCAGCCAATCCTCGCCAAGGAAATGAGCTGGACGGCGATGGATTACGCCAACATCAACTTCTGGTTTCAGGTCGGCTACGCGATCGGTTTCGTCCTGCAAGGACGGTTGATCGACCGGGTCGGCGTCAAACGCGTGTTCTTCTGCGCCGTGTTGCTGTGGAGCCTGGCCACCGGTGCCCACGGTCTGGCGACATCGGCCGTCGGTTTCATGGTCTGCCGGTTCATCCTCGGCCTGACGGAAGCGGCGAACTACCCGGCCTGCGTGAAAACCACGCGCCTGTGGTTCCCGGCCGGCGAACGTGCAGTCGCCACCGGCATCTTCAACGCAGGCACCAACGTCGGCGCGATGTTCACGCCGATGTTGCTGCCACTGGTTCTCCACGTCTGGGGCTGGCAAGCGGCATTCCTGTGCATGTCGGCACTCGGCGGGATCTGGCTGTTGTTCTGGGGCCTGAAGTACTTCAACCCGGAAGATCACCCGAGCGTGAAACAGTCCGAGCTGGACTACATCCAGCAGGAAGTCGAACCGGAACAGGCCCGCGTGCCGTTCTCGAAAATCCTCCGTATGCGCGGCACCTGGGCCTTCGCCCTCGCCTACTCGCTGACCGCGCCGGTGTTCTGGTTCTACCTGTACTGGCTGCCACCGTTTCTCAATCAGCAATACAACCTGGGCATCAACGTGACCCAGATGGGCATCCCGCTGATCATCATCTACGTCACCGCCGACTTCGGTAGCGTCGGGGGCGGCATTCTGTCCTCGTTCCTGATCGGTCGCGGGATGAACGCGATCAAGGCGCGGCTGCTGTCGATGTTCCTGTTTGCCTGCTGCATCATCGGCGTGGTCATGGCCGCCGGTTCCGCCAATCTGTGGGTCGCGGTGGCGGCGATTTCTCTGGCGATCGGCGCGCATCAGGCATGGACGGCGAACATCTGGAGCCTGGTGATGGACTACACGCCCAAGCACATGATGAGCACGGTATTCGGTTTCGGCGGCATGTGCGCGGCGATCGGCGGGATGTTCATGACCCAGATCGTCGGCCACATCCTCACCGTCACCAACAACAACTACACCGTGTTGTTCACCCTGATTCCGGCGATGTACTTCATTGCGCTGACCTGGATGTACTTCATGGCGCCGCGCAAGATTCCGACCGTCACCGAGTAACCTGCGCCTACACCAAACCTAGTGTGGGAGGGGGCTTGCTCCCGAAAGCGGACTGACATTCAAAACGAATGTCGGCAGATACACCGCCTTCGGGAGCAAGCCCCCTCCCACACGTTTCTGCATCGCTCCTCAGCGGCGGCTCTGCTGCCACGCCGCCGCCAACCCGCTGCAACAGATCACCGCAATCCCGATCACGGTCAACAGGCTCGGCGTGTGATTGAACAGCAGCCAGCCCAACAACCCCGCAAACACGATCTGGCAATAACCGAACGGCGCCAGCAACGCCGGTGCGGCATGGCGGAACGCCTGAGTCAGAAACAAATGCGCGGTCATCCCGCAACTGCCCAGCGCCAGCATCAGCCCGGCGTGAGTCAACGTCGGCACCTGCCAGAAGAACGGCACCAAAGCACTCATCACCAACGTGTTGCACAACCCGGCAAAGAAGTTGCTGGTGGTCGGGCTATCGATTTGCGCGAGCTTGCGGGTCAGCAGTTGGTAGAAGCAGAAAAACAGCGCCGAGCAGAACGGCAGCAACACCGCCGGGGTGAACAGTTCACCTCCGGGATGAACGATGATCAGCACGCCGATAAACCCACAGATCACCGCGATCCATTGGCCACGGGTCACCTTTTCCTTGAGCAGCGGCACCGACAATGCCGTCACCAGCACCGGAGCCAGGAAGTTCACCGCCGTCGCTTCCGCCAGCGGGATGTACAGCAGCGCCGTGGTGAAAAACAGGCTCGTACCGAGCAGGCACAGCGCCCGGATCAATTGCAGCAAAGGACGTTTGGTTCGCAGCACGCGCAGCCCGGACTGCGGTAGAAAAATCCCCGCCATCAACAAGGTGTGCACCACATACCGTGCCCACACCACCATCACGATCGGATAGAACCCCGACAGATACTTCGACAGTGCGTCATGGCTGGAGAACAGGAAGGTCGCCAGGACAATCAGCAAGATCCCTTTGAAGGGTTGGTTGACTCCGGATAACGGCGTGCTGACGGTCATGAGGTCTCCTTGTAAACACTGCGCAACAATCTAGAGCCAGGTGTCGGACTCTCACAGACAACAATTGAAATAGTGGGCGAACAGCGCACTGCATTGCATGAAGAAAATCGTCTGGCGTCGAACCATCGGCGTATGTAACGCACTGTGGCGTGAATCTTCGGCCAGGCAGTCCTGACTTCCAGCGTGGTTCATTTCGACAAGTTAATACTGAAAAAGGGCACTTTTGTCTCTTCGACGGGATTTGTCTTACGCGTTCTTACAGATCTGTCCTGCCAATATTGATCTCTGCAGTTATTCATAGGCCCGGCAATTTCGCCGGAACAACCTGTATGAGAAAAGCGACATGTTATGGAACAAGGCAAGACGCAGCGAAAACGTCAACGATCAACGAAAGGACAAGGATGTCCGCAGCCCTACAGGGATAGCTTTAGCGGCGGGTCTGATCGTCTCGATAATGGCAGGTATGGGTGCCTACTGGGCCGACCTGGAGAAATCGGGTGACGTCGAAACGGTCAATACGATGCAAGAGCAGACCTTGGGAGAGATGGGAAAATTTGTGGAGGATGACCCCCATCGGTTTTTTGTCGAGTCCGTGCTGGGAAGCACCGAAGACGTCTGGACACAGATATTTGCGCAAGTGGGGAAACAGTATCAGTCGCCTGAACTTGTTCTGTATGACGTCGAGACCCAGTCTGCCTGTGGCGCCTATCGATCAAAAGAAGCCGGCCCGTTCTACTGCGAACTGGACAAGAAAATCTACATCGACCTCAAATCGCTGGAGTCATTTACTGTTCAGGACTCAATGGTGGCGGACTTTGCACAAGCCTATGTGATTGCTCATGAGGTTGGGCACCATGTTCAGAATGAAATGGGTGTGCTCAAGCGAATGGAGGACGCCGAAAACAGCGGTGAATCCATGACCGGGGCTGACGGCCTGGGTGTGCGTCTGGAATTACAGGCCGACTGCCTGGCAGGCTACTGGGCACGCCATGCGCAAGACAATCTGCAATGGCTCGACCCCGATGATCTGGATGAAGCCTTGGAGATTGCCTCAAAAGTGGGTGACGATTACCTGATGCGCAAAGCGCACCTGGATGTTCGGCCGGAGGCGTTTACTCACGGCACTTCGCAACAGCGAATCAACTGGTTCAACACCGGTTTCAATGCTTTACACGGAGATGCCTGCACCACCTTTGAAGCAGCACAACTGTAAGATGCATGGATTGAGCAACGCTAAACGCTATTGACGAGCGAACTGACATCTCCAGTGGAGTGTCTGACGACCGGACTGGCGCCGTTCCCACACACCAGCAACACTCATCACCACGATCAGAAAGAGGATTCCCACATGCTATGGAAAAAAGGCCGACGCAGTGACAACGTCGTCGATGCCCGTGGTGATGATAGCGGCGGTGGCGGCGGCATGCGTTTCGGTGGCGGCAAGGGGTTGAGCCTGGGGGCAATCCTGCTGATCGTCGGCATCGGCTGGATCACCGGACAGGATCCGCTGCAGATCCTCGGTCAACTCACCGGACAAATGTCCGAACAGCCGGCACCCACCACGCAGACGCGTCAGGCCCCACCGGCCAATGACGAACAGGCCGAGTTCGTCCGTTCGATCCTTGGCGACACTGAGGACACTTGGGGCACGGTTTTCCAGCAGGCCGGCCGTCAATATAAGGACCCGACCCTGGTGCTGTTCAGCAATCGGGTCAACTCCGCTTGCGGCCTCGCCACTTCCGCCACTGGCCCGTTCTACTGCCCGGCGGATCAGAAGGTCTATCTGGACATGGCGTTCTTCCAGGAGATGTCGCAACGCTTCAAGGCTGCCGGCGACTTCGCCCAGGCCTACGTGATCGCTCACGAAGTCGGACACCATGTGCAGACGCTTCTTGGCGTCTCGGCGAAAATTCAGACAGCCCGCCAGCAAGGTCAGCAGATGGAAGGGGCCGGTGGCTTGCTGGTACGTCAGGAATTGCAGGCCGATTGCCTGGCCGGTGTCTGGGCCTATAGCGCGCAGAAGCGCTTGAACTGGCTGGAGCCCGGCGACATTGAAGAAGCCTTGAATGCCGCCAATGCCATCGGTGATGATCGCCTGCAACAACAGGGTCAGGGCCGTGTAGTACCGGACTCGTTTACCCACGGTACGTCGGCGCAAAGGGTGCGCTGGTTCAAAACCGGATTCGCGCAGGGCCAGGTCGGCCAGTGCGACACCTTCGCGGCGAAAAACCTGTAAATGCATAAATGGCTTTTGGCTTTACTGATCATTGGCAGCACCGCGCAAGCGGCCGGCGTCGACGCGATCAGTCCCGGGCGCTTGCAATTGAAGGCCGGGGAAATGGCGGTGGGCATCGGGCCTGCGCCGGAAAAAATCGAGCGTGTGCTGATCGTCATTCATGGGCGCTTGCGCAACGCCGAGACCTATCGAAAAAGCGCCGAAAGCGCGGCCGAACTGGCCGGACAAACCGCCCACACACTGGTGATTGCGCCGCAATTCCTCAATGAAAGTGATGTGGCCCTGTACTCGTTGCCCACCACGGTATTGCGCTGGAAAGGCAACGAGTGGATGGGCGGCGGTTTATCCACAGGCCCGAATCCGTTGAGTTCCTACGCAGCGCTGGACGAAATCGTCGCCCGCATCACCGATCGAAAACAGTTTCCAGACGTGAAGCAGATCGTGATTTTCGGCCACTCCGGCGGTGGCCAAGTGGTGCAGCGTTATGCGCTGCTGGCCAAGGATCAGCCGGCGCTGAAAGCCAACGGTATTCGCCTGCGTTATGTGGTCGCCAATCCGTCTTCCTACGCTTATTTCAACGAGCAGCGGCCCGTGGCGTTCGATCACGCCAAGTGCATGGGCTTCAATCGCTGGAAGTACGGTTTGTCAGACATGCCGGTGTACGCCGGTGGGCAAACGCCGTTGCAGCTTGAAAGCAGTTACATCAAGCGCGAGGTGATTTATCTGCTTGGGCAGCAAGACATCGACCCGCAACACCCGGCGTTGGACAAGGGCTGTGAGGCCCAGGCGCAAGGGGCTTATCGCTTGATGCGCGGCAAACTGTTTTTCGGTTATTTGCTGCGCCGGCATCCGGAAGGGGTGAATCAGCGGCTGGTGGAAGTGCTTGGAGTCGGGCACAACGGCGATGGGATGTTGACCTCGCCGGAGGGGCAAAAGGCGTTGTTTGATCAGTAAGCTGTTTGGCGGATTTAATGCCCTCTTCGCGAGCAAGCCCGCTCCCCCAGGGGTATGTATTCCAAATGTGGGAGCGAGCCTGCTCGCGAAGAAGTCAGCTCAGGCACCAAAGATTTCAGGCCAGAATCATCCGCCGCAACTCGACACAATCCTGCGCATGCCAATCCGTCAGCTCCGGCCACGGGTTATGCGGCAGGTTCACCAACACCGTCCGCGCGCCCGCTGCTCGCCCGCAATCGAGATCAAAGCGGTAATCGCCGACCATCACCATCTCACTGGCCGGTACCGCCCAGGCTTCTGCCAACTTGAGCAACCCACCCGGATGCGGCTTGGGCGGCGCTTCATCACGGCCCAGCACGTCTTCCACCGCGAAGCAGTCAGCCAGGCCAATCGCCTCTAGCGTCACATGCGCCAGTTCCCGCGCATTACGGGTGAGGATAGCGAGGCGATAACCGCGCGAATGCAGATCACGCACCAGTTCCACCGCACCGGTCGCCGGAGTCGAACCGAGTGCCAGATCGCGCTCATGCTCCAGCAACCACGCATGTTTCGCTGCCGCCTCCTCGGCCGGCAACGCGGCGAGATGGGTGAGGATGTCGTCCTCCGGCGGGATTGCCAGCGCCACGCGAATCGCCGCGAAGTCATGCACGGCGACGGTCAGGGTGCCGTCCATGTCGAACACCCAGTGCTTCACCTCGGCCAGGCTCATGCCCAATCCTTGCGATGGCGGATCAGGCCTTCCTGCGTCACCGACGCCACCAGTTGCCCGGCGCGGTTGAACACGCTGCCACGGGAGAACCCACGGGAATTTCCGGCCCACGGGCTGTCCATCGCGTAGAGCAACCAGTCATCGGCGCGCAGATCGTTGTGGAACCACAGCGCGTGATCGAGGCTGGCGACCTGCATGTCTTTCTGCCAGACCGATTTGCCGTGGGGCAGCATCGAGGTGGTCAGCAGACCGAAGTCCGAGGCGTAGGCCAGCAGGTATTTGTGCAGCGCCGGGATGTCGGCCAGCGCGCCATCGGCGCGGAACCACACGTACTTGACCGGATCCGCCGGTTGCGGGTTGTACGGATCTTTTTCGGTGACCGGGCGCACTTCGATCGGTTTCGGGCACGGCAATTTTTCACGCATATGCTCGGGGATCAGGTGCGCGCGTTGCTGGGTCAGTTCCAGTTCCGAGGGCAGGTTTTCCGGGCCGACCACCACCGGCATCGGAGTCTGATGCTCGAAGCCTTCTTCGTCGTACTGAAACGAAGCGCTGCAGGTGAAGATCGGGTGGCCCTTCTGGATCGCCGTGACGCGACGGGTACTGAAACTGCCGCCATCGCGCACGCGATCGACCGAATACACCACCGGCAACTTGGCGTCGCCAGGACGCAAAAAATAACCGTGCATCGAATGCACATGACGTGTTTCTTCAACCGTCTGACTGGCCGCCGACAACGACTGACCGAGTACCTGCCCCCCGAACAACTGACGGAAACCCAAATCCTGGCTGCGGCCACGGAACAGGTTTTCTTCGATCGGTTGCAGGGTCAGCAGGTCGACCAGATCTTCCAACACTTGGCTCATTCAGACTCTCCTCACACAAAGCGATGTCGCGCAGTCTTGGCTGCGGCGGCCGATTCAGATTCTGGCGCGGGCCAATGATTTGGCGGCCATTGTAAACGTCCGTGTCGGCTTATCCATGCAAGGTTTGCAGCCACTGCTCCCGGGTGATGCGGTACAGCACATGTCTTCTTAACGGGTGATCGACGGCAAGCTTGGGGTGATCAAAGTCATTGGCGGGATCGTGATGCATGCCGATCGCCTGCATGACTTTCTCCGAAGGAAGATTGCTTTGTGCGGTGAAAGACACGATCTCTTTCAAGGCCAAGCGATCAAACCCGCAACGTAGAGCGGTCCACGCCGCTTCACTGGCGTAACCCAGGCCCCAATGTTCCTTGGCCAGACGCCAGCCGATCTCTACCGCCGGCGTAAATGGCGCATCGAAACCGACGACGCCCAGACCGGTGAAACCGATGAATTCACCGCTGTCCTTGCGTTCCAGCGCCCACAAGCCGTAACCGTGTTCGGCAAAATGCCCGCGCACGCGACCGATCAGCGCAGCGCTTTCCAACCGGCTCAACGGCTGCGGAAAGTAGCGCATCACCTGAGGATCGGCACACATCGCCGCAAATGCCGGCAAGTCCTCGTCCTGCCACTGACGCATCAGCAGGCGTGCGCTTTCGAGTTCCAGTATCGGCTCCATCGTGCCCCTCCGTTTCCATGCCGCAAGTCTACATCGCTGGTAGGATCCTTCATTCTTTCCTACGTTTGCTACTTGAAATCCCCATGCCCCTACCGCTGATCTACCACGAAGACTACAGCCCCGAGTTTCCGGCGGATCACCGCTTCCCGATGGACAAGTTTCGCCTGTTGCGCGATCACCTGGTCGACAGTGGACTGGTGCGCGACGCCGATCTGCTGCGTCCGCAAATCTGCCCCAACGACATCCTCGCCCTCGCCCATGACCGTAGCTATATCGAACGCTACATGAGTGGCGAGTTGTCTCGCGAAGACCAGCGGCGTCTTGGCTTGCCATGGAATGAAGCGCTGGCGCGGCGCACGGTGCGCGCGGTCGGCGGTTCGATTCTGGCGGCTGAAAAAGCCCTGGAGCATGGCTTGGCTTGTCATCTGGCGGGTGGCACCCATCACGCCCACTACGACTACCCGGCCGGGTTCTGCATCTTCAATGACCTGGCGATCATCAGCCATTACCTGCTGCAAAGCGGTCGGGTCAACCGCGTGCTGATCTTCGACTGCGATGTGCATCAGGGCGACGGTACCGCGCGGATTCTCCACGACACGCCGGAGGCGATTACCGTTTCCCTGCACTGCGAGAAGAACTTTCCTGCACGCAAAGCCGAAAGTGACTGGGACATTCCGCTGCCCAAAGGCATGGGCGATGCCGACTATTTAAAAGTCGTGGACGACACACTCAATTACCTGCTGCCGCTGTATCAGCCGGATCTGGTGCTGTACGACGCCGGGGTCGATGTACACAAGGACGATGCCCTCGGTTATCTGCAACTGACCGATGAAGACGTTGCCGCCCGGGATGAAGCCGTGATGCGCCATTGCCTGGGTCGCGACATTCCGGTGGTCGGTGTCATCGGTGGCGGTTACAGCAAGGATCGCCACGCCCTCGCACGCCGCCACGGCATCCTTCATCACAGCGCGCAGCGCGTCTGGACGTCACACGGTTGTCATTGAGCTGTGCTGCGTTACCCACAATCGCTGTGGAACGGCCTGTGGACAACCTGAGCGAAAGGGACTACAGGCCTTGCTGGGCATGGCCTGCAGCACGCTGATCAAATTTCAACCAGGTTTTATGGATCGCCACAGATCCCTTGTGGGAGGGGGCTTGCTCCCGAATGCGGGGTGTCATTCAACATTGATGTCAATGGATATACCGCATTCGCGAGCAAGCTCCCTCCCACCCTGTCCTGCGCTGTTAGAATGCGCGCCTTATCCCGCCATACCGCAGCGCACGCCATGACCCAGAACTCCACCGCCTCCCCCGCTCACGTCGCCATCATCGGCGGTGGCCCCGCCGGCCTGATGGCCGCCGAAGTGCTGAGCCAGGCCGGGGTACGAGTCGACCTGTACGACGGCATGCCCTCGGTAGGCCGCAAGTTTCTGCTCGCTGGCGTCGGCGGCATGAACATCACCCATTCTGAAGCCTACCCGGCATTCCTCTCGCGCTACGCCGAACGCGCGCCGCACATCGCCCCACTGTTGCGCGGTTTTGATGCCGATGCGCTGTGCCGCTGGATTCACGATCTGGGCATCGAAACCTTTATCGGCAGCTCGGGCCGCGTGTTCCCCACCGACATGAAAGCCGCACCGCTATTGCGCGCCTGGCTCAAGCGTCTGCGCGACAGTGGCGTCGTTATCCACACCCGCCATCGCTGGCTCGGCTGGGATGAACACGGTGCGTTGCGCATCGAAAGCCCCACGGGCGAAATCACCGTGAAACCCGACGCCACCCTGCTCGCCCTCGGCGGCGGCAGTTGGGCGCGCCTCGGTTCGGATGGCACGTGGATGCTGCCCCTGGAGCAAAAAGGGGTAGGACTGGCACCGCTGCAGCCAAGCAATTGCGGCTTCGAGGTGCAGGCCTGGAGCGATCTGATGGTGAGCAAATTCGCCGGAGCGCCGCTGAAAAATATCGCCATCGGCTTGAACGACGATGTACCGCGCCTGGGCGAATGCGTGATCACCGCGACCGGCATTGAAGGCAGTCTGATTTATGCGCTGTCGGCGCCGATTCGCGAGGCGATCAATCAGTACGGCGCAGCGACCATTCACATCGATCTGCTGCCCGGCCGACCTGTGGATAAAGTGCAGGCAGCGTTAAGCAAGCCACGCGGTTCGCGCTCAATGGCCAAGCATCTGCACAGTCAGGTCGGGATTGATGGGGTGAAAGCGGCGTTGTTGCGTGAATTGACTGACGCTGCAACCTTTGCCGATCCCGCGCTGTTAGCTCGGGCGATCAAGGCGCTGCCGCTGACATTGGTAAAGACCCGTCCTTTGGATGAGGCGATCAGCAGTGCTGGCGGCGTGACGTTTGAAGCGATGGATGAGCGATTGATGCTCAAGGCGTTGCCGGGGGTGTTCTGCGCAGGTGAGATGCTCGATTGGGAGGCGCCGACGGGCGGCTATTTGCTGACGGGGTGTTTTGCCAGCGGACGGGCGGCGGGGTTCGGGATGCTGGAGTGGCTTCGGCACAAAACCCTG
Organism: Pseudomonas baetica; assembly: GCF_002813455.1. Taxonomy (NCBI): domain Bacteria; kingdom Pseudomonadati; phylum Pseudomonadota; class Gammaproteobacteria; order Pseudomonadales; family Pseudomonadaceae; genus Pseudomonas; species Pseudomonas baetica. Next base: position 4,333,502 of record NZ_PHHE01000001.1, on the reverse strand, counting down.
TAGGAGCTGTCGAGTGAAACGAGGCTGCGATCTTTTGACCTTTAAAAGCAAGATCAAAAGATCGCAGCGTGCCGCAGCTCCTACCTGGATAGCGCGCCTTCAGCAGAGGGTTATGGCTTACGCTTGCGCGGCCCGGTGTTAAACACCGGCACTTTACGCACAGGCTTGATCGAAGGCTCCGGCGCTTGGGTCTCGCCGCTATCGACCCACTTACCGAGATTACGCTTGCCACCACCGCCGGAGGTTTTCGGCTTTTTCGGTTTCTTTGGCTTCTTGATCACCTGGCCGCTGGCATCGGTATCCGGCACGCGGTGCTCAGGCTCGAAGTCCGGTTCGTTCTGACGCTTCAGCGTCTGACGCGTCAGCATCTCGATGGCCGAGAGCATGTTCACCTCATCGGCACACACCAGCGAGATCGCCTCGCCCGTCGCACCGGCACGGCCAGTACGGCCGATACGGTGGATGTAATCCTCAGCCACGATCGGCAGATCAAAGTTGACCACCAGCGGCAGATCTTCGATGTCCAGCCCCCGCGCCGCAACGTCGGTGGCCACCAGAATCTGCACTTCGCTGAGTTTGAAACGATCCAGCGCACGCTGGCGCGTTGCCTGCGGTTTGTCACCGTGGATACCGTCGGCGTTCACACCCAGACCCTGAAGTTTTTCCACCAGCGCATCGACACCGTTACGGGTCTTGGCAAACACCAGCACCTGCTTCCACTTGTTCTTGCGCATCAGGTGCACGAACAGTTCGGCCTTACGCTTCTTGTCGACGGTTACCACCCACTGCTTGACGGTGTTGGCAGCGACGTTGCGCGGGCTGACTTCGACACTCAGCGGATCGTTGAGCATCTGCCCGGCCAGCAGGCGGATGTCATCGGAGAAGGTCGCGGAGAACAGCAGGGTCTGGCGCTTTTTCGGCAGCATGCGGTAAATGTTCGCCAGTTCTTCGGAGAAGCCCAGGTCGAGCATACGATCGGCTTCATCCAGCACCAGGGTTTGCAGCTGATCGAGTTTCAGCGCGTTCTGGCGGAACAGGTCGATCAGGCGACCAGGCGTTGCGACCAGCACATCGACGCCGCCGCGCAGCTTCATCATTTGTGGGTTGATGCTCACGCCGCCGTAGACCGCGTAAGTGCGCAGCGGCAGGTTTTCGGCGTACTGGCGCACAGACTCATGAACCTGTTCGGCCAGTTCGCGGGTCGGCACCAGAATCAGCGCACGCGCCGAATTGGCGGTGACTTTCGGCCCTTCCATAGCCAGCAACTGCAACAGCGGCAAGGCGAAACCGGCGGTTTTGCCGGTGCCCGTCTGGGCCGCTGCCATCAGGTCGCGACCGGCCAGAACGGCCGGGATGGCTTGCGCCTGCACCGGCGTCGGGGTCTGGTAGCCGAGCGTCTCGAGGGAGCGCAGCAAGGGTTCGATCAGGCCAAGGGAGGCGAAAGTCATGGGAGTACCGTAGGAAAATTTAGCGCGGTTGTGCAAAACGAGTGTGCAATGGCGCGCAGTTTACCCTAATTCACACGGGATTCTGTTCGCTCCTCTGTCGGCATGGCCGCGACGGCGGGTGCCGGAGCCCGACGCCACTGTGGCAGACCGATCAGCACCACGGCGCTGATGATCACCAGCATCGCCAGCGCTTCTTCAATGCCGATGGTCTCGCCGACAAATACGATCCCCAGCAACACCGCCACCGCCGGGTTGACGTAGGCATAACTGGTGGCCGCCGCCGGACGCACATGCTTGAGCAGGTACATGTAGGCATTGAAGGCGATGATCGAGCCAAAGAAGATCAGATACGCCAGCGCCAGCCAGCCCTCTACTGGCGGCATGGCTTGCAGATGCTCGCCGCTGACCGCGCTGCCGATCAGCAGGACCACACCGCCGACCAGCATTTCCACCGCACTGGCCATCGCGCCCTGCGGCAACGGCAGGTGTCTGCTCCACACCGAACCGAACGCCCAAGTGGCCGCGGCAAAAATCAGCAACGCCGCGCCCAGTGGACTCGATTGCAGGTTGGAACCCATGTTGAGCATGGCAATACCGACAATCCCCAGCGCCACCCCGGCCCATTCGAGTCGGGTATTTCGCGCGCCCCAGAAATAACCGAAGAGCAACGTGAACAGCGGCACCGTCGCCACCGCCAACGCCGCCACGCCAGAGGCCACACCCGTGTGCTCAGCCACACTCACCGCGCCATTACCAAAGCTCAGCAGCAAAATCCCGATGATCCCCGCCGCTTTCCACTGCGCCCACGTCGGCGCCGGCGCCCCGCGCCAACGCAGAAATGCATACATCAATGTACCGGCAATCAAGAAGCGCACCCCGCCGAGCATCAGCGGTGGCCAGTATTCAACGCCGATGCGGATCACCAGATAGGTCGATCCCCAAATCACATACAACGCAAAAAACGCGGCGATCAGCGGCAGGGAAAAACGGCGCAGGGCAGGCATGGGCAGCTCGACTGTCAGAGGTAGCGGATGAATTATTCTAGAAAGGCGAGCGAGCAAAATAAGCTACAAAACCTGTTTATAGCGCCAGTATACTTTTGAAAGAACGGAGATCATCGGGATAAACCGAGATTTCGAAAGTCTGCCCATTTCAGGAGTCTGACCTTGGACAAATACGACCGCATGCTGCTCAGCGCCCTGTTGGAAAACGGCCGAGCGTCCTACGCCGACCTGGCGCGCAAAGTGAACCTCTCCGCCCCCGCCGTCGCCGAACGCGTTGCCAAGCTTGAAACATCCGGGGTGATCACCGGGTACGAGGCGAAAATCGACTTGTCGAAAATCGGTCTGCCGATCCAGTGCATGATCGAACTGCGCCTGCATCAGAACGGCAGTCAAAAGGTTTACGACGAATTGGTGAAAATCCCGCAACTCACCGAGTGCTTTCGAGTGACGGGCGATCCGTGCGTGATGATGAAGGGCGCGGTGGGCTCGATGACGGAGCTGGAAGAGTTGATCAATCGAGTGGCGAAGTTCGGGTTCAGCAAGACGTCGATTGTGTTGTCGAGCGCCATCGAAAAGCGCGTGCCGCTGGGGCACATCGAAGGCAACGGCAAGTCTTGAGGCAATGATGTCCACTGTGGGAGCGGGCTTGCCCGCGAAGAGGGAGTGTCAGACAACACCTTTCTGGATGACACACCGCATTCGCGAGTAAGTCCGCTAGCGAGAAGCCTTCAACCTTAGCTACGACTTTCCTGAGTCAGCAAGTGCGGCATATCTCGCATGCGCATCCATGGCTCATTGCGCCAATGCAGAAGTCTCAACGTTTCCCCTGCGCACATCATCAAACGCAGATGCGGATCTGAAACTGACTCCGAGCCCTGACGAAGCATCGGCACGACTTCATGGGTCAGCCAACGACGCAAATGACGGTTCTCCGGGGAGTAGTGGTAAACCAGCATTGCGTAAACGCCGGACTCGCTCAACATCAAGGTCTCTTGAACACCATCGCTTCCCGATAGATACAGTATCCGCCGCTGATCTTCATCAAGCTTCAGAACTTGTCGCCCATTGATTTCCAACCCCATGAGACGACCAAAATCACGGGCACAAAACCAGGCTTCGCCATGTACCAAAGCGGCTTGCAGCTGTATGTGATGGCGGATGAAGGTTTGGGGGTTTACGAGTGACTCACGACTGAATGACGAGCCGGAGTTTTTTGGAGCGTTGGGAGTTACTTCAATCATGGCAAATTACCTAACGAATGTTGGAGCCGCCAGCATCACTTGCAGATGATGGGTGGCGGCTGTGAGCGGGTCTGCAAGACCGAGTCGTTAGGCAACCTCGGCAGACCCGAAGGTCTCCCGCACACAGCCACCATAAATCGTTGGTCGCCAAAAGATCGACGCGATTATAGGTGCACCGTTCAGTGCCTAACAAATTATCGGCGGGCTTGCAGTCCCGATCGCTGAATTTGCAGATGTCGAGAGGTTAGTGGCCTAGGAAAGGGGCTGCAAGACAGATGCTGCCTATTATTCAGTAGGATCAATCGCTCAACCATGCCGTAGCGTTAAACACTAAAATCAACATAAATACACGAACCTCGGAGACTACAATGGACGGCAAGAAAAACAGCGGATACCTTTAAACCAACGATAAAACGCAGTATTTGACCGAACCCTGGAATCTTTAGCTAAATTGCGCAGAACGTTCAAACGCTAGCGCGAAATTAAAACCACAAGGAGAGTAATTTGAATCTTGAAACCAAAATCCCAACCGAGCCTTGGACATTAACAAGAACAAATTATGAAAAAAGGAATTTTACTGGCGCAATCTTAGACGCCTTCCATTACCTAAGTGATCTTATCCGCAAAAAATCAGGATTGGAAGGTGATGGAGCACCACTTATCGGCAGTGCATTTGGAGGAGCATCACCCAAAATAAAATTAAACAAACTTCAAACCGAGTCAGAGCGAAACATACAAAAAGGAATGGAGCAAACACTTCGAGGAATTTATCAAACCTTTAGAAATCCACGAAGCCATGAAAAAATATCGGACACGGAGGAAGACGCACAAATCATAATTATATTTATCGGATACATCGTTCGCCAACTAGATCTAGCAAAATCTCAATTCTCTAGAGAAGACTACCTTAAACGCATACTTGATCCAGACTTCGTACCACAAATTCGTTATGCTGAATTATTAGTCGATGACATACCTATAAATCAACGACTAGAAACTTTTCTCGACGTATACAGAGCAAAAACCGCAGGCAAAATCGAGCATCTTCGCTATTTCTTTAACGCACTGATCTCGAAACTTTCACCGGATGAAATCAACCAAGTACACGAGGTGATTTCAGAAGAGTTAAAAACTGCAGACGATGAAGCAACTTTAAGAATTATCATTGGATCTCTAGGCAGCAAATGTTGGGAACACCTACAAGAGACCGCGCGTCTGCGGATCGAAAATCGCCTAATCAGATCAATCAAAGATGGAAAATACGACGCAAAATTAAATCGTGTACGAGATGGCTCCTTGGGAACGTGGATTATCTCAATACTTCCAAAAATATCGCTTAAAGGGGAAGCGCTTAGAGCAATCTCCGACAGCCTGCACTCCGACAATGTGGAAAAGGAGGACTACGTAATCAGATACATTCTATCAAGCATGACTCACTTATCCGAGGACCTCCCCTTTGGCTTCGATATACTTTTTACGGAAAAGATACAAAAAGGTGACGTGAGATTTTACGATGCTGTAAATGTATTGCCTTGGAAAGACTGGAGCGAAGAGCTGACAGATGCAGTGATCAATTTTAAGGCCGTAGAGCCTACTTATGACCCATTTGTCGACGATATCCCTTTCTGAATCAATCTCGAATCAATCTCGAATCAATCTCAAACAAAGCGGCGATATTCTGTCTGTATCGGTTTGAAAAATGATCAAAAAATCGCAGCCTCATTTCATTCAACAGCTCTACAAAGGATTTTCTGTTGATTCAAGATCAGCGAAAGCGCTGCAAGTGTTCCGTGACTTTGGTGGCAGGGACTTTCTGCAATTTGCACAGCAGGTCGTGCGACAGCTCGCGCACGCCGTGCTTGCTGCGCAACTCTTCAGCCAAATGCGCCATCAAGTTAGCAGCCATCTCCGCATCCGCCATCGCTCTGTGCGCCTGGCCAGTGTGCGGCAGGCGAGCAAACGTGGTCAGGGTGCCAAGCTTGTGATTCGGCGCCGCCGGCATCAACCGGCGGGCCAAGAGCAGCGAGCAGGCAAAATTCTGAAGACGAGTGCGCTTGATCCGCCCCAGTTCAAAATCCCAGAACTTCTGGTCGAACGAAGCGTTATGCGCGACTAGAGGCGTGCAGCCGACGAATTCGTTGACCTCCTCCATCACTTTTTCCGCCGACGGCGCGGTGCGCAGCATGGCGTTGCTGATACCGGTCAGTTGTTCGATGAACGCGGGGACGCGGACGCCGGCGTTCATCAGGCTCTGGTAACGCTCGACGATGCGGCCGTTTTCCAGCATGACCACGGCGATTTCCGTGGCGCGGCAGCTGCTGTTCGGCGAGAGGCCGGTGGTTTCAAAGTCGATGACTGCAATGCGTTCCAAACCGGGTTCAACTCCGTTCAAATCAATTCTTCAGTAGCCGCTCAATTCTTCAGCAGCAGCGCGCCTTCGATCGGCACGTAACGACTGGCGGCGCGGATCAACGAGTTGGCGGTCAGGCCGGGGACGCCGTAGGCCACCGCTTGCACGCCGTGCTTGTTGATGATGCGCTCGAGCAGCATGTCGAAATCGCCGTCACCGGAAGCCAGGACGATTTCGTCGACGTGGTCGGCGGCGTCCATGATGTCGAGGGTGATGCCTACGTCCCAGTCGCCCTTGGCCGAGCCGTCGCTGCGCTGGATGTAGGGCTTGAGCTTCACGGTGAAGCCGAGGTTGCGCAGGATCTGCTGGAACTGCTGCTGCTTGCTGTCACCACGGTCGATCGCGTAGGCGTAGGCCTCGACGATCTGCCCGTCCTTGCTGATGTCTGCCCACAGCGCGGCGTAGTTGAAGTGGCAACCATAGGCCTGACGCACGGTGTAGTAGAGGTTCTGCACGTCGGCGAACACTGCGATTTTTTTCACCGGAGTTCCTGTGAGCGCGCGAGCGCACGAAGCGGGATCAGGCGCTGGGCCCGAAAAAGGCGCTCAGTATGCCAGCCTCAAGGAAGGTGACGCGAATAATCGGCCCGGAGCCCTCAAGGGCTCCGGACGAATGGTGAATCAGACAAAGGAATTGTCGTCATCGAAGAACGATGAGTTGTCATCGCCGTAGTCGGCATCGGTAACGCCACCCTGATCGTTACCGGCCATGCGCTGGTCATCGCCCCAGCCGTTGTTGCTCTGGTCTGCAACCTGCGCCGGCTCTTCCTTGATCACTTCAACGATTTCTTCTGGCTGCTGATTGTGATGGAACAGGCTGCTGATGCCCTGCGCCAGCATCACGCCACCCGCCACACCGGCAGCCGTTTTCAAGGCGCCACCGAGGAAGCTGCTGCCCGCTGCCGGCGCGGCCTGTTGCGCGTAGTTAGGTGGCGGCGCGCCGAAATTCTGTTGTGGCGCAGGGGCATTGAAGTTCGGCTGCGGGGCCGGCTCACGCCAGCCGCCGGTCGATGCCGGGGCACTTGGGGTCGACGCCGGGCGCGAAGTGCCGCCGCCAAAGATGCTCGACAGGAAATTACCGCCTGCGCTTGGTGCCGGCGCCGCACTCTGCGCCTTGGCCGATTGCAGCTCAGCCTGCAAACGCTGGACTTGCTGGGTCAACTGCTTGTTCTGTTCGTCGATGCTCTTGAGCGCCGCCTCTTGCACCAGGATCGCCTGGGTCATGAAATAACCTGCCGCCGGTTGGCGCGTCAGGTGTTCCTTGATCCGCGTCTCGGCCTGGGCGTCGCGCGGGGCTGCCTCCGTTTCGGCCTGTTGCAGCCGGGAAAACAGTCCATCGATCAGGGTTTGCTCTTCGCTGTTCATGGCGACCTCGTAGATTGCCGGGGATAACATTGCCCTCGTCCACACTGGACAAGGTGCTTTCCTGTAATGGAGACAGTGACAGGATGTTTCAACGACCTTTACCGAATGTTTACGTTTGTGTCCGGTCGCGAATCATCGGTTAAAGTGAGCCACTGTTTTCGACCTGCGATACCGACTGATGAATGCCTTCGAAGTGCTGCGTGACTCTCTGTATTTTTTCAAACGCCATTTGGCCAGCATCGTGCAGTTGTGCCTGCCGCTGGTGATCGTCGAAGCACTGCTGCAACAAGTGGTGGATCACGCCAGCGACCCGGACAGTTTTTCCGCCAGCAGTGTGATCGTCGGTTTGCTGGTCTATCCGCTGTACACCGCCGCGCTGATCCTGTTTCTCGACGCGCGCACCCGCGGCGAGGCCCCGCGTACGCTTGACCTGCTGGCGATGTCCGCGCGCCTCTGGCCACGCTTCGCCCTGCTCACGGCGCTGAACACGCTGCTGATCCTGTTGGGGCTTTCACTGTATTTCCTGCCAGGTCTGATCCTGATGGTGATGCTGGCGTTCGGCGAATACCTGCTGGTGCTGCGCGGCCTCAATCCGTTGCACGCGATGAAGGAAAGCCTGCGCCTGACCCGTGGGCATTTCTGGCGGATTCTGCTGTGTATTCTTTGCGTGATGACGCCCTTGTGGTTGCTCAAAGGCGCAACGCTGGCGGTCTACCCCGAACCGCAAAACCCGGCCATCGCCGTGCTGATCGACAGTGCCCACAGCTTCCTGCAACTGTTCACCAGTGTAGTGCTGTTTCGCTTGTTCATGCTGATCAGCGAATTGCCTGACAAAAGAGACAGAGCGGTCTGACTGCTCTGGCCTTAGGTTTAAGACTCCCTCTCAGGTATGCTCGGGACCACTTTCTGTAACGCTATAAGCCGAGCCATGACCCGTCTACTGCGCTACACCCTGTTGCTTGTTGTGCTCGCCATCGTCCTGATCGGCGGGCTGATGTTCGGCCTGACCTGGCGCCCCGACGCTCGAGAAACCCTGCCAGTCAGTTGCACCGGCACCCCGCCGGCACTGGTGCCCGGGCAGGCGCTGAAAGTCATGACCTGGAACGTGCAATCCCTGGCCGGCAAGCGATACGTATTCTGGAATGACCTGGCCCGGGGCGACGATGAAGCGCCAACCCTGGAAGACATGGCCTTCAGTCTCGATGAAGTGGCGCGGGTGATCCGCGATGAGCAGCCCGACTTGGTGTTGTTGCAGGAGCTGGATGACGGCGCCAAGGCCAGCGACTATCAGGATCAGCTCAAACTGCTGCAGGAACGGGTCGCCGATCTGTATCCGTGCAGCGCCAGCGCCTTTGACTGGAAAGCCGATTTCGTCCCTGAACCGCACATCTTCGGCAGCGTTGGCCGGCAACTGGCGACGCTGAGCCGCTATCGCATCGAACATGCCGAACGCCTGCAATTGCCAGTAGCTCCAGGCAATTTCATCAGCCGCCTGTTCCAGCCCAAAGACGCCCTGCTCGCCACCAAACTGCCGCTCAGCGATGGCGGCCAACTGACCGTGTTCAACACCCACCTGGAACGCGCCAGCCAACCGGATGCGACTTTACAGGCGCAAGTGACGGCAGTGGCCAAGGTGCTCGACAAGTATGAAAGCCAGGGTCTGCCTTGGCTGATCGGTGGCGACTTCAATCTGTTACCGCTCGGTCAATACCGCCGCTTGCCCCCCGAGCAGCGCACGCCCTACGCCGCCGACAGCGAGTTGCACCTGCTGTGGGACAAATACCCGATGGTCCCGACCAACAAAGAGGCCAGCGGCATCGACCGTGCGCAGTGGCTGACCCACTACCCCAACGACCCCGGCCTCAGTGGCCCGGATCGCACGGTCGACTATCTGTTCTACAGCCCGAAGATCAAACGCCTAGAAGCGCGGGTGCGACAGGACGATACGTTGCGCATTTCCGATCATTTGCCAGTGATTGCGCGGTTCCTGCTACCCGCTGCGCCGTAGTCATCCACACATTGAAGTTCAAGAGAGGCAGAGCTTGCGCGCAAGGTGAGCACGGGTTAAATCGAGTTCCGCGTGAACGACTAACCAAACCGGAACAGTTTGTTCACGGACCATTTCCGCGAGCAGTTGACGACTAAAACCGCGGACTGAATCGTAGAATCCGAAAAGTCTTCCGATCCCCGCTCAAAGATCCGAATCAATTGGGAGGAATTGGCTCTGTATCTCAGTCAACCTCCTGCTGAGTCCAAGCAGGCTGCTGGATGGTCGGCCTTTGGTTGCGAAACGTACTAACTGTTCTATGTGCGCGCGCTTTATGCTTGCCGTTTCGGCATGCTCCCTTACTCTGCTGGCAAGAATGTCCCAATCCTGATTGCCGAAGAAAATCTGCCCGTACGCTTGCATTAATAACTCCGCAGCGTGTGGTGGTGGGGCATGGCTTGCTCCAATTGAAATCAGCTTTCGCCCAGGGAAAACCGCATAGCTGGAATTACTTTTTCCTTTGAATTCATTATCTGTTTTTACGCTGTTATAAAAAGCTCCAACCAAGGTCAATGCAAAAATGAAGAGATGAGGAGATTTACCGTGGTTGTCTCTAGGGATGGTCTGAAGTAGTCACGCTTTTCTGGCTGACTTCAGCCTCCGCTGATTTTGAAAACGGCGAATCGACCAAAACGATCAGATCATCCGCGTATTTCTGCGCTTTTAGCCGCCGCGAGCACCTCGCAACGGTCATTTCCCACATTACAGGCGCACCTCTCCTGTACTCGTCAGTAAATGTCGGCGTGCCATCCACAGATTCGACAGCGCGAATAGCGTCACCAGTTGCGCGGTGTTTTTGGCCAGGCCACGGAAGCGCGTTTTCACAAAACCGAACTGGCGCTTGACCACCCGAAACGGGTGCTCGACTTTGGCGCGCACCTGGGCCTTGGCCTTCTCGATCTTGCGCTTGGCTTTGTATAGAGCGCTACGCTTACCCAGCTTTTTGTAAGTACTGCGGCGTGCCGCGATCTGCCAGATCACCTCGCGCCCATCATGCTCGGTACGTTTCTCGACGCCGGTATAACCGGCATCGGCGCAGACCACGTTCTCCGCACCGTGCAGCAATTTGTCCACCTGAGTGACATCCGCCACGTTGGCGGCTGTGCCCACCACGCGGTGCACCAGACCTGACTCGTCATCCACACCGATGTGCGCTTTCATGCCGAAATAGTACTGGTTGCCCTTCTTGGTTTGGTGCATTTCTGGATCGCGTTTACCGTCCTTGTTCTTGGTCGAGCTGGGCGCATTGATCAGCGTGGCATCGACAATGGTGCCTTGGCGCAACGACAACCCTCGGTCACCCAGATAGCCATTGATCACGGCCAGGATGCCGGCAGCCAGCTCGTGTTTCTCCAGCAGTCGGCGGAAGTTGAGGATGGTGGTTTCGTCGGGAATACGCTCCAGATTCAGCCCGGCGAACTGCCGCAGGATGGTGGTCTCGTACAGCGCTTCCTCCATCGCTGGATCGCTGTAACCGAACCAGTTCTGCATCAAATGTACACGCAGCATCGTCATCAACGGATAAGCCGGACGACCGCCTTCACCCTTCGGGTAGAACGGCTCGATCAGTTTGATCAAGCCGTTCCACGGCACCACCTGATCCATGTCGATCAAGAACAACTCTTTGCGGGTCTGCTTACGCTTGCCTGCGTACTCGGCGTCAGCGAAGGTCATCTGTTTCATCGGAAAGCTCGGCGGGTGGAGTCCCGGTATTTTGCCAAAATCAGGAAGTCTTCTTCAGAGTTTCCCTAGCCTCCTCTGGTCCACCTCGCTGCCCGCGGGTATGGATGTACATTTCTTGTAGCTGTGCACTCCATCTCACGGCGAGGTCAATGTCCGAATGATTCATTGGCCGTTTAAATTCTGAGTCTGGACCAACGAGTCTTCCCTTTGGACCAAACCAATTGGTCAAGCCATCTTTAAGTTGAAGTATTGCGTCGCGAGGGCAAAGGTTATCCATTTCCACTGGAACTTCAGTTATTCCCAACTTATTGAGTTGGCCCAAAATCCCGATCGCCAAACCTGCTGCTTCGCGACCTCGGGCTTCCTTAGCTGCGAATTCGAGCAGGACGCGATTGGCGGAAAGGTTCGCGCTTATCAATGCCAACAGGCTGTCTGAGGCGCTCTGTTGCCCAGCGGCATCCTCTTCGAACCACTGGAAAAGAATTTTTTTGAAATGGTCAAGCGCTTGGCGTGATAGCGCTCGTGTCACCTTAGCCGGCACGCTTTGGCTCTTGGCCCATTGATGCCGCTGAACCCAAAGCTGTTCACTTGCATTGTAGTGGTCTAATGAAACCGGACACCCATTTAGGCGAGAATGCTCGCCAGATAGAGGTGTCTGATGACCAAACAACGTCGTTCTTTTTCCGCTGAATTCAAACGCGAGGCCGCAGGCCTCGTGCTCGATCAAGGCTATAGCCATATCGAAGCCAGCCGCTCGCTTGGTGTGGTTGAGTCCGCGTTGCGCCGCTGGGTTAATCAGCTTCAGCAGGAGCGCACTGGCGTTACTCCGCAGAGTAAAGCGCTGACGCCAGAGCAACAGAAAATCCAGGAATTGGAAGCTCGAATCGCTCGACTTGAGCGGGAGAAATCCATTTTAAAAAAGGCTACCGCGCTCTTGATGTCGGAAGAGCACGAGCGCACGCGCTGATTGATCAACTGAGCCCCCAAGAGCCGGTTGATTGGCTTTGCGCAGTCTTTGACGTCACTCGTTCGTGTTACTACGCCCATCGTCTCAGGCGCCGAACTCCAGACGTTGAGCGGCTTCGGTTGCGCAGCCTGGTTAACGAACTGTTTACGCAAAGTCGAAGCGCCGCCGGTAGCCGCAGCATCGTGTCGATGATGCAGGAAGACGGCGAGCAAATTGGGCGGTTCAAGGTGCGAGGCCTGATGCGGGAACTGGAGTTGGTCAGTAAACAACCTGGATCACATGCCTACAAACAAGCGACGGTTGAGCGGCCTGACATTCCGAACATATTGAATCGAGAGTTTGATGTGCCGGCGCCGAATCAGGTCTGGTGTGGCGACATCACCTACATCTGGGCTCAAGGGAAATGGCATTACCTGGCTGTCGTTATGGATCTTTACGCGCGCCGAGTGGTGGGCTGGGCGCTGTCGAACAAGCCGGATGCGGATCTGGTCATCAAGGCGTTGGACATGGCTTACGAACAGCGTGGCAGGCCTCAAGGGCTTCTGTTTCACTCGGATCAGGGCTCGCAATATGGCAGTCGCCAGTTTCGCCAACGGCTCTGGCGTTACCGCATGCGCCAAAGCATGAGCCGTCGTGGAAACTGCTGGGATAACGCGCCGATGGAGCGTGTGTTTCGCAGCTTGAAAACTGAATGGATACCGACCGTGGGCTACATGACAGCTCAAGAAGCGCACCGCGACATCAGTCATTACCTGATGCATCGGTACAACTGGATTAGACCGCACCAATTCAACAACGGACTGGCCCCAGCTCAGGCCGAGAAAAAACTTAACGTCGTGTCCGGGATTAGTTGACCACTACAAAGACGACACGACTTGATCAGATTAAGCAGTCTTTTTATCGCCTGCTTACAGATCCCAGCCTTGATCCGCGTGATGTTTCTGAATGAATTCAGTCGACGGTGCCAGAGCAGGGTCTTCAGGAAGACGCATCTTCTTACCGTGCAAATCGACCGAAATTCTCTTGTCAAAATCGTTATAGGGCTCAATGTGCATCTCTGGATCAGAAAATTGAATACGATGCTCAAGATCAATCGTAATCCAACCTTTATCGAAGAGCGCATGATGGAGGCTATTCAGTAGAATTCCGTTGCGGACATCCAGACGTTGCTCGGGTGAACAGGTTGACCAAGGGACAATATGGCAAGCCTGAAGAGCCTCGCTGAACGACATACCGGTGAATGCGCATCTGTGCCCGTAACATTTGAGTAGCGCATCCCGGAACATCACTTGGCCCATACCTCTCGATTTGACCAAGCGCATTACATCACCCGCACTACTGGGAGTGGTCGCCAGTTCGGAAACAACTGCTTCGTAGCGCAGCCCATCTGCTGCGAAAGAGAAAGGATTTTCGATTGTTCTCCATGGAAAGTTGTATACGGTTTCAAGCCCCTCAGCCAATCGTTCAAGATCAAAGGCGAAAAACCCCCGGCCAATTCTACCGTTCCGGTCTGTGGCGAGAATGGTGAGTGGGGGCAGACATTCCGTAATACAGTGCTGTTGTATGATCTCGAGTACATATCTGATTGGACGATGGTGGATACCTATCGCTGCTCCGAGAGTCCCGTAGCTAACAGTTTTTCGCTCAGTCGCATAGGTAGCGAGGTGATTCCAAGCGTGGAAAGCTCGCTGTGCTTGATTGATCATTTTTTGCTCCTTGCAGATATTAACGTGCCAGACCTAGCCAGCCTCGCGGCGAAAATCGTTGGCTCGACGAATTCAGAATCTACGTTGGGGACGGAAAATGCAGCTTTTTAGGTGTACGTTTACGAATTTCGTCGAAAATATCATCGGCTCAGGACAGACGCCGGCAAGGCTGTAATGAGCACTGATAAAAAAGCACCATTATGATTCAACCATTGCCGGGGACAAATGAAGCTAAAGCATCGCTAGGGCGTCACCGACTTCAAACCAACTGCCAATGCACAAAGCATAGTCAGTAATGAAATGAGCGAAGCAGGCACGTAGTAGCGCCACCGGAATTTAACAAAATGAAGGATAAACCGCACCAGTGAGATGGTGGCGACGGAAAGTGCGATCATCAAAATCGCGAAACAATAAAAACCGGTAAATCCCACCCCAAAATGATCCAGCACAGAGCGCGCGCTTAGCATCATCGCACTTCCCATAAAACCGGCCAGAGCTTGTTCTCCGAGAAATTGTGAAAGCACTGGGTAAGTGATTTTCGTATCTTTGTCCGGAAGGGCCAGGAAGTCGTTGAAACCGTCCCCACACCAATCTTCAATTTTCGTACTAAGCATCGGTAGCGCCAAAAGAAAAACACAGAGTGAGCCGAGCATAGTGCCGGAAAAAATTGCGAACTGTTTTTCTCCCGCCAAAAAGTACAAGTTCCAACACAGTATGAAAAATACAACTCCGATAACAAGTACGCTAAGCGTTACCAGAATTCCCCCGAACCCTAAAGTACCTTTGAATTCGCTCATCCCCTTCAACTCCAATAGTCTTAAGTTAACTCGTCGAAACCTGAAAATCTTAATGTTTTCTCGGTTTCGCCCGCGCGGTCGCCTCAGCCACCAGCGGATCATCCGGCCAGTAGTGCTTCGGATACCGCCCCTTCAGGTCCTTCTTCACCTCGGCATAGGTGCTGCGCCAGAAGTTGGCCAGATCCTGCGTAACCTGCACTGGCCGACGCGCCGGAGACAGCAGATGCAACTTGATCACCTGCCGGCCGCCGGCAATACGCGGGGTTTCGGCCAGCCCGAACAACTCCTGCAAACGCACCGCGAGAATCGGCGGAAACTCGCTGTAATCCAGACGAATCGAGGACCCCGACGGCACGCTCAGATGATGCGGGGCCAGTTCATCGAGGCGTTGCGGCAGCGGCCAGGGCAGCAGATTACGGACGATGCTCGACAGATCCAGGTTGGCGAAATGGCTGAGTCGCGAGACCTTGCCCAGATACGGCATCAGCCAGTCTTCGAGGCTGTCGAGCAGCGTCGCGTCGCTGACATCCGGCCATTGGCTTTCGTCCTGAGTATTGAGCTCCAACTGCCGCAACAGGGCGACCCGCGCCTGCCATTGGCGCAACTCGGGCGTCCATGGCAGCAGTTCCAGGCCTTTTCGTCGCACCAGATTGACCAGCGCCTGACTGCGGGCCGCCTCATCGAGACCGGTTAACGGTTCACGGCTGAGAATCAGCTCACCGACCTTGCGCTGACGCTCGGCGCGCAGCACGCCTTCGCGCTCGTCCCAGTCCAGTTGATCGACGTTGCGCACCTGCTCGGCGAGCACTGAGTCGAACAGCGTCGGATCAAAATCCGCCGCCAGATAAATCCGTTCCTCGCGCTGGCCTTGTCGGCTGCCAAGATCGGCGATGACGATCCACGGCTCTTTCATCAGGCTGTCGGCCTCGGCGAACAGCGCGGCGCGACCGTTAGCCAGTCGGTATTCGGCGCCTCCGGCACGACGTTGCTGGGCGACGCGATCCGGATAGGCCAGCGCCAACAGTGCGCCGAGCCAGCGCGGGTGATCCGGATCGCTGACCGGCTCGCTCGCCTTGCCGCGCAAGTAACCACGATATTGTCGCGCCAGTTGTCGGGCGCGTTGCACACCGCCCTGAGCGCCACGGCCCGCACGCTCTTCACCGGACAGCAGCACCAGACGGCTGTGCAGATCCGCCCCGGCGCCGCGCAAGATATCGCGCTCGCCAAGCAACGCGGCAACATCGCAGGCCATATTGGCCAGGCCCAACGCTTGCCCGCGCAGCAACAAATGGCCAATACGCGGATGCGCCGGCAGTTCGGCCATGGCCTGACCGTGCGAGGTCAGCGCTTCACCTTCCAGTGCGCCGAGTCGCTGCAACAGTTCCTGCGCCTGTGCATAAGCCGCGGCGGGCGGAACATCCAGCCAGACCAATTCGCCCGGCGTCACACCCCAGCGCCCCAGTTGCAGCGCGAGGCTGGCCAGATCCGCCGAGAGAATTTCCGCACTGCCATAGGCGGCCAGTTGTTCGTGCTGATCCTGCGACCACAAGCGATAACACACACCCGGCTCCAGTCGCCCTGCCCGCCCCGCGCGTTGCGTGGCGCTGGCCTTGGAAATGCGTTGC
This sequence comes from Pseudomonas baetica, assembly GCF_002813455.1. Taxonomy (NCBI): domain Bacteria; kingdom Pseudomonadati; phylum Pseudomonadota; class Gammaproteobacteria; order Pseudomonadales; family Pseudomonadaceae; genus Pseudomonas; species Pseudomonas baetica. The sequence goes on along the minus strand of NZ_PHHE01000001.1, from coordinate 4,317,210 downwards.
GTGTCGAGGCGCGTCATGCCGCTGCCCGGATCGAAACGCGGCACCCGTGCCAACCCGGCATCGATCACCACACGCACGCCGTTGATGGTCAAACTGGTCTCGGCAATGTTGGTCGCCAGCACCACTTTGCGCTGGCCGGGCGGAGCCGGGTCGATGGCGGCACGCTGGGCGTTGAGGTCGAGTTCACCGTGCAACGGGCAGAGCAGCACGTCGCTGCGCTCGCCGAGGGCGTCGGCCAGTTGTTGATGGACGCGACGAATTTCCGCCTGCCCCGGCAGGAACACCAACAGGCTGCCGGTTTCATCGTGCAGGGCTTCAAGGACGGTGGCAGTCACACGCTGATCAATGTATTCGCCGGGCTGAAACGGTCGGCCCCAGCGCATCGTCACCGGGTACATGCGTCCTTCGCTGCGCAGGATTGGCGCGTCATCAAGCAACCCGGCCAGGCGTTCGCCTTCCAGCGTTGCCGACATCAGCAAAATCTTCAGCGGCTGTTCAGCTCGAAACAGCTCGCGACCATTCAAACTCAGGGCCAGCGCCAGGTCGGCGTCGAGGCTGCGCTCGTGGAATTCGTCGAAGATCAGCAGACCCACGCCGTCCAGCGCCGGGTCATCCTGCAACCGGCGGGTCAGAATGCCTTCAGTGACCACTTCGATACGGGTGTTGGGGCCGACCTTGCTGTCGAGACGGATGCGATAACCAACGGTTTCGCCGACCTTCTCGCCCAGCTCGCTGGCCAGTCGTTCCGCTGCGGCGCGCGCGGCCAAACGGCGCGGCTCCAGCATCAGAATGGTTTGCCCGCTCAGCCACGCTTCATTGAGCAAGGCCAACGGCACGCGGGTGGTTTTACCGGCGCCGGGCGGTGCTTCAAGCACGGCTTCGTGGCGTGTCGCCAACGCTTCACGCAGGGCGGGTAAAACTTCGTCGATCGGCAAAGAAATCATGCTGGCTCCCAAACAGAGGCGCGAGTATAACGGCGAACTGCCGGGCGTTTGTCAGGGTCTTAATTCCACACAACGCTGCTTCGTTTTTAGATGACTCAGGAGATCTATCCCATGCGTTTACCTTTTCGCCTGATCGGCGGTGTACTGGTCGCTACCCTGCTCACCCAAATCACCGCGTGCGGTTCGATTTTCTACCCGGATCGTCGCGGCCAGATCGACGGCAAGATCGATCCGGCGATTGCCGTGCTCGATGCCGTGGGCCTGCTGTTCTACGTCATTCCCGGCCTGATCGCGTTTGCCGTCGACTTCGCCACGGGGGCGATCTATTTCGAACCGGGGCACACCGCGCAGATCGATCCGGCCAAGCTCAAGCAAGCCATCGGCCCGGATGGTCAGGTCGATAACCACAAGTTGCAGGCTATTCTGGAAAGCGAACTGGGCCGGGATTTCCCACTGGATGACCCGCGCCTGATCCAGCACAAAGGCAGCACTCAACAACTGGCGATGTTCGGCCTGCAACCTGCTGCATAAGGAATCACTAACTCCATGACTTCCAGCCCCGAACACGCCCGCCTGCTGCGGCTGGCGACCCGCGCCTCGGTGGCGGTGGCCTGTACGCTGATCATCGCCAAAGCCATCGCCTGGTGGCTGAGCGGTTCGGTGAGCATGCTCGCTGGCCTCACCGACTCGGCGCTTGATGGCATTGCTTCGTTGCTCAATCTGCTGGCGGTGCATTACGCACTGCGCCCGGCGGATGACGATCACCGATACGGCCACGGCAAGGCGGAATCCCTGGCCGGCATGGCGCAGGCATTGTTCATCGGCGGCAGTGCGGTGCTGATTGCCTTGCAGGCCTATGAGCGGATCAAGCAACCTGAACCGCTCGGTGCGCCGTGGATCAGCATTGGTGTGATCATTTTCTCCCTGCTGCTGACAGTGGCTTTGCTGATCTTGCAGCATCGGGTGATCAAGCAGACCGGCTCCAACGCCGTGCGGGCCGACTCGCTGCATTACCGCTCCGATCTGTTGCTCAACGGCAGCATTCTGGTGGCGCTGGTGCTGGCCGGGTTCGGCTGGCAACAACTGGACGCATGGTTCGGCCTGGGGATTGCCGCGTACATTTTGTGGAGCGCGATCCAGATCGCCCGGGAAAGCTTTTCGGTGCTGATGGATGAAGAGCTGCCACCGGACGTCAGTCAGCACATGCTTGAACTGGCGTGCAGCGTGCCGGGGGTGCTGGGCGCGCATGACTTGCGCACGCGGATTTCCGGCAACCACTGGTTCGTGCAGTTGCATCTGGAACTGCCGGGGGAATTGACCCTGTCAGTCGCGCACGGCATCAGCGATCAGGCGGCCGATGCCATCCACAAAGCCTACCCACGGGCCGAAGTGCTGGTGCACGCCGACCCGCAGGAAGTGGTCAAGGCTGAACGGGCGCAAACCCGGATTCAGTAACTCACCTGATAACCGCGACTGCTCAGGCAATTGCCCTGGGCCTGACGGTAGGCCTGAACCACTTCGGGCGCCGGCTGGTAAGTCGCGGTGCGCGGGTCAAAACCGCTTTGCTGCACGGCGTACTGATAGCACTGGTAACCGTCCTGTTGCACCTGCTCCGGCGACTGACCGTTGGCCGGATAAGCCTCGACATCGTAGCCCTGTGATTGCGGCTGCGGTTGTGGCTGAACCGGCGGCTCGACCACCACGTAATCCTGCGTCGCTTCCTGATAGGCGTAATAGGAACCAGCGGCAAGGAACAGCAGCGCGCCACCGACCCACACTTCACGGGCGTAATCCGGCAAGTATTGAATGCGAATCCCGCGCGGTGGTTGCACGACGATGTAGCGCGGGCCTTGCGGGCGGTACCAGTAGCATGGATGGATGCCTGGACAATGGCGGCTCATCTCCACCATCTGATAACGCAACAGGTTGTAGCCCAACAACACGCCCCACAGTTCCTGCTCAATCATTTCGGGCGTCTTGCTGCGCAGCGTATAGCTGCTGTTCAGCAGGGTCTGCTTCATTTCTCTAAACCCTAACTCGATCTCCCATCGCTGGCTGTAGAGATCGACGATTTCGTCGGACGGGAAGCGTAATGAGTCGGCCATCGACGTCAGTATCTGACAAACCTTGCCCTTGACGGTTTTGCTCAGAAGCCGCGCAGTCAGGCGCTCCGGCAATCCAGGCCATTGCTTGCGGGCCTGCGGCGAAGTACTCAACGAGACCACAGCATCGTGGCGCCCCAAACGCTGAAGCACTTCGTACTGCGAGCCTTTTTTCAGCGGCATCAACCAATGTCGCTCGATGCCTGCTTGCTGCCATTGATGCAGCAACCCCAAGGAATAAAAGCCGCGATCGAACAGCGTCAGCGAGTGATCGGGGGTGGTTTCGATCAGTTGCTCCGCCAGTTTCATCTCGTTGCTGCGATAGCCGTCAAACGCGCTGCCAATCAGTAAGTGACTGGTCAATTCCATTTGGCAAACCATGCGCACCTGAGGAAAACCAGTATCGCCATGCTGGTTGCTGGCGGAGTCGTAACGCGCACGGTTTTCCGGTGTATCGGGCGTACGCCAGACGACGCCGTCGACACCCAGCAAGCGCAACCCGGCCCAGGTCGGATGACTGGCCGCTTCATGCCAGCTTTTCTGAGTCAGATCGAAGACTTGTCGTACGGCCTCGCTGCCCAGCCGCTGACGGGCTTGGACTACGGCGCTGGGCGCGACCAGCGGACGTTGCCCAGGCAGCATGATGTTCATGCGACTGACCACATCCCACGCCGACATGCGTCGAAAAAACGCCATGGAGATGACGCACCAAAGCATCATTTCCAAAGGTAAGCGTCGCCTGCGCAAAGTGGCTACACCGGCCTGCTCCAATGCCTGTTCGACCAGAGATGGATCAAGCAACGAGTCCAACCCTTCGAGGGAGTTGGGAGTCGAGACGAAGTTGTGGGTGAGTTCCAGTGCCCGAGCCAGACGCATAAAAAAATCCGATGCCTATTCAGGCATCGGATTTTGATTTCTTGCGGCCAAAGGTCAAGCAAAAGGGCTTAACTGATCGGCATTAGACCCGTCGGCCTCCCTTCTAGAGAACTTCGTCCTGGCTCGACGCTTTTGACGTCGGCTCACCTCACGCCGTCTTCTGGACAGTGTGCAGCTCGGGGGCCGGCACATCCCCGGTGGGGGTGGCGGCCGCGGCGGGCCTGATTGGGCGGGCCGCGTGGACTGTGTTACCGAGCAGTGATTCTGGTGATAAGGATAGGCCTGAGGCCGCGACAGAGGATTGCGAAGATTGCTGAAATAAACACCACTTGCGCAATTTTTAACCCTGGATAGATAATCCGCCGCAATAGTTACAACCAAGGACAGATTGATGAGCAAACTCGACCGTTACGACCTGAGCATTTTGGCGGAATTGCAGCGCGACGCCCGCATCTCCAACCAGGAGCTGGCCGAGCGCATCGGTCTGTCACCCTCGCCGTGCTCGCGCCGGGTCAAGCAACTGGAAGACGACGGCTATATCTCGCGTCAGGTGGCACTGCTGGATCGCAAGATGCTCGGATTGAGCCTGACGGCGTACGTGCTGATCGGCATGGATCGGCACACGCCGGAGCGTTTCGAGAATTTTGAAGCGGCTATTCGGACATTGCCGCAGGTGCTGGAATGCAGTCTGGTGACGGGCGTTGATGCCGACTACCAGCTCAAAGTGGTGGTGCCGGATATGGATCACTATCAGAAGTTGCTGCTGGGGCATTTGACCCGGATTGATGGGGTAACCAGTGTGCGCTCGAGTTTTGTGCTGAATCAGGTGCTCAACAGCACCGAATTGCCGCTGACTCATTTGCGTAGCTGAGATCGCCTTCGCGAGCAAGCCCGCTCCCACAGTCGATCTTTGTCGAGCACACAATTTGTGTACATCGAAGATCCATGGTGGGAGCGGGCTTGCTCGCGAAGAGGCCGGTACAGGCACCCTATAACTGCGGCACACCGACGCAGGTCAATGCGGCTATGCCACCCTCGGCGTATAATCCCCGCCGCCCTTCCTGCCCCGCCTACGCCGGAGATGACCGATGGATCCAGCACTACTTGAAGAATGGATGATGACCGGTCTGGTCAGCATCCTGATCATTTTCATGGGTTTCATCGTCTGGGATCTGGCGAAAAAGTCGAAGGCCGGGCGTTTCGGCTCGTTCATTCTGTTCTTCGTGCTAGGCCTGGGCGTGGCCGCGTTCATCATCAAGAGCGTGGTGATCGGCCTGATCGAGTCCGGCGCTCTATAAGCGCGCCGGCACCTCCTTCCACTGGCCCTGATCGAGACCTTCGATCGTCCAGTCACCAATCCTGACCCGCACCAGCCGCAACGTCGGCAAGCCTACCGCCGCCGTCATCCGGCGCACCTGACGGTTACGCCCCTCGCGAATCACCAACTCCAGCCAACTCGTCGGCACGGTCATGCGAAAGCGTACTGGCGGATTGCGTGGCCACAGTTCTGGCTCATCCAGTTGCCGCGCTTCAGCGGGTAAGGTCATGCCGTCATTCAGCTCGACGCCATCACGCAAACGCTGCAACTGCTCGGCCGTCGGCTCACCTTCGACCTGCACCCAATAGGTCTTGGCGAGTTTGTGCTTCGGATCGGCGATGCGGGCCTGCAACTGGCCGTCGTTGGTCAGCAGCAGCAGACCTTCGCTGTCGCGATCCAGCCGACCTGCCGGATAAATGCCGGGCACGTCGATGTAATCCTTGAGCGTCGCCCGCCCTTCGCCGTCGCTGAATTGCGTCAGCACATCGAACGGTTTGTTGAACAGGATCAGCTTTGGCTCGGCCGGCGGCGCCTTGGCGACACGGCGCGGGGAGGAAGACGGAGGCTTCGCGCCGGGACGGCGGGAAGGTGGACGCGGGGGACGGGACATGGCGAAAAGAACATCTAACGGTCAGGGCTGCCAATGCTAGTAGCCTGACCGTTAAATGACCATCAACAAATCAGCGGAACGGCGGTTCGTCGAAGCTGCGCAGTTTGCGCGAGTGCAGCGAATTGAGCTCGGTGCGCAGCAGATCCACCGCTTCGATGCCGATCTTCAAGTGCTGGCTGACCGCGCGTTCGTAGAAAGCGTTGGCCGAACCCGGTAGCTTGATTTCGCTGTGCAGCGGTTTGTCCGACACGCACAGCAATGTGCCGTACGGAACTCTCAGGCGATAACCCTGGGCGGCAATGGTGCCGCTTTCCATGTCCACCGCCACGGCGCGGGACAGGTTGATCAGCGGACGTTCCTGCGCCCAGCGCAATTCCCAGTTACGGTCGTCGTAGGTCAGCACGGTGCCGGTGCGCAGGCGTTTTTTCAGGTCGTCGCCCTTCTCGCCGGTGATGTTGGCCGCCGCTTGTTGCAGCGCCATCTGCACCTCGGCCAGCGCCGGGATCGGAATGTTCGGCGGCACCACGCGGTCGAGAATGCCGTCGCGACGCATGTAGGCGTGGGCCAGCACATAGTCGCCGATGGTCTGCGACTGACGCAGACCGCCGCAGTGACCGATCATCAGCCAGCAATGCGGACGCAGCACCGCCAAGTGGTCAGTGATGTTCTTGGCGTTGGACGGGCCGACGCCGATGTTCACCAGTGTCACGCCGTGGCCATCGCTGGCGATCAGGTGATAGGCCGGCATCTGGTAGCGGTGCCAGACCACACCGGCAGCAATCGCCGAGGCTTCGCCGTGATCCATGCCCTTCTCGATGATCACGTTGCCCGGCAGCACCATGCGCACAAAACGCGGATCACTGCGCAATTGCTCCAGGCCATGAACGATGAACTGGTCGACGTAGCGGTGATAGTTGGTCAGCAGAATCCACGGCTGCACATGCCGCCAGTCGCTGCCGGTGTAATGCACCAGCCGGCGCAGGGAGAAGTCGACACGCGCAGCATCGAACAGAGCCAACGGCAGCGGATCGGTGTTTTCCCAATCGTAGAGGCCATCGGCAATGCCGTCGGTGGCGGCAGACAGGTCGGTACTCGGGAACACTCGAGCCAGCACCGCCGCAGTGACGCCAGAGCCGGCCAGCTCATCGCCTTGCTCGACCACGTACGGGTACGGAATGTTTTGTTGGCTGACGCCGACTTCCACGGTCACAGTGAAGTCGTGCATCAGCGGCACCAGCTGTTCCAGCAGGTATTTGCGGAACGCTTTCGGATGGGTGACGGTGACACTGTAAGTGCCCGGCAGTTGCACCTTGGCGTAGGCACGAGTGGTCTGTGGGACTTCGCCCTGGCAGTGATAGGTCAGGCGCAATTCGGGATAACGAAACAGGGCACGCTGCCCGGCGTCGGGCTCGACGCGATCCTTGAGGTAGCGCTTGAGCGCGCAATTCAGTGCGGTGGTGGCCTGCTCATGCAGCTCGGCCAGACGATCCACGGCTTGTTCGGCGGTTTGAACGACAATAAACGCTTCGGTCACGATCAGCTTCCTGTGTTCTGACTTGCAGAGCTTCATCTTGCCTGCATCGTGGCGTCACGGGAACAGTGGCGTTGTGGCCAGACCCAAATCTTTAAATCAACGAAAATCCCCTGTGGGAGCGAGCCTGCTCGCGAATGCCGTGGGCCATTCAATAAAGATGTCGACTGATATTCCGCTTTCGCGAGCAGGCTCGCTCCCACAGGGGGAATTGTTGTGGGTTTCAGAAACCTTGCGGGGTTGCGCGGGCGACGATGGCTTCGACATCCAGCCCACGCGGCAAGGCGCCATAGACCCGGCCGCTGCCACTCAGGCGGCTGGCAATGAAGGCATCGCTAACCGCTGAATTCCCCGCCTCCAGCAACAGCCTGGCCTGCAAGCCAAGGGCAATGTCTTCAGTCAGTTGCCGCGCCCGGTACTGAATGTCGCTGGTGTCCTTGAACTGCGCCTGCAACTGCTGGATATGCGCAGCCAAGCGTTTATCTCCATGGCCATCACCCAATTCGCTGAACAACACATCCAGCACCCCCGGCTCTTTCGACAAAGCGCGCAACACATCGAGGCACTGCACATTGCCCGAGCCCTCCCACGTCGAGTTCACCGGCGCTTCGCGGTACAGCCGCGGCAGAATGCTGTCCTCGACATACCCGGCGCCGCCCATGCATTCAGCCGCTTCGTTGATCATTGCCGGCGCGCGCTTGCAGATCCAATACTTGCCCACCGCCGTCACCAGCCGGGCGAATTGCGCTTCGTGGCGATCATCCAGATGATCCAGCGCCTTGCCCATGCGCAAACTCAGCGCCAGCGCCGCTTCGCTTTCCAGCGCCAGATCGGCCAACACGTTCTGCATCAACGGTTGTTCGCTGAGCAGCTTGCCGCCGACCTTGCGGTGCGCGCAGTGGTGGCTGGCCTGGGTTAGCGCCTGACGCATCAGCGAGCTGGAGCCGACCATGCAATCGAAACGGGTCATGGCCACCATTTCGATGATGGTCGGTACGCCGCGCCCCTCTTCACCTACCATCCACGCCAGCGCTCCGCGAAATTCCACTTCGCTGGAAGCGTTGGACTGGTTGCCGAGTTTGTTTTTCAGACGCTGGATGTAGAACTGGTTGCGTGTGTCATCCGGACGATGGCGCGGTAGCAGGAAACAGGTCAGGCCCTTGTCGGTCTGCGCCAGGGTCAGGAACGCATCGCACATCGGCGCCGAACAGAACCACTTGTGGCCGACCAGTTCATAAGCCTGGCCGGGACCGCTGGCGCTGACCGGATAGGCTTTGGTGGTGTTGGCGCGTACGTCGGTGCCGCCCTGTTTTTCGGTCATCGCCATGCCAATGGTCACGCCGGCCTTGTGCGCCATGCCGACATTGCGCGGGTCGTATTCAGTGGCGAGGATTTTCGGCAGCCACTGCTCGGCCAGATCCGGTTGCAAACGCAGGGCCGGGACGCTGGCGAAGGTCATGGTCAACGGGCAACCGCTGCCGGCCTCGGCCTGGCTGTGCAGGTAGGTCATGGCAGCACGGGCGACATGCGCGCCGTCCTGCGGATGCGCCCACGGCAGCGAGGTCAGACCATGCTCTATCGCGGTGCGCATGAGTTCGTGGTAAGCGGGATGAAATTCCACCAGATCGATGCGATGACCGTAGCGGTCATGGCTGGCAAACACCGGTTTGTTCTGATTGGCGAGGAACCCGGCCTCCATCAGCGGCCCGCCGGCCAGCGCACCGTAGGCATCGATCCGCGACTCGGCCCAACCGGCACCCAACCGGCGCGACCACTCCTGCAACGGCAGGTCGATGCGATAAAGGTTGGCGCCGTCCAGCGACGGCGGCTGGTTGCTGACTTCATGGGTTTCGGCGAACTGATGCAGGTTCATGACGGGTTCCTTTTTCAGCGAGAAGGTCAGTTAAGCACCGCCCAAACACTGAACAAAGTGTCATACACGCCGAATTTGCGGCGCTTTTACCCTGTCAACAGCACAATACCCGCCGCTCCAGGGCTGACTGCAAATCTTCGAATTTCACCGGCTTGCTCAGGTAATCAACCGGTGCACCGGTCGCACAGAGCTCCCTGTCGGCAATCGGCGCCAGCATGAACACCGGCAAATGGGCATAACCCGGCAAGGCGTGAATCTGGCAGCACAACGACGCGCCATCGTGAGCGGGCAACTGGCAATCGATCAGCACCGCATCAACGGTTTCGCGTTGCAGGCAATCGAGCGCCGCCGCGCCGTTATCGGCGGTGCGCACGCGGAAGCCGAGCTTGAGCAGCATGCCGCGCATCACCAATTGATTGACGCTGTTGTCATCGACCAACAGCACCGTGCAGTCCTGCGGGGCACGGACGCAGTCGTGGCCATGCGCGGCTTTCAGTACAGGCTCGACCACCGGCAGTTCGAACTCCACATCCAACTGGAAGCGGCTGCCACTTCCCGGCTCGGAGCGATGGGTAAGCTTGCCGCCGAGCAGTTCGACCAACTGCCGGCAGATCGCCAGGCCGACACCCAGCCCGCCGTACTCACGGGTCATCGAACCGTCGAGCTGGAAGAAGCGCTGGTACATCGTCGCCTCGCCCAGATCAGTAAAGCCGATACCGGTGTCGATCACCGCAAACGACAGCGCCAGACGATTGCCCGTCGAAGGTTTGCCGGTGACCCGCAGCGCCAGCCCACCGACGCGGGTGAACTTGATCGCGTTATCCAGCAGGCATTCCAGACATTGCGCCAGTTTCGCGCTGTCGCCGTGCAGGCGATCCGGCAGGGTTGGCAGCACATCGACCTTGAAGTCCAGCGACTTGCTGGCGGCGTTGCCATGGAACTGCATGCGCAAGGCTTCGATCACGCCGCGCAGGCTGAAACTGCCCGGCGTCGCTTTCAGTTTGCCAGCCTGCAGTTCGGTGAGGGTAAGAATGCCGTTGACCATGCGCATCATGTCTCGCGCCGAACCGGCAGCGGTCTGCTGATATTGCTCAAGTTCGGGATCCAGATCGACGGTCTGCATCAGCTCCAGCGAACCAATCACCCCGTTCATCGGCGTGCGCAGTTCGTGGGTCAGGGTCGCGAGGAATTCATCCTTGAGCTTGTTGCTATGCGACAGTTGCTCGTTGAGCACTTCGAGTTTCTGCCCGGAATCGAACAGGGTTTGCGCCTGTTGCTCACGCATCGCGTTGATTCGGTCGGCCAACGCCAGCGACAACAATGCAACTTCTATCGCCGAGCCGATCTGGCTGGCGTACATGGTCAGGAACACGTTCGGCAGCAGGCCCAGCACCATCAGCGTGTTGACGATGCCGCCGAGCAGGAACGCCGACCAGGCGATGATGAAATAGCGCGCCACCCGCAAGCCGCGCCACCAGGCCAGAATCCCGGCGGCGAAAATCACTACGGTGAAGGTCAGCGCCAGCGTCGTTGCCAGGCGCAGGGCCAGGGCGTAACTGGTCATCAGCGACAAGCCGACCACCAATGCACCGAACCCGATCAGGCCGATCAGCAAGCGGTCGAGCCAGCGACTGTGGGTTTTAGTCTGCAGGAAGCTGCGGGCAAACTGGCTGCCGAACAGGCCGGCGCAGCCAATGAAGAATGGCGTCGCGGCGTTGGCCCACCACGGGTTGTCCGGCCAGAAGTACTCGACCGCCGCACCGTTCACCGACAGTTGATAGAGACCAAACGAGGCAATGTAGAAGATGTAATAGAGGTAACTGGTGTCGCGCACGCTGAGGTAGATGAACAGGTTGTAGACCACCATCCCCAGCAGCACGCCATAAATGATGCCGAGCACGTACAGGCGCACCGGTTGATCTTCGAGGTACGCGGTGCTTGACCACAACGTCACTGGTGCCTGGATCGAGCCTTCGCTGGCCAGTCGCAAATAGATTGTGCGCTGTTGATCGGGTTCGAAGGCCAGGTCGAACAGGTAATTGTTCTGGCGAATCTCGCGACTGGCGAAGGGCAAGGCATCGCCGGTTTGCCGGATCAAGCGATATTCGCCACTGTCGTCGGCCATATACAGGTCGAGACGGTCGAGCGGCGGATAAGCCAGCTCCAGCAGCCACGAGCGCCGTGCGGCCGGGTTGCTTGGGTGGTAATGCAGGTCGATTTTCAGCCAGAACGCCGAACGCGAGTAACCGGCGTTGAGCGTGGCTTTATCGTGGGCTTTGAAATTGCCGGCAGTCGCCTGCGCGCGAACCTCGGCAATGCTCGCCTGACCGCTCGGGTCTTCGAACACTTGCAGTGACCGGCCCAGCGGGAGGCTCTGGGTGAATTCGTCGAATTCGACGGCGCTCGCCAGGAGGGGCAAGCAGAACAACAACATCAGCAAATAGCGCATTGAAGCCCCAGCGTGGCTCGTCCGGTTGTGTCAGGAAGCCCCCCATTCCCTTTGAGTAGACGTAAAACCGGTATTACCTGTTATTGGTTTGGATCCAGACTAGCATAGCCGTTGATGGCCATTGAGCACCATCGAAATTTTTCCTACAAAGGCTCTAGAACGGGCGTTTCAGAGTAAAGCACCGAGCTAGAGCTGTTGAGTTGGTCAGGTTGTGACAAACCGGTCAGCATTCTCTGACCGGGTTATCCGCCAGGCACAACGGCACTGAACCGAAAAATCAGGTTTGGTGGTAAGCTCGCGCACCATGAATATCTACAGCTCCCGCCCCGTTGTCCTCTGTCTCTCCGGCCACGACCCCAGTGGTGGCGCCGGCTTGCAGGCAGATATCGAAGCCCTGCTCGCGCAGGGTTGCCATGCGGCTCCGGCCGTCACCGCCCTGACCGTGCAAGACACCGTCAACGTCACTGACTTCCGCGTCCTCGACCGTGAGTGGGTATTGGCCCAGGCCAATGCCGTGCTCAACGACTCCGAAGTCGCGGCGGTCAAACTAGGCATGCTCGGTTCGCTGGAAATGGTCGACACCGTTGTCGAACTGCTTACGGCGCACCCGCACTTGCCGGTGGTCTGCGACCCGGTGCTGCGCGCCGGCGGCGGCGGCGGACGCCTGGGCAAGGACGAAGTCGGTTATGCGATGCGTGAGCGTCTGCTGCCACTGTCGATCATTGCCACCCCCAACCTTCCAGAAGCCCGCATCCTCGCCGAACTGCCCGAAGGCACCGCCGACGAGTGCGCGGAAAAACTCCTGCCGTTCGTCAAAAACCTGCTGATCACCGGCGGGCATGGCGACGAAACTGAAATTCACAATCGTCTATATAGCCGCGACGGTCTGCGTGAAACCTTTTACTGCCAGCGTTTACCGGGCAGCTATCACGGTTCCGGTTGCACCCTGGCCAGTGCCCTGGCCGGTCGTCTGGCGCAAGGTGAAAATCTCGCCAGCGCGGTACGCAGCGCACTGGATTACACCTGGCGTACCCTGCGCGATGCCGAACAACTGGGCAAAGGCCAGTTCGTACCGCGTCGCCTGCCGCTGGATTTCTGCTCGTAACGTCGTGAGGTCTGCCTGATGAAACTACGTGGCCTGTATGCCATTACCGACAGCCAATTGCTGGCCGGGAAGTTTCTGTCGTACGTGGAGGCGGCGCTGGAAGGCGGCGTCACCCTGCTGCAATACCGCGACAAGAGCAGCGACGAGGCCCGCCGTCTGCGCGAGGCCGAAGCGCTGCGTGATCTGTGCGAGCGCTACAAGACGCAGTTGATCATCAACGATGACGCCGAACTGGCCGCGCGCCTCAACGTCGGTGTGCACCTGGGCCAGACCGACGGCCCGTTGTCGCCGACCCGCGCCCTGCTCGGTTCCAAGGCGATTATCGGTTCGACCTGCCACGCGCAGATCGATCTGGCAGAACAAGCCGCCAAAGAAGGCGCGAGCTACGTCGCCTTCGGCCGCTTCTTCAACTCCAACACCAAGCCCGGCGCACCGACCTGCGGCCTCGACCTGCTAGACGAAGCCAAGCGCAAACTGCATCTGCCGATCTGCGCGATTGGTGGCATCACCCTCGATAACGCTGAGCCGCTGGTGGCCCACGGTGTCGATCTGCTGGCCGTGGTCCATGGCCTGTTCGGCGCGCAAAGCACTGCCGAAGTGACCCGCCGCGCCCGCGCATTCAACGAATTACTGAAAGTCTGATTTGAGAGCCCGATCATGTCTCGTTCCGAAACCCTGTTTGCCAATGCCCAGAAACACATCCCCGGTGGCGTGAACTCGCCGGTTCGCGCGTTCAAGAGCGTTGGCGGCACGCCGCTGTTCTTCAAGCATGCCGAAGGCGCTTACGTGACCGACGAAGACGACAAGCGTTATGTCGATTACGTTGGCTCGTGGGGCCCGATGATCCTCGGCCACAGCCACCCGGACGTGCTGGACGCCGTGCGCAATCAGCTACAACACGGCTTGTCTTACGGCGCGCCGACCGCGATGGAAACCGAGATGGCCGATCTGGTCTGCTCGCTGGTGCCATCGATGGACATGGTGCGCATGGTCAGCTCCGGCACCGAAGCGACCATGAGTGCGATCCGTCTGGCCCGTGGCTACACCGGCCGTGACAGCATCATCAAGTTCGAAGGCTGCTACCACGGTCACTCCGACAGCCTGCTGGTCAAGGCCGGTTCCGGCGCACTGACCCAAGGCGTGCCAAGTTCGGCCGGCGTGCCGGCGGCATTCGCCAAACACACCCTGACCCTGCCGTTCAACGACATCGACGCTGTCGAGAAGATGCTCGGCGAAGTCGGCCAGGACGTTGCGTGCATCATCGTCGAGCCAGTGGCCGGCAACATGAATTGCGTGCCGCCGGCGCCGGGTTTCCTCGAAGGCCTGCGTTCACTGTGCGACAAACATGGCGTGGTGCTGATTTTCGACGAAGTGATGACCGGTTTCCGTGTTGCCCTCGGCGGTGCCCAGGCGTACTACGGCGTGAACCCGGATCTGACCACGTTCGGCAAGATCATCGGCGGCGGCATGCCGGTCGGCTGCTTCGGCGGCAAGCGTGAAATCATGGAGCGCATCGCGCCGCTGGGCCCGGTGTATCAGGCAGGCACCCTGTCGGGTAACCCGCTGGCGATGGCGGCCGGTTTGACCACGCTGCGCCTGATCAGCCGTCCGGGTTTCCACGACGAACTGACCGACTACACCACGCGCCTGCTCGACGGCCTGCAACAACGCGCCGATGCCGCAGGCATCCCGTTCGTGACCACTCAGGCTGGCGGCATGTTCGGCCTGTACTTCAGCGGCGCCGACGACATTGTCACCTTTGAAGACGTGATGGCCAGCGACGCAGCACTGTTCGGTCGCTTCTTCCACCTGATGCTGGAAGGTGGCGTGTACCTCGCGCCGAGCGCCTTCGAAGCCGGTTTCACCTCGATCGCTCATGGCGAAGCCGAGTTGAAGCTTACGCTGGATGCGGCCGAGCGCGCCTTCGCTGCACTGAAGTAATCGCCGTACCGCTGACGTTGGCCATTGCCAGCGTCAGCTTTCACCTACATCCACCCCCTTTTTCCGACGCTCCTGCTAAAAATGGCCCATAAAGTGGGCGATAAATTCCCCGTGCAGCAGAAAAACGAGTAAAGACTTTGTAAGGTTGGCCCTGCTTATTTCATAATGCGCGCTTATTGGATCCCTCGATGGGTCCGCGTGCCCTTCAGAGGTAAGTCGATTCCCATGAACCGCACCGGCCGCACCCTTGCCTTGGGCTGCCTGTTGCTCCTTCAGCCCCTGCTCGCGCATGCACAAGCAGGCGGCAACTCGTTGTTGATCCCGGCGATGGGTCGTTGCACCCTCAATACTCAGCCGCAAGACGTCACGCAGGCCTTGGCCGCGTGTCAAAAAGCGGCGGACGAAGGGGATGCGCAAGCGCAATACGAGTTGGGTGAGTTCTACTACGACGGCAAGAATGCGCCGCGTGACCTCAATCAAGCCCTGAGCTATTTCGAAAAGGCCTCATTGCAAGGCCACGCTCAGGCACAGTTCAAGCTCGGCACCATGTTCTTCCACGGTGAAGGTGTGCAGGCCAATAATATTCAGGCGTACATCGTGCTGAAGATGGCCGCAGTCAACGGCGCTGAAGATGCGCTGGACACCGCCGACGAAGTCTCGGAAAAAATGTCCCGCGAAGATCTCGAAACCGCTACTCAGGTACTCGGGCAAATTTTCCGTAAATACCTGATGGAATTGCAGAGCGCCGATGGGCGTACGCCTTTCTCGCCTCTTCCCTGATTTCTCTATAGATTTTTCTGGCCTCTTCGCGAGCAGGCTCGCTCCCACATTGGAATGCATTTCCCTGTGGGAGCGACGGTGCGACGATTCGACCTGCTCGCGAATAAGGCGACTCGGTCTTGAGGCTTACTTCTCAGGCATCGGCATCGGAAACGGCATCACATTGCCGACCGCGCCGCGGGCTTCGCTGATTTTCGGCGTGCCCAGACGCTCGACCTCGTCGATACGCACGATCGAATGCATCGGCACAAAGCTGCGCACCACGCCTTCGAACTGCGCCTTGAGCTTTTCTTCGCTCGGATCGACGACCACTTGCGTGCGCTCGCCAAAGACGAACTCTTCCACTTCCAGGAAACCCCACAGATCACTTTGATAGATCTGCTTGGCGTACATTTCGAACACCTGGCCCTGGTTGAGGAAAATCACCTTGTAGATTGGAGCTTCGCGTTTGGTCATGGCGGGCGGACAACATCGGGGATAAAAATGAGGGCGCAAACTATAGCATAGCCACTGGACGCACAGCGGTAGGAACCTGAGGGCTTGTTCCCTATAATGCGCGGTTCTTTGAATCACGTGACGACCAAAATCCATGGCCAAGAAGCTTTACATCGAAACCCACGGTTGCCAGATGAACGAGTACGACAGCTCGCGCATGGTCGATCTGCTGGGTGAACATCAGGCCCTGGAAGTCACCGCGCGTGCGGAAGACGCCGACGTGATTCTGCTCAACACCTGCTCGATCCGCGAGCGCGCCCAGGATCGGGTGTACTCGCAGCTCGGCCGCTGGCGCGAACTGAAACTGGCCAACCCGGAGATGGTGATCGCCGTCGGCGGTTGCGTGGCAAGCCAGGAAGGCGCGGCGATCCGCGATCGCGCCCCTTATGTCGACGTTGTTTTCGGCCCGCAAACGCTGCACCGCCTGCCGGAGATGATCGACGCCGCACGCAGCACCAAACTGCCGCAAGTCGACGTCTCGTTCCCGGAAATCGAAAAATTCGACCATTTGCCCGAGCCGCGCATCGACGGCCCGAGCGCCTATGTGTCGGTGATGGAAGGTTGCAGCAAGTACTGCACGTTCTGCGTGGTGCCCTACACCCGCGGCGAAGAAGTCAGCCGGCCGTTCGACGACGTGATCGCCGAGATCATCCACCTGGCCGAAAACGGCGTACGCGAAGTGACCCTGCTGGGGCAGAACGTCAACGGCTATCGCGGCACCACCCATGACGGCCGTCTGGCGGATCTCGCCGAGCTGATCCGTGTGGTCGCCGCCGTCGATGGCATCGACCGCATCCGCTACACCACTTCGCATCCGCTGGAGTTCTCCGACAGCCTGATCCAGGCTCACGCCGACGTGCCGGAGCTGGTGAAACATCTGCACTTGCCGGTGCAATCGGGTTCGGACCGGATTCTGGCGGCGATGAAACGCAACCACACCGCACTGGAGTACAAATCCAAGCTACGCAAACTGCGTGCGGCGGTACCGGGGATCTGCATCAGCTCGGACTTCATCGTCGGTTTCCCCGGCGAGACCGAGAAAGATTTCGAGCAGACCATGAAGCTGATTGCCGACGTCGGCTTCGACTTTTCCTACTCCTTCGTCTACAGCCAGCGCCCGGGTACTCCCGCCGCTGATCTGGCCGATGACACCCCGGAAGAGTTGAAGAAAGAGCGTCTGAATGCACTGCAACATCGCCTGAATCAGCAAGGCTTCGAGATCAGCCGACAAATGGTCGGTTCGATCCAGCGGATTCTGGTGACCGATTACTCGAAAAAAGACCCTGGCGAACTGCAAGGGCGTACCGAGAATAATCGAATCGTCAACTTCCGCTGCGACAATCCAACCCTGATCGGCCAGTTCGCCGACGTGCACATTGATGCGGCACAACCGCACTCGCTGCGTGGTTCGTTGATCCAGTAACACTGCATTTCCCCTGTATGAGCGAGCCTGCTCGCGAAGGCGTCGTGTCAGCCACTATCCACTGTGCTGATACACCCCTTTCGCGAGCAGGCTCGCTCCTACAGGGACCGTGATTGACCTTGCGATATTTAAGAGCTTTCGCACCCACGCCACTGGCGTTATCCTTGATTTCATCTTAATTGCCCCAGGGCGGCTAAATACGACCTTGAACGCACCCATAGAACCACATCGTTTTATCCTCGAGCCCTTTGAGGCTCGCCGCTTCGCCAATCTGTGCGGGCAATTCGACGAGCATCTGCGCTTGATCGAACAGCGCCTGACTATCGAGATCCGCAACCGCGGAAACCAGTTCGAACTGATCGGCGATCCCAAGCTCACCACGTCTGCGGAAAATCTGATCCGTCGCCTGTACCGGGAAACCAAAGGTTCAGAGCTGTCGCCAGATACGGTTCACCTGTTCCTCCAGGAATCGGCCGTCGTAGAACTGGACAACCACGCCCCTGCCGAAGCCTCCGTCGCCCTGCGCACCAAGAAAGGCATGATTCGCCCACGCGGCTTGAATCAATTGCGCTACGTGAAGGAAATCCTCGGCAACGACATCAACTTCGGCATCGGCCCGGCCGGTACCGGCAAGACCTATCTCGCTGTGGCTTGTGCGGTCGATGCGCTGGAGCGCGAACAGATTCGGCGCATCCTGCTGGTGCGTCCGGCGGTTGAGGCGGGTGAAAAACTCGGTTTCCTGCCCGGCGACCTGTCGCAGAAGATCGACCCGTACCTGCGCCCGCTCTACGACGCACTCTACGAAATGCTCGGCTTCGAATACGTGGCCAAGCTGATCGAGCGCCAGGTGATCGAAGTCGCGCCGCTGGCCTACATGCGCGGCCGCACGCTGAACAACAGCTTCATCATTCTCGACGAAAGCCAGAACACCACCGTCGAGCAAATGAAAATGTTCCTGACCCGGATCGGCTTCGGCTCGACCGCGGTCATTACCGGCGACATCACCCAGGTCGACTTGCCGAAAGGCACCAAATCCGGTCTGCACCACGTGATCGAGGTGTTGAAAGACGTGCCCGGCATCAGCTTTACGCACTTCCAGCCTAAAGACGTCGTGCGCCATCCTTTGGTACAGCGGATCGTCGAAGCCTACGAGCGCTTCGAAAACCGTGACGAAGCGCCCAAGGACACCTCGCGAAATGCTTGAGCTAGACCTGCAAATCGCGACTGAAGCGAGCGCGCCGGATGAGGCCGACTTCCGCCTGTGGTGCGAACTGGCCCTGCGCCAGCGCACTGCCGACTCGGAAATGACCATTCGTCTGGTCGACGAGGAAGAAGGCCGCGAACTCAATCACACCTGGCGCCACAAGGACTACGCGACCAACGTCCTGTCGTTCCCCGCCGAAGTGCCCGACGAGTTTCTCGATATCCCGCTGCTGGGCGATCTGGTGATCTGCGTGGCGGTGGTCGAGCGCGAAGCTGCCGAACAAGGCAAGGAACTAAAGGCCCACTGGGCGCATCTGGTCATTCACGGCTGCTTGCATCTGCTCGGTTACGACCATATAGATGACGAGGAAGCCGAAGAAATGGAAGCGCTGGAACGCGAGTTGCTTGCTGAACTGGGCTACCCCGATCCGTACGCGGACGACGAACCCGACACATCCCCTATCGTTACAACAAAGGATTCAGAGTAATCGCTATGAGCGAAGATCGATCGAGCAACGGGCAGAAGTCATGGCTGGGTAAACTGACCCAGGCTTTTGCCCACGAGCCGAAGAACCGTCAGGAGCTGCTTGAGCTGCTGCGCGATGCACATCAGAACAAACTGCTGGACAGCGAAGCGCTGGCCATCGTCGAAGGCGCCATTCAGGTGGCTGACCTGCAAGTACGCGACATCATGGTGCCGCGTTCGCAGATGATCAGCATCAAGGCGACCCAGACACCCCGCGAATTCCTCCCCGCCGTGGTCGACTCGGCCCACTCGCGCTACCCGGTCATCGGCGAAAGCCACGACGACGTGATGGGCGTGCTGCTGGCCAAGGATCTGCTGCCGCTGATCCTCAAGGAGAACGGCGACAGCTTCAACATCAAGGATCTGCTGCGCCCGGCCACGTTCGTGCCGGAGTCCAAGCGTCTGAACGTGTTGCTGCGTGAGTTCCGCGCCAACCACAACCACATGGCCATCGTCATCGACGAATACGGCGGCGTGGCGGGTCTGGTGACCATCGAAGACGTGCTCGAACAGATCGTCGGCGACATCGAAGACGAGCACGACGTCGAAGAAGACAGCTACATCAAGCCGCTGCCCAGCGGTGACTTCCTGATCAAGGCGCTGACGCCGATCGAGAACTTCAACGAGTTCTTCGACAGCGAGTTCTCGGACGATGAGTTCGACACCGTCGGCGGTCTGGTGATGAGCGCGTTCGGGCACTTGCCAAAACGTAACGAAATCACTGAAATCGGCGCCTATCGTTTCCGCATCCTGAACGCCGACAGCCGTCGGATTCACTTGCTGCGACTCACGCCAATCGCTCGGTAAAAAATCTAAGGACTGGGGTATGTCATCAGCTGTTTCCTGCATCGCGTTGCGCCTGAAAGCGGGCCAGGCAAGGCGCAGTCCGCAGGGAATGGCATTCCCTTTCCAAGGACTGCAACGCAGCATGGCCCGCTTTCAGTCGTAACCCGCAGGGCCGGGCCTGCTGTTACGCAGGGCTGCGTTACTCGTCGTTCATTTGAAAAACCAAACTTCACTCCTCGCGCCTTGCCCTGCGTAACAGCAGACCCGGCGCGATACAGGAAATAGCTGATGACATACCCCCTGCGCTGGACAACCCGCCCCGGCTGGCCCGGTAACCTGCTGGCCGTGGCGGCCGGTGCAATCACCACGTTCGCTCTGGCACCCTTCGATATCTGGCCGCTGGCTCTGCTGGCGGTCGGTTTGTTCTATGCCGGCCTGCGCGAGCTAAGCCCGCGCCAGGCGCTGGGCCGTGGCTGGTGCTTCGGTTTCGGCCTGTTCGGCGCCGGTACCAGTTGGATTTACTACAGCATTCATCATTTCGGCGGCGCTTCGGTGCTGTTGGCCGGATTCCTGATGCTGCTGTTTACCGCAGCGATTGCCTTTTTCTTCGCCCTCCCCGCCTGGCTGTGGGCACGCTGGTTGCGCCGCAATGAGGCGCCGCTGGCCGATGCCTTGGCGTTCGCTGCGCTATGGGTCGCTCAGGAGGCGTTTCGCGGTTGGTTCCTGACCGGTTTCCCGTGGCTCTACTCCGGTTACAGTCAGCTCGACGGGCCGCTGTCCGGTCTGGCGCCGGTGGGTGGCATGTGGCTGGTGTCGTTCGTCCTGGCGCTGACCGCTGCGCTGATCTACAACGCGCCGCGTCTGCTGCAAACCGGTCGCAAGGCTTTTGTTGCGGCTGGCCTGCTGTTGCTGGTCGGGCCATGGGTGGCGGGCATCGCGCTCAAGGGCCACGCCTGGACCAGCCCGTCCGGTGCGCCGCTGACCGTCGCGGCGATTCAGGGCAACGTCGCGCAAAGCATGAAATGGGACCCGGCAGAACTCAACGCGCAACTGGCGTTGTACCGCGACCTGAGTTTCCGTTCCAAACCGGTGGATCTGCTGATCTGGCCGGAAACCGCCGTCCCCGTGCTCAAGGAGTCCGCCGAGGGTTACCTGAACATGATGGGCACCTTCGCCGCCGAGCGTAAATCGGCGTTGATTACCGGCGTACCCATTCGCCAAACGGTGCATCACGAAAGACGCTTCTTCAACGGCATCACCGTGGTCGGTGAAGGCGATGGCACTTACCTGAAGCAGAAACTGGTGCCATTCGGCGAATACGTACCGTTGCAAGACGTATTGCGCGGGCTGATCGCTTTCTTCGACCTGCCGATGTCCGACTTCGCTCGCGGCCCGGCCGATCAGGCATTGCTGCAAGCCAAGGGTTATCAGATCGCGCCGTTCATCTGCTACGAAGTGGTCTATCCGGAGTTCGCCGCCAGCCTCTCGGCGCGCAGTGATCTGTTGCTGACGATCAGCAACGACACCTGGTTCGGCACCTCGATCGGCCCGCTGCAACACTTGCAGATGGCGCAAATGCGCGCGCTGGAAGCTGGACGCTGGATGATCCGTGCGACCAACAACGGCGTGACCGGATTGATCAACCCGTTCGGGCAGATCACCGAACAGATTCCGCAGTTCGAACAGGGCGTGCTGTACGGCGAGGTGGTGCCGATGCACAACCTGACGCCCTATCTGCAATGGCGTTCGTGGCCGCTGATCATTGTGTGCGTGCTGTTGTTTGGCTGGGCACTGATGGCCAGCCGGATCTCGAAAACCCTTTAAAAGCTTCGCGAGCAAGCCCGCTCCCACATTTGAAATGCATTCCAAATGTGGGAGCGGGCTTGCTCGCGAAGAGGCCATTGGCAACACTCAATCAATCGGCGACCGCTTCACTCCGGTAAAACAGTGAATACCCCACCTGCCCCACCGCCTCATTCAGCAACTGCCCGCTCTGCCAGATCGACTTGAATTCCGGCATCCAGCCACCCAGCGGCCTCGCGTTATCCGTACCCAAAAACCCGACCGGTGCCGGCACTACTTCAAATCCCGCCTTCTCGAAACTCCAGACCGATCTCGGCATGTGCCAGGCCTGAGTCACCACAACTACACGCTTGATCCCCTGCGGCAACAACATGTCGGCACTGAACTTGGCGTTCTCCCACGTGGTACGGCTCTCGCCCTCTTGCCAACGCACCGTCACGCCGAAGTCATCCAGCAACGAGTCAGCCATCAATTTCGCCTCGGTCGGCGGCGTGCCGTAATGCAAGCCGCCACTGGTCAGAATCGGCAGCCCCGACGCCTTGGCCAGGCGTGCCGCATAACGCTGACGTTCAAGCCCCACGCCGGTCGGCTGATCCTCGCCCCAGGCCAGATCACCGCGCTCACGACCGGAACCGAGCACCACAATCGCATCAGCACGTTGCGCCAAGGTCGCCCACTCTTCCCGGGCCAAGGGCGGCTCGCGCTCGAGGGCTTTGGCGCCCCATTGCACGACCACCGGCAAGCTCATCAGCCAGAACCCGCCAAAACCGATGGCAAAACACAACCCTGCGAGGCGCGGACGAGAGCGGCGTAGCCACCAAGCAGCCAGCAACAGCAGTAAAAGAATGCCGGGCGGCAATAGAAGTTGTTTGACGAAATAACGAAAAGGCATCGGGCATCTCCAAAGATGCCCGAAGCCTAAGTGGGTTGATCCAACGCGACAACCGATAGGGTCGGATCCTGTTGAAAAAGATCCGCTTCTTGACCTGCCATGCGCTTACTTGGCCTGCAAAGCCCGCACCTTGACGGTGTCTTTGCGGGGCGCCTTGTCTTTGAGCCAGATGACCTTGGCCGAATGTCCTGCATCGAGCTGCTTCACTGCTTGCGACAAGCATCCGTGCGCTTCACGTTCACTGCGATCCAGATAGGCCTTGACCAGTTTGAACTCGGCGGGGCTCAAGCCACGCAATTCCAATTCCAAGGGGCGCTCGTCGCGCAGCCGATCAGCGGTTTTTGCAGCGTCCAGGGCCATGCCCAGACGGTCCATCAACCGTTCGTACAACTCAGGTTTCGTGACGTTTCTTTGCTGTTGCTCCACCATCCCTCACCTCATTGAAGATAAGACTCACTCCCCAGTTAGAGCTTAGCTTCGCTGCACAAACCGACTGCACGCCGCGACCAACGGCCCTCGCCACCGATTTACCCGGCCAAACAGCTGTAATCAGGGTTTCCCTAGGCCAAGCGCGGTCATGTATGCTACGGCGCTTCCTGTCATTCCACTTCCAGCTCGTCCGGGCCATCCCGAATGCTGCGTTGAAGAGGATTAGGCCACCCATATCCAGTACAAAAGTAGCCATGCACGAACAATATCAGCCCCGTGAAATCGAAGCCGCCGCCCAGTCGTTCTGGGACGAGCAAAAGTCCTTTGAAGTCAGTGAACAGCCAGGCAAGGAGACTTTCTACTGCCTGTCGATGTTCCCTTACCCCAGCGGCAAGCTACACATGGGGCACGTGCGCAACTACACCATCGGCGACGTGATCTCCCGCTACCAGCGCATGCAAGGCAAGAACGTTCTGCAACCGATGGGTTGGGACGCCTTCGGCATGCCGGCAGAAAACGCCGCGATGAAAAACAACGTCGCGCCGGCCAAGTGGACCTACGAAAACATCGCCTACATGAAAACCCAGCTGCGTAGCCTGGGCCTGGCGGTGGACTGGTCGCGCGAAGTGACCACCTGCAAGCCGGATTACTACCGCTGGGAACAATGGCTGTTCACTCGCCTGTTCGAAAAAGGTGTGATCTACCGTAAAAACGGCACCGTGAACTGGGACCCGATCGATCAGACCGTTCTGGCCAACGAACAGGTGATCGACGGTCGCGGCTGGCGTTCCGGCGCGCTGATCGAAAAGCGCGAAATCCCGATGTACTACTTCAAGATCACCGCCTACGCGGATGAGCTGCTGGAGAGCCTCGACGAACTGACTGGCTGGCCGGAACAGGTCAAGACCATGCAGCGCAACTGGATCGGCAAATCCCGCGGCATGGAAGTGCAGTTTCCGTACAACGTCGACTCCATCGGCGAAGCCGGCACTCTGAAAGTCTTCACTACCCGTCCGGACACCCTGATGGGCGCGACCTACGTCGCCGTGGCCGCCGAACACCCGCTGGCCACTCAGGCGGCGCAGAACAACCCTGAGCTGCAAGCGTTCATCGCTGAATGCAAAGGCGGCAGCGTCGCTGAAGCCGACGTCGCCACCCAAGAGAAAAAAGGCCTGCCGACCGGCCTGTTCGTCGAGCACCCGCTGAGCGGTGAAAAACTGCCAGTCTGGGTCGCCAACTATGTGTTGATGCACTACGGCGATGGCGCAGTAATGGCTGTGCCGGCGCACGACGAGCGCGATTTCGAATTCGCTCACAAGTACAACCTGCCGGTGAAATCGGTCGTGCGTACCAGCTCCGGCGACAGCAACCCGGCCCCATGGCAAGACGCCTACGGCGAGCACGGCACGCTGATCAACTCCGGCGAGTTCGACGGCCTCGACTTCGCCGGCGCGTTCGACGCCATCGAAGTCGCCCTGATCAAGAAACAACTGGGCGCCTCGCGCACCCAGTTCCGTCTGCGCGACTGGGGCATCAGCCGTCAGCGCTACTGGGGCTGTCCGATCCCGATCATCCACTGCGATGCCTGCGGTGACGTGCCGGTGCCGGAAGATCAACTGCCTGTCGTGCTGCCAGAAGACGTGGTGCCGGATGGCGCCGGTTCGCCGCTGGCGCGCATGCCTGAGTTCTACGAGTGCAGCTGCCCGAAATGCGGCCAGCCTGCCAAGCGTGAAACCGACACCATGGACACCTTCGTCGAGTCGTCGTGGTATTACGCACGTTACGCCTCGCCGCACTTTGAAGGCGGCCTGGTGGAAAAATCCGCGGCCGATCACTGGCTGCCGGTCGACCAATACATCGGCGGTATCGAACACGCGATTCTGCACCTGCTCTACGCGCGCTTCTTCCACAAACTGATGCGCGACGAAGGTCTGGTCAGCTCCAACGAGCCGTTCAAGAACCTGCTGACCCAAGGCATGGTGATCGCCGAGACTTACTATCGTCGCGAAGCCAACGGTGCCTACACCTGGTTCAACCCGGCGGACGTCGAACTTGAACGTGACAGCAAAGCCAAAGTCATCAGCGCCAAGCTGATTGCCGACGGTCTGCCGGTGGAAATCGGCGGCACCGAGAAGATGGCCAAGTCGAAGAACAACGGCGTTGACCCACAGTCGATGATCGACCAGTTCGGTGCCGACACTTGCCGTCTGTTCATGATGTTCGCCTCGCCACCTGACATGAGCGCGGAATGGTCCGACTCCGGCGTTGAGGGTTCGCACCGTTTCCTCAAACGTGTCTGGCGTCTGGCTCAGGCCCACGTTACTCAGGGTCTGCCGGGCAAACTTGACGTTGCCGGCCTGAACGACGAGCAGAAAGCCGTGCGTCGCTCGATCCATCTGGCGATCAAGCAGGCAAGCCACGACGTTGGCCAGAACCACAAATTCAACACCGCCATCGCTCAGGTGATGACGCTGATGAACGTGCTGGAAAAAGCTGCGCAAGGCACCGAACAGGATCGCGCGTTGATTCAGGAAGGTCTGGAAGCCGTGACCTTGCTGCTGGCTCCGATCACTCCGCACATCAGCCATGAGTTGTGGAACCAACTGGGCCACGCCGATCCGGTGATCGACGCCGGTTGGCCAGCAGTGGACGAAACTGCGCTGGTGCAGGACAGCCTGACCCTGGTCATCCAGGTCAACGGCAAACTGCGTGGCCAGATCGAAATGCCGGCCAGCGCAACGCGTGAAGAAGTTGAAGCGGCAGCGCGCGCCAACGAAAACGTACTGCGTTTCGTCGACGGCCTGACTATTCGTAAAGTGATCGTAGTGCCCGGGAAACTGGTCAATATCGTCGCCAGCTAATTGGATCGGGCGCCGGGTTTGCCTGGCGCCAAGTAAAACCTTTCGGGCCGCACGAACGGCCCACATGGTTTCAAGGGGAGCAACACAATGATCAAACGCAATCTGCTGGTGATGGGCCTCGCCGTCCTGTTGAGCGCCTGCGGTTTCCAGCTGCGCGGCACTGGTACCACCGAACTGACCATCAAGGAACTCGACCTGAGTGCGCGTAACGCCTACGGCGAGACCGTCACCCAACTGCGTCAGGTGCTGGAGTCGAGCGGCGTCAAGATTTACAGCGGTGCGCCGTACAAGCTGTTCCTGGCTGACGAACAGGAAAGCCAGCGCATCCTCAGCTACGCCGGTGCCGGTCGTACAGGTGAGTATCAGGTTACTACCGTCCTCAACTACGACATCCGTGGCGACAAGAACCTTCCCCTGCTGAGCGACAAGCTTGAAGTGCAGAAAGTGTTTATCCACGACGGCAACAACCTCGTCGGCTCCGATCAGGAAGCCAACGATGCCCGTCGCGATATCCGTCGCGAGCTGGTTCAGCGCATGATGCTGCGCCTGCAACAGCTGACCCCGGGTCAACTGGAGCAACTGCAGCAAGCCGCCAACAACCGCGCCAGGGCTGAAGCCGACGCGCTCGAAGCGGCGCAAAAGGCTGAAGCGGAAACTCCGCGTCAGTCGCCGCTCGAAATCCCGCAGCAGTAAGACGTTCGGGGCGCTCAGGCGCCCCGTTCGATTGCTCTTATGAAGCTCGCTCCCGCCCAACTCGGCAAACACCTGCAAAGCGCCCTTGCGCCGGTCTACATCATCAGTGGCGATGACCCGCTACTGTGTCAGGAAGCCGCCGACGCCATTCGCAGTGCCGCCCGCCAGCAAGGATTCGACGAACGTCAGGTCTTCGCCGCCGATGCCAATTTCGATTGGGGCACGTTGTTGCAGGCCGGCGCCAGCATGTCGCTATTCGCTGAAAAGCGTCTGTTGGAGCTGCGTCTGCCTTCAGGCAAACCCGGCGACAAGGGCGCTGCCGCCTTCATCGAATACTGCTCTCGCCCCGCCGAAGACACCGTGCTGCTGATCAGCCTGCCCAAGCTCGATGGCAGTGCGCAGAAAACCAAGTGGGGCAAGGCGCTGGTTGAAGGCCAGCAGACCCAGTTCATCCAGATCTGGCCGGTGGATGCCAATCAGTTGCCGAGCTGGATTCGTCAGCGCTTGTCGCAAGCCGGATTGTCGGCCAGCCAGGACGCCGTCGAACTGATTGCCGCACGCGTCGAGGGCAACCTGCTCGCCGCGGCGCAAGAAATCGAAAAGCTCAAGCTGATGGCCGAAGGCGGCCAGATCACCGTCGAAACCGTGCAAGCCGCTGTCGCGGACAGTGCGCGCTTCGATGTGTTTGGCCTGACCGATGCCGTGCTCAACGGCGAACCGGCTCACGCGTTGCGCATGCTCGAAGGGCTGCGCGGTGAAGGTGTCGAACCGCCAGTGATTCTCTGGGCACTGGCGCGGGAGTTGCGCCTGCTGGCCAATATCTCGCTGCAATATAGCCAGGGCACACCGCTGGACAAATGCTTCAGCCAAGCCAAACCGCCCGTCTGGGACAAGCGCAAACCGTTGATGAGCAAAGCCCTGCAACGTTACTCGGCGCAACGCTGGGCGCAGTTGTTGCTCGAAGCTCAGCGCATCGATGCGCAGATCAAGGGCCAGGCGGCAGGGTCGCCGTGGATGAGTCTGAGCCGCTTGGCACTATTGATGGCTGGCCAACGTCTGACACTCCCCGCCGAATAACCTGTTTTACCGCATAACGGCCATTCGCGAGCAGGCTCGCTCCCACATTGAAATGCATTCCAAATGTGGGAGCGAGCCTGCTCGCGAAAGCGTCAGAACATTCCTACACAACAGGCACTGGACAGACGCCCGACATCGGCAAATTATTCCCCCCGCAAAACCCACTCACTCGAGAGAACCCTTATGAGCAAAAAGCCATCGAAACATGGCCCGAACAAGGCCAAATCCATCGTCGCCCAACCCCTGTTCCGCAGTCGCCAGGAACGACCAACCAAGGGTAAAGGCAGCTACCGCCGCGAAGCCTTCCAGTCTGACAGCTGGGAGGCTTCTTACTTTCTGGCTGCCTGAAGCGCAGTACCCCCCGGTCATGTTAAGGTCTGCACCTGATTCGTATCCTCTGGACCTGTGCATGCCCTTTTGTCTTTCCCATCGTTGGCCTGTTCGCCAATTGGTTGCTGCCACAAGTTTCATCCTGCTTGTTGCCTGTGCGGAAAAACCTACCGCCGCCGACGCGCAACCTCTTCAAGCAGCCCCTGTCGCCACAGCCCCAGCGATCATTCCGCCGGTAGTGCCGTCCGCCGACCCGCTCGATCTACAGCCGACCCAGACCTTCGCCGAATGGCAGGCAGGCTTTCGCAAGGACGCACTCGCCGCCGGGATTCGCGCCGATTTGTTTGATCGTGCATTTGCCAATGTCAGCTTCGATGCCAGCGTGATCCGCGCCGACCGCAGTCAGCCGGAATTCTCCCGCCCGGTGTGGGAATACCTCGATGGTGCGCTCTCGCCGCTGCGGGTGCGCAAAGGCCAGGCGCTGATCAACCAGTACGCCGACATTCTGCAAAGCATCGAACAGCGTTATGGCGTTGATCGTCAGGCACTGGTGTCGGTGTGGGGCATGGAAAGCAACTTCGGCCAGTTCCAGGGCAGCAAGTCGGTGATCAATTCGCTGGCGACCCTCGCCTATGAAGGACGGCGCCCGGGCTTTGCCCACGCACAATTGATCGCTGCCCTGCAAATTCTGCAACAGGGTGATATTACCCCGGAGAAAATGCTCGGTTCCTGGGCTGGCGCCATGGGGCAGACCCAGTTCATTCCAACCACCTACAACACCCACGCCGTGGATTTCGACGGTGACGGCCGCCGCGACATCTGGGGCAGCCCGGCCGACGCCCTGGCGTCGACTGCGCACTACCTGCAAAGCTCCGGCTGGCAGCGCGGCCAGCCGTGGGGTTTTGAAGTGCAACTGCCGAGCAGCTTCAACTTCACGCTGGCAGATGGCGCGATTCGTAAAAGCGTTGCCGAATGGCGTCAGTTGGGTGTGACCCTGCCCAATGGCGGTCAAGTGCCCGCGGGCTCCGAACAGCTGTCTGCCGCCCTGCTGCTGCCGGCCGGTTATCGTGGCCCGGCGTTCCTGATCCTCGATAACTTCCGGGCGATCCTCAAGTACAACAACTCGTCGTCATATGCATTGGCTGTGAGCCTGCTGTCCGAGCGGTTCAACGGCGGCGGCTTGATCAACGGCACTTGGCCGAAGGATGACCTGCCGCTGAGTCGCACCGAACGTATCGAACTGCAAACCCTTCTGAGCGCGCGCAACTACGATGCGGGCACGGCTGACGGGATCATCGGCGCCAACACGCGCAAGGCGATTCGCAGCGCGCAGCAGTCGTTTGGCTGGCCGGCGGATGGCTATCCGACGCACAAGCTGCTTGAGAGCCTGCGTAGCCAATAGCAGTTTGTCGTATGGCTAATGCCGCTTTCGGGAGCAAGCCCCCTCCCACAGTTGACCGAGTTCCACCATGGGAATGCGATCAACTGTGGGAGGGGGCTTGCTCTCGAAGACTCAATCTCTGGCGATAAACCTCTACGGTCTGATCACCACATCCTGCTCCAGCATCAACTCCTTCTTCCCCGCATCCAGCCGTACCAGCGCACCCAGTGGCAACGTCAGGTTCGGATCACAATGCCCACTGCGCCAACCGGACAGCACCGGAATCCGCAACGGCGCAAAAGTCTGTTTGAGCAAGCGGTTCAGCGCCTCGACATCCACCCCCGCGACATCCCCGACCAACACGCCACGCAGCTTCGCCAACTTGCCGGCCAGACGCATCTGAGTCAGTAATCGGTCGATGCGATACAGCGGCTCGTTGATGTCCTCGATGAGCAGAATCACGCCTTCGACATCGATCTCGTATGGCGTGCCCAGGGTCGAAGCGATCATCGCCAGATTACCGCCGAGCAAGCGCCCATGGGCGACGCCGGGCTCGACCGTGGTCAACGGATAAGCCACCGGATGGCTCAGCACGCTGCCCGTTTTCAGTTGACCGCGCAGCATGGCGAAGAATGAGGTGACGGTCGGCGGCTCCTTGTCGCCCAGCAGGTCAGCATTGAGCAGCGGCCCGTGGAAGGTCACGAAGCCTGCGTAGCGACTGATGGCCAAGTGCAAAGCAGTGATATCGCTGTAGCCGATGAACGGCTTGGCGTGGCGGCTCAGCAGATCGAAGTCGATCCGGTCCAGCAGTCGCGGCGTACCGTAGCCACCGCGCAGACAGATGATCGCGTCCACCTCAGGGTCAGCGAACGCTGCATGCAGATCGTTGAGCCGCACGTCGTCGCTGCCGGCCAGATAGCCTTCCTTAGCGTAGACGCCGGGAAACACCTTCAGTGCATAGCCCCGGGCGCGCATCCATTGCACTGCCTTATCGGTGTCCAGTGCCCCGGGGCCGGCCGGCGCAATAACGCCGATCGTACCCTCCGAGGGTAACGCCGGTACGGCTCTGTGTGGACACAGTGTGTGAGTGGGTCGAACAGTCATCCATGGATCTCCGTGCGTAAAATCATGCTCACACAGTAGTCAGGAACGGGGACAAACAGAAGAGACTTCGTTGCCCCACAGGTTGCGGGAAAAGTAAGCGCTTGTCGTAGGACAGGCAAAAAAAATGCCCGCGCAGACATAAAGCCTCGCGGGCATTTTTATGGCGCTGCGCGGGATCAGGAACCCAGCAGCTCAGCCTTGACCAGCTTGGCCTGCTCGTCGGCGTGGTACGAAGAACGTACCAACGGGCCCGACGCGACGTTCTTGAAGCCCATCTTGTAACCTTCCTCGGCGAACCAGGCGAAGGTGTCCGGGTGCACGAAACGCTGCACCGGCAAGTGGCTGCGCGACGGTTGCAGGTACTGACCCAGGGTCAGCATGTCGATGTCGTGTTCGCGCATGCGCTTCATGACTTCGATGACTTCTTCGTCGGTCTCGCCCAAGCCGAGCATGAGGCCGGACTTGGTCGGAATGTGCGGCATCATCTGCTTGAAGCGTTGCAGCAGGGTCAGCGACCACTGGTAGTCCGAACCCGGACGCGCAGCCTTGTACAGCCGCGGCACGGTTTCCAGGTTGTGGTTGAACACATCCGGCGGCTCGGCCGCAGTGATTTCCAGGGCGACGTCCATGCGGCCACGGTAGTCCGGAACCAGGGTTTCCAGCTGCACGTTCGGCGACAGTTTGCGGATCTCGCGAATGCAGTCGGCAAAGTGCTGGGCACCGCCGTCACGCAGGTCGTCACGGTCAACCGAAGTGATCACCACGTACTTGAGCTTGAGGTCGGCGATGGCGATGGCCAGGCTTTGCGGCTCGTTGACGTCCAGTGGCTTCGGACGACCGTGGCCAACGTCGCAGAACGGGCAGCGACGGGTGCAGATGTCACCCATGATCATGAACGTCGCGGTACCGCCAGAGAAGCACTCGCCCAGGTTCGGGCAGGACGCTTCTTCGCAAACGCTGTGCAGCTTGTGTTTGCGCAGCAGGCTCTTGATGCGGTCGACTTCCGGCGAAACCGGGATGCGTACACGAATCCAGTCAGGTTTCTTCGGCAGCTCGGTGGTCGGAATGATCTTTACCGGGATGCGTGCAACCTTCTCGGCGCCGCGCAGCTTGACGCCGGCTTCAACCTTGGGACGCGGGGCCGGGCGCTCGGTCACGTCGAGCGTCGGGATCATGGTTTGCACTGCATCAGTAGTCATATCAGTCGATTCCGCCCGTCAGGGTCGTCTGCTCAGCATAGTCGAGGTGTTTGACGAGCTGCGCACGCAGCCGGGCACTTACCTCGGCAAATTCAATCGATCCTGCGTGATCGCTCAGCTGGGTCATCGCCAGCCCGGCATAGCCGCAGGGATTAATCCGTCGAAACGGTTCCAGGTTCATATCCACGTTCAGGGCCAGGCCATGAAAGGAACAACCGTGGCGAATCCGCAAACCCAGAGAAGCGATTTTCGCTCCATCGACGTACACGCCGGGAGCATCTGGCTTGGCTGCGGCGGTCACGCCGTAGCTGGCCAGCAGTTCGATCAGGCAACGCTCCATGCGGCTGACCAGATCACGCACGCCAAAACCCAGTTTGCGTACATCCAGCAACAGGTAAGCCACCAGTTGGCCAGGGCCATGGTAGGTCACCTGCCCGCCGCGATCGACCTGCACCACCGGGATATCTCCCGGCAGCAACAAGTGTTCGGCCTTGCCGGCCTGGCCCTGAGTGAACACCGGCGGGTGCTCGACGAGCCAGATTTCGTCGGCGGCATCGCTGCCGCGTTCGTTGGTAAAACGTTGCATGGCATGCCAGACCGGCTCGTAAGCCATCTGGCCGAGCTCACGAAAGCCCAGCGTGCCTGGCATCACAACACCATGTGCACGAAGCCGGTCGCCCGCAGTTCGCTGTTGATGTTGTACAGCTGATCCTGGTCGGTCGCGACGATGTGCAACTGAATAGTGGTGTATTTGCCGTTGCTGCTCGAACGCTCATCGACCCGCTCATCGTTGATTTTCGCGAATTTTTTCACGATTTCGATGATCTTGTCTTTGTGGCCGACGCCCGTGTCGCTGATCACCTTAATCGGATAATCAGTCTGGGGAAATTCGATCTTTGGCGCCTTTACTTCGGTATCGGTCATGGCGTAACGGCCTCTTAAGCCGTGGTAACGCGCATGGCCCCGCTCCGAGTCGGGGCGGGGCCATGCAGGTCAACACAAATCAGTTGAACAAGCCGTAGAAGAATAGACGGATGCTATCCCACATGCGGCGGAAGATACCACCCTCCTCGACAGCGTCCAGAGCGATCAGGTCGGCGCTGTGCACCACCTTGTCTTCCAGCTTCACTTCGACTTTACCGATCACGTCGCCCTTGGCGATTGGCGCGGTCAGTTGCGGGTTCATGGTCATGCTGGCAGCGAGCTTCTTCAGCTGGCCTTTTGGCAGGGTCATGGTCAGGTCTTGAGCCAGGCCGGCCTTGACTTGACTGGTGGTGCCTTTCCACACCGGGGCCTGAGCCAGTTCGGTGCCCTTCTGGTAGAAGGTCTGGGTTTCGAAGAAGCGGAAGCCGTAAGTCAGCAGCTTCTGGGTTTCAGCGGCGCGAGCCACTTCGCTGTTGGTGCCGAACACCACGGCGATCAGGCGCTGGCCATCACGTACAGCCGAGGACACCATGCAGTAGCCGGCTTCATCGGTGTGACCGGTTTTCAGACCGTCAACGGTCTTGTCGCGCCACAGCAGCAGGTTGCGGTTAGGCTGTTTGATGCCGTTCCAGAAGAACTCTTTCTGCGAGTAGATCGCGTAGTGAGCCGGGTCTTCGTGGATGATCGCGCGGGCCAGGATCGCCATGTCGTGCGCCGACGAGTAATGCTCAGGGTTCGGCAGACCGGTCGGGTTCATGAAGTGGGAATTGGTCATGCCCAGATCGGTAACCGTCTTGTTCATCAGGTCGGCGAATGCATCTTCGCTACCGGCGATGTGCTCGGACAGCGCCACGCTGGCGTCGTTGCCGGACTGGATGATGATGCCGTGCAGCAGGTCGCTGACAGTCACCTGCGAACCGACTTTGATGAACATCCGCGAACCGCCGGTGCGCCAGGCGTTTTCGCTGACGGTCACCGGATCGTTTTCACCGATCTGGCCACGACGGATTTCCAGCGTAGCAATGTACGCGGTCATCAGTTTGGTCAGGCTGGCCGGTGGCAGACGCTGGTCACCGTTGTTCTCCACCAGCACGTTGCCGCTGCTGGCATCCATGAGTACGTAGGCCTTGGCGGCCAGTTGTGGTGGCGATGGCATCATCTCGGCCGCGAAGGCGGCTGGCGAGAGGAGCAGCGGGACTAGCAGACACAGGCGTTTGGCAAAGGTGGTGATGTTCATCCGTCTCTCGAAATCGCTAATGGAAACTGCCCTAAGGCAAAATTTAATCAGATGGCTTTCTGACGAGCCATCGCGTGTTCAGTTGCTCACTCCAGTCACCCTTGCCGGGCTTTTGTTCTTCGACGAGCCAACAACCTGATTCACCCCCCAATCGCTGGTGAATCGTCAATCAAGTCCTACGTATTACTCGGTGACCACACTTGGCGAACCAAGGTTGGCCAGGCGCACGCTGTTCTGCACCTGGGCAATTTCACCCGGCGAACCGATCGGCCCCAGGCGTACCCGGTGCAGGGTCTGCTGATTGCGCACGATCGAGCTGATGAACACCGGAGCGCTCACCATCCCGCTGAGCTTGGACCTCAGCAGTTCTGCAGCGTCCGGGTTGGCGAAGGCGCCCACCTGCAGATACTGGCCAGACGCTGTTGCAGAAGCGTTTTTTTTTGCGTCGAGCTGAACCGGCACGACGGCCGCGGCGTGCTGCTGCGGCGGCGGGGTCCATTGCTCGACGGTGCCGGCCGAAGCCGTGATCACCGGCGCGCTATTCTGCGCGACTTGCGGCTCGTTGAGCATCAAAGGCGCCGGACGGCCCTTGGCGGCCCACCACTGCTGCGGATCGATGCCTTCGACCTTGACCCGCGCGGTGCCGCTCTCGGCGTAACCGAGCTTCTTGGCCGCCGCGTAAGACAAGTCGATGATGCGGTCGGAATAGAACGGGCCGCGGTCATTTACGCGCAGAATCACTGTGCGGTTGTTGTCCAGGTTGGTCACCCGAACGTAACTTGGCAGTGGCAATGTCTTGTGCGCAGCGCTCATGCCGTACAGGTCATAAACTTCGCCGTTGGCGGTGTTCTGGCCATGGAACTTGGTGCCGTACCAGGACGCCGTGCCTGAGGCGACGTAAGTCTTGGACTCCTGCAACGGGAAGTAGGTTTTGCCCAGCACCGTGTACGGGTTGGCCTTGTAGGGACCGGTGTGCAGGGTCGGTGTGGCATCGGGGATGCGCGACACATCGACATCCCACCACGGCGCGCCATCTTTATGCGCACGGTTGATGTCCAGACCCGGCTGCGCTCGCACAGCGGTAGAGGATGTCTTCTGAGTCGGGGAACGGCTGGTCGAACAACTGGCGACCAGTACCGCCAACGCAGCGAATGCCACCAGCTTCAGGGGTTTATTGATAGGCAATGCCCGCATTACTTGACGCCCCGTGCTTGTACCAGCTGTTCAGACAGTTGATGTACGGCCATGGCGTACATCACGCTGCGGTTATAACGCGTGATCGCGTAGAAATTCTTCAGGCCCATCCAGTATTCAGGGCCGTTGTCGCCTTCGAGGCGAAATGCGGTGACCGGCATGTCATCGCGCAGCGCATCATGACTCGACCAGCCCAGCGCTCGCAACTCCCCGACGGTTTTCGTCGGCTCGATGCCGGTGGTCAGGCCTTCATCGACCTGCTCGCCGCGCACATCGGCGCGGCTGACCACGGGTTCACCGGCAACCCAGCCGTGACGCTTGAAATAGCTCGCGACGCTGCCGATCGCATCATCCGGGTTGTTCCAGATATTGATATGGCCGTCACCGTCGAAATCCACCGCATAGGCGCGAAAGCTGCTCGGCATGAACTGTGGCAGCCCCATCGCCCCGGCGTAGGAGCCTTTGAGGGTCAGTGGATCGACCTGCTCTTCGCGCGCCAACAGCAAGAACTCACGCAGTTCCTTACGGAAAAATTCGGCACGGGGAGGATAGTCGAAACCCAGCGTAGACAAAGCATCGATTACGCGGAAATTGCCGGTATTACGTCCGAAAAACGTCTCAACGCCGATGATCGACACGATGACTTGTGCCGGTACTCCGTATTCCTGCTCGGCACGGGCCAGCGTGGCCTCGTGCTGGCGCCAGAAGTCCACACCTCGCGCAATACGCGCGTCAGTGAGGAACATCGGCCGGTATTCTTTCCACTGCTTGACCCGTTCGGCGGGTTTGGAGATGGCGTCAAGAATCGACTGCTTGCGCTGCGCCTCGCGAAACACACCCATCAGTTGTTCACCGGCGAAACCGTAGTCGCGGGTCATTTCACCGACGAATTCGGCCACCTGCGGCGAGCCTTCGTATTCGCCGGCCAGCGCTTGCTGCACGCTCCCGAGGAGGCCCATCAGGCCAACCAGCGGCGCGCATCGAGTCGCCCAGCCACGCATTACTTGCATTGAACTCTTCACCTTATTCAAACCTGTGCGATCCACTTGCGATGGGTATGGATCGACATCAAAACCCCAAACGCTGACAGCAGTGTCACCAGCGAAGTTCCTCCGTAGCTAATGAACGGCAACGGCACCCCTACGACCGGCAACAGGCCACTGACCATACCGATGTTGACGAAAACGTAAACAAAAAACGTCATGGTCAATGCTCCGGCGAGCAATTTTCCGAACAGCGTTTGCGCCTGAGCGGTAATCACCAGCCCCCGACCAATCAACAAAAGATAGATAAGCAACAACGCGCAAATGCCCACCAGCCCGAACTCTTCGCCCATTACGGCAATGATGAAGTCGGTGTGGCTTTCTGGCAGGAAGTCCAGGTGCGACTGGGTACCGAGCAGCCAGCCTTTGCCGAACACGCCGCCGGAACCGATCGCCGCTTTCGACTGAATGATGTTCCAGCCAGTGCCCAACGGATCGCTTTCCGGGTCGAGGAAGGTCAGGATCCGTTGCTTCTGGTAGTCGTGCATGATGAAAAACCACATGGCGATCGCCACGGGTACAGCGGCGGCAAGCACGCTGAGGATCCAGCGCCAGCGCAAGCCGCCCATGAACAGCACGAACGCACCGCCAGCGAGAATCAGCAACGAAGTACCAAGGTCAGGCTGGCGCACGATCAGGATGAACGGCACACCGATCAGCATCAGGCTGATGCCGACATGCTTGAGCTGCGGGGGCAAAGTACGCTTGGACAGATACCAGGCAATGGTCGCCGGCATCAGGATCTTCATGAATTCCGAGGGCTGGAAGCGGATCACTCCGGGAATGTTGATCCAGCGCGTGGCGCCCATGGCGTTGTGGCCCATGATGTCCACCACCAACAGCAGCAGCACGCCGACCACATAACCGAGCGGTACCCAACGCGCCATAAATCTCGGTTCGAACTGGGCGATGACGATCATCGACACCAGGCCGATGCCGAACGACGTGGCTTGTTTGGCCAACAGATCCCAGCTCTTGCCACTGGCCGAATACAGCACGAACAGGCTGCCGGCGGCGAGGATCAGCAGCAGGATCAACAACGGGCCATCGATATGCAGCCTTTGCAGCAGCGTCGCGCGGCGACGCATCACATCCTCGCTGGAGAGCATGCGATCAAAATTATTCATCACGGGCCGTAGCCTCCGCACTGATTGGGCTGGCGTATTCGGCCTTCAAACGTCCGTTCTGATCGAGCAGCCAGGCATCCATGACCTGACGCACCACCGGCGCGGCGACGCCGGAGCCGGACTCACCGTTCTCGACCATTACCGAGACGACGATGCGCGGATCGTCAGCCGGGGCAAAACCGACGAACAAGGCATGGTCGCGATGGCGTTCCTGAACCTTGGAGCGGTCGTATTTCTCGCCTTGCTTGATCGCGACGACCTGGGCCGTACCCGACTTGCCGGCAATCCGGTATTGCGCGCCGATGGCGGCTTTGCGCGCGGTGCCTCGGGCACCGTGCATCACCTGCTGCATGCCATGGTTGACCTTGGCCCAGTCCGACGGATCACGCAGGACAATGTCCGGTATCGGGTTTTCGTCCACCGGCTTCACCCCTTCGAGGGATCTGGCCAGGTGCGGGCGGTTCCACACGCCTTTGTTCGCCACCAGCGCCGTGGCCTGAGCCAACTGCAGCGGAGTCGATTGCATGTAGCCCTGGCCGATCCCGAGAATCAGCGTTTCGCCCGGGTACCACGCCTGTTTACGGGTCGCGCGCTTCCACTCGCGGGACGGCATCAGGCCGGGAGATTCTTCGAACATGTCCAGCGAGACCTTCTGGCCGATACCGAACTTGTTCATGTAGGCCGACAAGCGGTCAATGCCAAGCTTGTGGGCCAGGTCATAGAAGTAGGTGTCGTTGGACCGCATGATCGCCGTGTCGAGGTCGACAAAGCCGTCGCCCGTACGGTTCCAGTTACGGTATTTGTGATCGTAGTTGGGCAGCATGTAATAACCCGGGTCGAACACCCGGCTCGACGCTGTCACCACACCCGAATCGAGGCCGGCGATTGCCACGGCTGGCTTGATCGTCGAACCCGGCGGATACAGGCCGCGCAGCACGCGGTTGAACAGTGGCCGGTCGATGGAATCGCGCAACTCGGCGTACGCCTTGAAGCCGATGCCGGTGACGAACAGGTTCGGGTCGAAGCTCGGTTGGCTGACCATCGCCAGCACTTCGCCGGTCTTCGGGTCGAGCGCAACCACCGCGCCACGACGACCGCCCAGCGCAAGTTCGGCGGCTTCCTGCAATTTGATGTCCAGGCTCAGGACGATGTCCTTGCCGGGAATCGGATCGGTACGCTTGAGCACGCGCAGAACGCGGCCCCGAGCGTTGGTCTCGACTTCTTCGTAACCCACCTGCCCGTGCAGTTCCGGCTCGTAGAAACGCTCGATGCCGGTCTTGCCGATGTGGTGGGTGCCGCTGTAGTTGACCGGATCGAGCGTTTTCAGCTCTTTCTCGTTGATTCGCCCCATGTAACCGACCGAGTGCGCAAAATGCGCGCCCTGCGGATAGTGACGAACCAGTTGCGCAACCACTTCAACGCCCGGCAGACGGAACTGGTTCACTGCAATCCGGGCGATCTGTTCTTCGGTCAGCTCGAACAGGATCGGCACCGGCTCGAACGGCCGACGGCCCTGACGCATGCGCTTTTCGAAGATCACCCGGTCTTCAGGCGTCATTTCCAGCACTTCGACGATGACGTCGAGCACTTGCTGCCAGTCGCCGGAACGCTCGCGGGTCATGCTCAGGCTGAAGCTGGGACGGTTGTCCGCCACCACCACGCCGTTGCGATCGAAAATCAGCCCGCGAGTCGGCGGAATCGGCTGCACGTGGACGCGGTTGTTTTCCGACAGCGTCGAGTGGTACTCGTACTGGATCACCTGCAAGTAATACAGCCGCGCGATCAACACGCCGATCAACAGCATGATCGCAACGGCCCCGAACACGACGCGGCTGCGCACCAGACGTGCGTCCTTTTCGTGGTCCTTGATGCGGATCGGCTGAGACATGAGGGCAGGCTTACTTGTGGTAAGGGTGACCGGACAGCACGGTCCAGGCACGGTACAACTGTTCGCCGATCAGGATCCGCACCAACGGGTGCGGCAGCGTCAGCGGCGACAACGACCAGCGCTGATCCGCGCGGGCACAGACTTCCGGTGCCAGCCCTTCGGGACCACCGACCATGAAGTTGACCGTGCGCGAATCCAGCCGCCAGCGGTCGAGTTCGACCGCCAGTTGCTCGGTGCTCCAGGGTTTGCCGTGGACTTCCAGCGTGACAATCCGCTCGTTCTGCCCAACCTTGGCCAGCATGGCTTCGCCTTCCTGGCGGATGAAACGGGCCACGTCGGCATTCTTGCCACGGGTATTGAGCGGTATTTCCACCAGTTCCAGCGCCAGCTCGGACGGAAGACGCTTGGCATATTCATGCCAGCCTTCTTCCACCCACTTGGGCATGCGTGAACCGACGGCGATCAGTCGCAGTCGCACAGCAATCCCTTACAGCTGGTCTTTGTTGAGCTTGGTGAAATGCTCGTGGGTGTTTTCCGGGCTGTGGTGCTTGGCGTCAGCCGCGCGGCTCTGCTCGGCTCCGGCCCACAGGCGTTCCAGGTCGTAGAACTGACGTGCCGAGGCGGTCATCATGTGCACGATCACCAGATCCAGGTCGAGGAGCACCCAGTCGCTGTCGCCCTTGCCTTCTTCGCCCAGCGGCTTGGCGCCCTGCTTTTTGACTTCTTCGCGAACCTTGTCGAGCATCGCGTTGATCTGGCGGTTGGACGTACCGGTGGCGATGATCATGTAGTCAGTGATGCTCTGCTTGTCGCGAACATCGATGATCTGGATGTCTTGCGCCTTGACGTCTTCCAGCGCGGCTACAGCCAGCTTGACCAGTTCGTCGCCCTTCAGCGGCTCATTGGTGTTGACCGGTTCTGGCAGCGGGGCGCTCTTGAATGTGCCTTTGCGCTTTACTTTGGTTTGGTCTTTGTCAGTCATATAAAACTCGTTTTGCTCGTATATTCGGCGGCTAGGGATACGGTGATTCGTATCAGTGAAGCACGCCTTGTTCAGTTCGACGCACGGTACAGACCGTGCGCATCGATGTAGGCCAGGACCGCGTCGGGCACCAGGAAACGTACCGACTTACCGCTGGCCAGCAGTTGACGGATCTGGGTGGCGGAAACCGCGAGCGGTGTCTGCCAGACGAATGCAATCTGTCCGCTCGGCCCTTTCAGGGCCAGCGGGTCGCTCACCGAACGCGCTGCCAGCAGGTTGCGCAAGGCATCCGGCGGTTCGCTGTCGGCGTCCGGGCGCTGTAGCACCAGGATGTGGCAATGCTGGAGCAACTCTTCCCAGCGGTGCCAAGTGGGCAGGCCGCAAAATGCGTCCCAGCCCAAAAGCAGAAAAACCTGGGTTTCTGCGGGCATTTCAGCACGCATCAACTCCAGGGTATCAATGGTGTAAGACGGTTTGTCCCGCTGCAATTCGCGGGCGTCTACCACCAGCGGCGGCACTCCGGCCACCGCGCACTCAACCATCGCCAGCCGATCCTGCGCCGACACCTGCGGCGTATCACGGTGTGGCGGTCGCGCGCTGGGCGTCAGGCGCAGCTCATCCAGTGCCAACGCCTCGGCGACCTCCAGCCCACCGCGCAAATGGCCGATGTGCACCGGGTCGAACGTGCCGCCCAGGATGCCGATGCGCCGAGGTCGGGATTCGCTGCCGGTTTGCGGCGCTGTCAGGTCGAGGTCGGTCAAGTCAGACCGTCGCCTGGCCGCGCAACTGGCCATCACCGACCACGACGTACTTCTCGCAGGTCAGTCCTTCGAGGCCCACCGGGCCGCGGGCGTGCAGCTTATCAGTAGAAATGCCGATCTCGGCACCCAATCCGTATTCAAATCCATCGGCGAAGCAGGTCGGGGTGTTGATCATCACCGACGCCGAGTCGACTTCGGCCACGAACCGCCGGGTGTCGGCGAGGTTTTCGCTGACGATCGAGTCGGTGTGGTGCGAGCCGTAATGATTGATGTGTTCGATCGCCTGGTCCAGCCCATCGACCACACGGATCGACAAGATGGGCGCCAGATACTCGGTGTTCCAGTCGTCTTCGCTGGCCGCCACGGCCTCGATGATCGCCAGGGTGCGCTCGCAACCACGCAGTTCGACGCCTTTTTCGCGGAACTGAGCAGCCATCGACGGCAGGAAATCCTTCGCTACGGTTTGATCGACCAGCAAGGTCTCCATCGCGCCACAGATGCCATAACGATAGGTCTTGGCGTTGAAGGCGATGCGCTGGGCTTTCGCCAGGTCGGCGTGCTCGCTGACATAGACGTGGCAGATGCCATCCAGATGCTTGATCACCGGCACCCGGGCATCGCGACTGATACGTTCGATCAGGCCCCGGCCACCGCGCGGCACAATCACGTCGACGTATTCGGGCATGGTGATCATCGCGCCAACGGCGGCGCGGTCGGTGGTTTCCACCACTTGCACCACCGCAGCTGGCAGTTCGGCCTCGGCCAGACCGCGCTGAATGCAGGCAGCAATGGCACGGTTGGAGTGAATCGCCTCGGAACCACCGCGCAAGATGGTTGCGTTGCCGGACTTCAGGCACAGACTGGCGGCATCGAT
Source organism: Pseudomonas baetica (assembly GCF_002813455.1). NCBI lineage: Bacteria > Pseudomonadati > Pseudomonadota > Gammaproteobacteria > Pseudomonadales > Pseudomonadaceae > Pseudomonas > Pseudomonas baetica. The sequence goes on along the minus strand of NZ_PHHE01000001.1, from coordinate 4,275,449 downwards.
AGTCACGTTGGGACGGGATTCGTAGATGATCCCGATCACACCGAGCGGCACGCGCATCTTGCCGACCTGAATGCCCGACGGGCGGAAGCTCATGTCACGGATGGCGCCGACCGGGTCCGGCAGCGCTGCGACCTGACGCAGGCCGACGATCATGCCGTCGATGCGTGCCGGGGTCAGTTCCAGACGTTCCAGCAGCGCAGGCTCCAGACCGTTGGCGCGACCGGCGGCCAGATCCTGTTCATTGGCTGCGGCCAGCTCCGCGCGAGCGGCGTCCAGAGCATTGGCAGCAGCCTGCAAGGCGCGGTTTTTCTGCGCGGTGCTGGCACGGCCGATGACCCGGGAGGCTTCGCGGGCGGCGCGACCCAATCGGGTCATGTAGTCAAGAACGGACTCAGTCATGGTCTGCTGGGGTCTTGGCAAAGAGGAAAGCGGCAGATTATAGCTGTCGCGTCCCGGGACTAACAGCGGTGACGGGCGGATGGTCGAAATGGACTACAAATTGCCAATCTTCAGCCGTAATTAAGCCTCGGATTGTTATCATTCCGACCTCTTCTGCCTGGATAAGCCTTGCCCGCCATGCCCAACCTGACCGTTCGCAACAGCGCCGAGCGCCTGCCACGGGGACTTGCGGACGCTTTTTTCGACCGCGACGCCCAAGTCCTCGCACAGGATCTGCTCGGCAAAGTCATCCGCCATCGGGTCGGCGATCTGTGGCTCAGCGCGCGGATCATCGAAACCGAAGCGTATTACTGCGCGGAAAAAGGCAGCCACGCCTCGCTTGGCTACACAGAAAAGCGTAAGGCTTTGTTTCTGGATGGCGGCCACATCTATATGTATTACGCCCGTGGCGGTGATTCGCTGAACTTCAGTGCGCAGGGCCCGGGCAATGCGGTACTGATCAAATCCGCCTATCCGTGGGTCGACGAGATCAGCGGACCGGCGAGTCTGGCGCAGATGTTGCTGAACAATCCTGATGCACAGGGTCGCCCGCGCCCGTCGCAAAAGCTCTGCGCCGGCCAGACGTTATTGTGCAAGGCACTGGGCTTGAAGGTGCCGGTGTGGGACGCCAAGCGTTTCGACCATGAAGTGTTGCTGGTGGAAGACACCGGGCCTGCGCCTGCGCACATTATTCAAACCACGCGCCTGGGCATTCCCCACGGCCGCGATGAACACCTGATGTACCGCTTCGTTGACGCGACTTATGCCCAATGGTGTACGCGGAACCCGCTGCGCCGGGGTCAGGTCGAAGGCCAGGATTATTTTGTATTGCCCAGGCTAGAAGCAGATTTGAAGTAGAAGAAATTCCCTGGGGGAGCGAGCTTGCTCGCGATAGCGCTGGGTCAGCCATCGTTGTTTCGCCTGACACACCCTCTTCGCGAGCAGGCTCGCTCCCACACGGGCCAATTGAAGATTTGATGGAGTTGTCTGTATGGGCCCATGGCTCGATAGCGTGACCGGGTGGCTGGCGACCAATCCACAGTGGCTGGCAATCGCGGTATTCATCGTGGCTTGCGTTGAATGCCTGGCGATTGCCGGGTTGATCGTGCCCGGCACGGTGCTCTTGTTCGCCATCGCGGTGCTGGCCGGCAGCGGTGCATTGTCGTTGAGTGAAACCCTGTTGCTGGGCTTTCTCGGCGGGATTCTCGGCGACGTGATCTCGTATTTCCTCGGGCGGCATTTCCACCAGAACATCCGGCGCCTGCCGGGCCTGCGCCATCACCCGGAATGGATGGCCGGCGCCGAAACCTACTTCCAGCGCTATGGGATCGCCAGCCTGTTGGTCGGACGCTTTATCGGCCCGCTGCGCCCTATGCTGCCGATGGTTGCCGGCATGTGCGACATGCCTTTCCCGCGCTTCGCCGCCGTCAGCCTGTTGGCCGCTGCAGGCTGGAGCCTGGCCTATCTGTTGCCGGGCTGGGCCACCGGCGCGGCCTTCCGGCTGCCTTTGCCAGAAGGTTTCTGGCTTGAAGCCGGTATCGTCGCCGGCAGTATCGCCGCCATGGTCGGCCTTAGCGTCAACAGCAGTTTGCGCCGCCACCGCCGTGCGACGATCTGGATCAGCAGCATGAGCCTGTTGATTCTGATTGGCCTGTTCATCGGTTATCCCTACCTGACCGCCCTCGATCAGGGCGTGATGACGCTGGTGCAGGAACATCGGCAACCGATGCTGGATGAAATCGCCGTCACGTTTACCCTGATCGGCGAATTTCGCAACATGCTGCTGTTCAGCGCCCTGCTTACCGGTTTGTTGCTGCTCTGTCGGCAATGGCGCCAGGCAATCTTCACCGGCGGCACGCTGCTGGTCACGGCGCTGGCCAACACCGGAACCAAACTGTTCTTCGCCCGGGTCCGTCCGGAAGTACTGGCCGACCCGCTGACCAGCTACAGCATGCCCAGTGGCCACGCTTCCGGCTCGTTCGCCCTGTTTCTGACCCTCGCCGTTCTCGCCGGTCGCGGACAGCCGCCGCGCATGCGCCTGACCTGGCTGTTGCTCGCCTGCATTCCGGCGCTGGCGATCGCCTTGTCGCGGGTCTATCTGGGCGCTCACTGGCCGACCGATGTGCTGGCCGGTGCGATGTTGGCGACGTGCGTCTGCGCGGCCAGTCTGTGGCTCAGCCAGCGCCAGGCGCCGCTGGGTGCGATGCCGCAAAAGGTCTGGTGGCTGGTGCTGCCAGCGTTGGTCGCGCTGTTCGGATTCTTTGCCTTACGCCATTTGCCGAACGCCATGCTGCGTTACGCCTACTGACGAGGACTGTCGTCGTGCCCTTGCCTGAACCGCAATGGGCACGACAACCATAAAGCCTTGTTCTCGCAACAACCATGAAGTCCATTTCAAATAAGTCCAGGTTTTACACCTGAAAAAATTTGCGAACACAATAAACATTCAACAGCAACTTCCATACAAGACACGACAAAACAAACAGCAAAACAATAGCCACTGATTGCGCAGTCGCGCCGTGCCACATTGAACGCATCTCACCGTGTTCAAAACACAATGACTGCAATCAGGAAACCCACTTTTGAGCGATTCAATAAAAACAACCAAGCACCACAACAAGCAACTTCCCCATTACACCATTACCGATATCGCCCCCTCTTCCAGCGCACTACCAGACCGTACAAGTGTTGATACTTCACAAGTTTCAGCCAACGTTCCGGACTTCAAGGCTGTAGACCACCTGTTCGGGCCATTGAGGTTGGGGGCAGTGGCCGTCACCCGCCAGGAACTCATGCGGCTGGGGGCAACTATCGACGGGCAGACCATCACGCCCGCCAACCTGTATTTCGCGCAAGCCGATCAAGCCATTATCGATGGCCTGCAACTCGATCCCGCCAAGGTCACTGCGCGCATGCTCTCGGCCACTGAACAGGATGGCCACCTGGTTTCAACACTGATGTTCGAGATCGCAACGTTGCGTTCGAACAATGCTGTCCCGCTGATGAAAAAAATGTCGGCGGGCGAGCACGCCCAGGCAATGAACAAAGTGTGCAATGTACTGAACGCCGTGCAGCGTGTGGAAATACAAGACGCCTCACAACTTGATCAAATGCCCGGCTGGATCGATAAAACCAAAAGCCGTGCGATGACCACGATGGGCGCAGGCATGCAGATGTACGGTTTGTACAGTGCCTATCGAGGAACGATAGAAGCATTGAAAAACAGTGACTGGAATGAAGCGGCGATCAATGGCGGCGGCGCGGCGGCCGAGATCGCTTCACTCGGACTGGAATATGCCCTGACAAAAACCGGCGAAAGCATGATCCGCAATGGCGCCCTGACGTTCGAGCAGTTCGGCAAAACCACGGCAGGCAGCCGACTGGTTCGCGGCTCGGGACTGATCGCCAGCGCGCTCACCCTGCCCTTTGACGTGTACACGGCCGTCAAATCATTCAGCGACGCTGCCAGTGCCGAAGGCAAAAAAGCCCAGGATCTTTACGTCACCGGCGGGCTCAGTGTGTTCAGCGCCGGGCTGTCGCTGGCACTCGGCGCAGCAACGCTGATGGGATTTCAGTTTGCCGGGCCGGTCGGCCTTACCGCCGCCGCGATCATGATTGTCGGCGCGCAGATCTACGCCGCTGCACGCATCGTGGATGACATCGACGACTACATCGAACTGACTGTGCACGAACGTTTACGCTCGGGCTGGTTCGCGTTCACCGGTCAGGATCTGGATCAGGAGGTCATGGATCGATTCAAGCTGCAGAAAACCTATGACGACCATCTCGTGGCCTTGAAAAGCCGCAGCGTGGCGTGGCTCGAAAATGAGCTGAAGGACACCATGGAGGCGATCGTCAACGGTCGCGTTTCCACGTCTCTGCAACCGACCCAAGTCTACAAGTACACATGGGATGAGGCCGCCGGAGAGTCACCGTATACCACGGTCAACGTCGCTGCCTTGAAAGATAGCGATGACACCTTCGACGCCCGCAACGGACTGCCCGAGAACAATGGCCAGGTCACGTTCGGGCGCAACGATCCAGGTAAAAACAAAGGGATACTCTGGCACCTGGGGGGCGGTGACGACACGATCCAGGGCGTCACCGCCAAATCCAACGCCTTCGTCTATGGCTGGGGCAAGAAACATCTCGAGGGCGGCGATCTGGACGACACCTTCGCCTTCCAGTCCGCCAGCGAGGCGCTCAGTGTCCGGGCTCCGGTGGCCAGCGAAATCGGCCATTTGCAAGGTGGCGCCGGCACCGATCTCTTATGGCTGCAGGGCAAACACAGCAAGGGCCACGGCATGCAAGAACCGTTGTTCGCCGGCTACGATATTGATCTGGAGAACGGCGCACTCGGCCTGCGCTCCACCGATCCCGCAGTGGCGTCAGTGCTGCACTCCCACATCGATTCCTTCGAGAAGATTGAAACACTCAAGGGTGCATCCAACCGGGTGCGCGGCACTGCCGAAGCAGAAGTGATCGGCGCCAATGGCCGTGATCAGATCAATGCCGGTGGCGGTGATGACCAGATCACCATTAGTGGCAGTCATGCCACCGTCGACGGCGGCGCCGGCAGCGATACCTACCTGGTCCACCGCGACAGTCTGGCCGTCAGCCTGATCGAAGACGGTCAGGCGCACAGCACGGTTTCTCTGGGCGTTGCACTGGAGTCCATCCAGAGCTGGCGCATCCGTGACCATGCCCTGGTGATCGAGTCAGTGCGCGGCGAGGAGCCCTACCTTCCGCGCCGGGAGTTGAGCCTTGAAGCGGTCTACCAGACCATCGATGGCCAGCGAGTGTTGCGCAACGATAAATGGACATTCATCACCACCGATGGTTATTACCTGCAGCCCGACTGTCCAGCCGCGCTCACCGGGCTGGATGAGCAGCCGATCAACGTGATCATTCTGAGCCCGGGCACAGCCAGACAATCGCCCCGGGTACTCAATGACTACCAGACCGTGCCGGCCAATATCGATTCGTTTTATTACGTTTCCAGCGACACCGCGCATGCAACGCTGAATGTGCCCAAACACGACAAAATCAATAAGAGCACCGTCTATATTGACCATGACAGCCAGGACATTACCGAAGTCAGAGCGCACTACGATGTGACGTCGACGACACTGGGTGGTTTTGAACTGCTGAGTTATCCGAACTTCTACTACACCCTGCTGATGCGTGACGGCGTTACCTTGCTATCGCTGCATGGCGGGATGGTTGAAGACCCTTACAGTAGAACCAGCGTGACCGCTGGACACCTGGCAAATACCTGGAAGATCAATCACGAATTCATCCTGGTGATGCGCGACGGTGTTTCGTACCGAGTAGACCTTCCGCAAATTCCTTACCTTGATGACTCGAAAGATCCCGGCCATAAAGTCGCGCAAAGTCGTGCTTCTCTGCGCGAGCGTGCCGGCAAATACATGTTCATCAAACCGCGCATTGAAAAACTCACGCTGAAAAACTCGCCACAACGCATCGACTTTCAATCGATAGCGCATGCCAGGAGTTATCATCTGGAAGGTCGTTCATCACACTACGATATTTATCCGAGCGACAATATGTCCCTTCGGCTGTCCACTGCCGACGAGGATATAAGAGCGTCCGGCTCATCGACCTGGACGTTATATACAGCGCAACTGAAAACACCGGTCTTGCGCAGTCATCTGTCGATCAATGGCAACTTGCTGAAAGTCGGCAGCCTTCATATTCACTTGCCGGACAGCAACAATCCGGACCTGCCTATTGAAACAATTGACGTCGCCCTCGTGTCAGGCAACTGCTACAGGGTCAACAACCTGTTTGAGATCATCAGCCTGTTCACCGTCGACGCCATGGCTCACTCCTCAATTGCAGCGCTAACACTGGAAATCAACAACCATAAAGACCGGGAAGAGTTGTCCGACGATGAAATACCGGTGAAGAACATCTATCTGCAAGGCAGGGAAGCGCAAGACATTCATTACAACGCACAAACCGCTAGCTGGCACATCAGCGCTGATCGCGCGCGCAAAGTAAGGGTCGAGGATTTGAGGATCGGCGTTGCACCTGCGACACGCTGATTACGACTACACACAAGGCACTTGACCAGATCTGGAAGCTCACCTTGGCGTCTCGCCGACTCAGGGGATGGACAGCGACCGTACTCAACCCTGCGCAAACGCCTCGGGATTAAGCGAACAACTCACCCTGCAACTCGTCAAGCAGTGCCTGGATCGCATCCAGTCGCTGCTGAGGGTCGTCGAGTTGCAACAGATCGATCTTGTCTTCCTCGGCAAAGGGCAACAGATAGGCCAACTGATTGGCCAACGACTGTTGTCCGGCCGCATCGGTGCCCATGTTCAGCGCCTCGACCATCGGGTGCTCGGCCAGCGCCTTGAGCAGCGCCACCAGATCGGCGTCTTCGTCCTGCAGCGGTTGCTCGGGCTCATCGTCGAGCCATTCGACGTCAGCGAGGATCAACTGGTCGCGCTGCACTTCGGTGCGCAACACATGAAAACGTCGCCCCCCCTGAACGCGAATGCCCAGCAAGCCGTTGTCCTGCTGCTGGAAATCGGTGATCCGCGCCTCGCAGCCGACCAGCGCAAAACCCTCTGGCGCGACACCGACCTCATGGCCGTCGAGGATGCACACTACGCCAAAGCCGCCGCCCTGTTTCATGCAGCGGCCGATCATGTCCAGATAGCGCGCCTCAAAGATCTGCAAGTCGAGGTTGCAGCCGGGAAACAGCACTGTGTTCAGCGGAAAAAGCGGCAGACTCATAGACATTTCCTTACACCACCATCGACACCGCCAACGGCAGGAACACCGCCGTGGCCACGCCCATCAGACTCATCGCCAGCGCCGCGAAGGCACCGCACTCATCACTTTCCTGCATCGCCACCGCCGTGCCAACCGCATGGGCGGTCATGCCCAGCGCCATGCCGCGCGCTTCAGGGCTGTGCACACCGAGGCGGTTCAACAGCGTCGGGCCGAAGATCGCGCCGATCACCCCGGTGATCAGCACAAACACCGCCGCCAACGCTGCCACACCACCGATCTGTTCAGCCACCAGCATCGCAATCGGCGAGGTCACCGACTTTGGCGCCATGGTCATCAGAATCATGTGATCGGCACCGAACCACCAGCCCAGCGCCACGCCCATACCCGTGGCAACCACCCCGCCTATCACCAGCGTAGTAAAAATCGGCCAGAACAATTGCCGGATACGCCGCAGGTTCAAATACAGCGGCACCGCCAGTGCCACGGTCGCGGGCCCGAGCAGAATACTGAGAATCTCGGTGCTCTTGCGGTACTCGACGTACGTCAGGCCACAGCCGACCAGTACTCCGATCACCAACAGCATGGAGACCAGCACCGGTTGCAGAAAGATCCAGCGGGTTTTCTCGAACGCCGCCAGCACCAATTGATAAGCGCCAAGGGTAATGCCGATGCCGAACAGTGGATGGTGAATCACCGACGCCCAGGCGCCGTGCCAATCGAAGAGCATCAGAATTCCTCCGCCGGTGGCGCGTGACGTATGACCATGCGCTGCATCAGCACGCCGGCGAAGGCCATTGACAGGATCAACGACACCACCAGAGCGCCGACAATCGCCCAGAAATCGGCGGCAATGGCCGTGGCATAAACCATCACGCCCACTGCCGGCGGCACCAGCAACAGCGGCAGATAACGCAGCAGGCTACTGGCCGCCAGGTTCAGCGGCTCGCCGACTTCACCGCGAATGATCAGGAATACCAGCAACAGCAGCAGGCCGATGATCGGCCCCGGCAGCACCGGTAACAGCAAATGGTTGAGCGCCGTGCCGAGCAATTGAAACAGCACCAGCATGGTCAGGCCACGTAGCAACATCCGACATCTCCGTCTTACTTTTCACCCTGCAAGTCGTCGGCATTATAAGCACGCCTGCGCTATGGATCGGCATTCGCCAAAAGCATGGTCGGTTGACCGGAGCAAATCGCCATGATGATCTACAGTGGTTCGCAGGGCGGTCAAATCCCCCACCTGAAAAACTATAAAACCGATGAACCCAAGGAGAGTCTCAATGCCCTATGTTCCAGTTGCAGAGCTCAAAGATTATGTCGGTAAGGAACTTGGACGTTCCGAATGGCTCACCATCGATCAGGAACGCATCAACCTGTTCGCCGAAGCCACCGGTGATTATCAGTTCATTCACGTCGACCCGGTCAAAGCCGCGCAAACGCCATTTGGCAGCACCATTGCCCACGGTTTCCTGTCGTTGTCGCTGATCCCCAAATTGATGGAAGACATCCTGATCTTGCCGCAAGGCGTGAAGATGGTGGTCAACTACGGCCTCGACATCGTGCGCTTCATCCAGCCGGTGAAGGTCAATTCCAAAGTCCGCCTGAAGGTCGATCTGGGCGAAGTGACCGAGAAAAAACCAGGCCAATGGCTGCTCAAGGCCACCGCGACACTTGAGATAGAAGGCTCGGACAAACCGGCCTACATCGCTGAACCGCTGTCGCTCTGCTTCGTTTAAGCGCCGGGATGCGAACCGGCGCACGCTGTTTCGCATCCGCTCCCCTTCAGCGGCTGTATAAGGTCACATAGCTGCGGCATACTCGGTCGCCTAATTGCCCGGATCCCGCTATGCGCTCACTCGCGACTCTTGCTCCCCTTGCCTTGACCCTGTTGCTTGCCGCTTGCGGCGACGGCGAATCGCTGTTGCCTCCCGATGCGCGCCTGCCGGACGGCGGACGCTATCGCGGCGAACTGGTCGATGGCTTGCTGCAAGGTCAGGGGCGCGTCGACTACCCCAACGGCAGCTGGTACGCCGGGCAGTTCGACAAGGGGCAATGGCACGGTCAGGGCGAATGGCACGGCAGCAACGGCGAGGTTTATCGTGGCCAGTTCCAGCAGGGGCTGTTCGACGGTCAGGGCAGCCTGACCACCAATGCGAGCAGTTACACCGGCGGCTTCAAACAAGGCCGGCGTGATGGCGAAGGCACTCTGAAAGAAAACGCCATGACCTACCGTGGCGAATTCAAGGCGGATCAATATTCCGGGCTCGGCCGTCTGGAAATGGATGACGGCAGCTCCTATCAGGGCCAGTTCGCCCACGGCAAACCGAATGGCGAAGGCCAGCGCGGCGACTCCAGCGGCAACTCGTTCACCGGCCATTTCGTCAACGGTCAACTGGAAGGCAACGGCACCTTCAACAGCGCCGATGGCGACATCTATGTCGGCGGTTTCAAGAACAACCAATTGCACGGCAAGGGCCGCTACGAAAACGCTGACGGCGACGTCTGGCTCGGCCAGTTCAAAGAAGGCGCACTGACCGGCAAAGGCGAATTGATCGGCGCGGATGGCAGCCACTACGTCGGTTCTTTCAGCGACTGGCGCTTCAGCGGTCAGGGCCGCTTGAACCTGGCTGACGGCAGCTTCTACATCGGTGGTTTCGACAGCGACAGTTACGCCGGACGCGGCACCCTGGTGCTGACCGATGGCACGGTAATGAGTGGCACCTGGATCAACGGCCAGCGCGTGCGCGATGCCGACGGCAAGTTGCTGCCCGACACCCTCGAACTCGGCTTGCTCGCGCAGGGCCGCCTGCTCGACGATGCGCTGGCCGCGATCCCGGCTTCGACCCCGGCCATTGAGCTGTACACCCTGACCCTCGGCGGCGACGGCAAGCAGAGCGTGTTCCTGCGCGAGTCGGACTATGTCGCCAACATGCTCAACACGCGCTTCGGCGCCTATGGCCAGATCCGTCTGGTCAACCACCGCGACCACCTCGGCGACCGGCCGATGGCCACCCGCGAAAACCTGCGCCGCGCCGCGCAAACCCTCGCCGAACGCAGCGGCCCGGAAGACTTGCTGTTCATCTACCTGACCAGCCACGGCACCGCCGAACATGAACTGGTACTCGACCAACCGCGCATGGAGTTGGCCGACCTGCCCGCCGACGAACTCGCCGCCGTGCTGGCACCGCTGAAGAATCGCGACAAAATCATCGTGATTTCGTCGTGTTATTCCGGCGGTTTCATTCCGGCACTGAAAGACGAACGCACCCTGATCATGACGGCTTCACGCGCTGATCGCGTATCGTTCGGCTGCTCGGAAGAAGCCAACTTCACCTACTTCGGCGATGCGCTGTTCGCCCAGGCGCTGAACCAGACCGACGATCTGGAGCAAGCTTTCAAACGGGCCAGGGCCACCGTTGCCGAGCGCGAACTGGCGGATAACTTCGAAGCTTCGGAACCGCAGATCTGGGCGCCGAAAACCGTGCTGTCGCACTGGCAACTGCTGCGTAAACAGCAAGCGCGAAAAGCTTTGCAAAGCGCTGCGTTGAACGACGGAGCGATAAAGAGCAACTAAGCTGAACAGTATCAAGGGAGAGACACTATGTACTTGACGCCTCAGCACGTATTGCTTGCCGGAGCCACCGGTTTGACCGGTGAACATCTACTCGACCGCTTGCTCAACGAGCCAACGATTACCCGCGTGCTCGCCCCTTCACGTCGGCCATTGGCCGAGCATCCGCATCTGGAAAATCCGGTCGGCGATCCACAGGCGTTTCTGCCGCAGCTCAGCGGTCGCGTCGACATCGCCTATTGCTGCCTCGGCACGACGATCAAACAGGCCGGCTCGGAAGCGGCGTTTCGCGCGGTGGATCTGGACATGGTGGTGGCGTTTGCCAAACGCGCGCGGGAGATGGGCGCGCGGCATCTGATTGTGATCAGTGCGCTGGGCGCCGATCCGAAGTCGTCGATTTTCTACAACCGGGTCAAAGGAGAAATGGAACAGGCATTGCGCGCGCAAGACTGGCCGCAACTGACCATTTGCCGGCCGTCGCTGTTGCTTGGGGAACGGACCGAGCCACGTCTGGGCGAGCAACTGGCCGCGCCGTTTTCAAAATTGATTCCCGGTAAGTATCGCGGGATCGAGGCCTGCCAACTGGCCCGGGCGATGTGGCGGCTGGCGCTGGAAGAACAGGATGGGGTGCGGGTGATCGAGTCGGATGAGCTGAGGAAGCTCGGTAAATAATCTATCGCGTCAGGAAGAAAGCTTTCGCGAGCAGGCTCGCTCCCACCATTGCACCGCGTCCCCCTGTGGGAGCGAGCCTGCTCGCGAATGGAGTGCGCAGCACTCCCCTACAATCCGCCGGTCGCCTGAAAACCTACGCCAAGCACCGTCAGCAAAGACAACGGCAACAGCAGCGTATCCAACAACGCACTCGCCGGCAGATCCACACCCGGATAGCTCGGCGCCTCAGCGCCAAACCGATCCATCGCGCAGCACCCGCCATTCAATGCATACAAATCCAGCCGCGTCCCCGAATACACCACTGGCGCCCCCGGCTTGGCCGCATCGAGCGTGCTCACGGTGGCGCAGCCGCTCAGTTGCAGCGCCAGGCAAATCACCAGCAGCTTATTCATCGCTGCTCAGATGATGCTCGCCCCAACGCGGCAGCATGTCCTGAGGAATCCCCAGCAGATTAAGAATCCGCGCCACGACGAAATCGATCAGATCATCGATGGTCTGTGGCTGGTGATAGAAACCCGGTGAAGCCGGAAGAATGGTCACGCCCATGTTCGACAGCTTGAGCATGTGCTCCAGATGAATGCTCGAATACGGCGCCTCGCGCGGCACCAGAATCAACTGGCGACGCTCCTTCAATGTCACGTCGGCGGCACGTTCGATCAGGTTGTTGCAGGCACCGGTGGCAATCGCCGACAGCGTGCCGGTCGAGCACGGCACCACCACCATCGCCGCCGGAGCACCGGAGCCGGAAGCCACCGGCGACATCCAGTCTTCCTTGCCGTACACGCGGATCTGCCCGGCGGCGGCCCCGGTGTATTCGGTGAGGAACGCCTGCATCGTCTGCGGCTTGGGCGGCAGCGTCACGTCGGTTTCGGTGGCCATCACCAGTTGCGCCGACTTGGAGATCAGGAAGTGTACTTCGCGATCTTCACGCACCAGACAATCGAGCAGGCGCAAACCGTACTGCGCGCCGGACGCACCGGTCATCGCCAGCGTGATGCGTTCCGGGCCGCCGTTCTGCGAAAAAGCGTTCATTGCAGCGCCTCGGCGAGTTTGCCGTGCAGGCCGCCGAAGCCGCCGTTGCTCATGATCACCACGTGGGTGCCGGGCTGCGCCTGGCTCTTCACGCGCTCGATGATGCCTTCCAGCGAATCACTGACAATCGACGGCACTTTGCACAGCGCTGCGGTGGCGGCCAGATCCCAGCCGAGGTTGGCCGGGGCGTACCAGATCACCTGATCGGCATCGCCCACGCTGTCCGGCAAACCGTCGCGATGCGCGCCGAGCTTCATCGAATTGGAGCGCGGTTCGATGATCGCGATCAGCGGAGCGTCGCCGATGCGTTTGCGCAGACCGTCGAGGGTGGTGGCAATTGCGGTCGGATGGTGGGCGAAGTCGTCGTAAATGGTGATGCCACGCACTTCGGCGACCTTCTCCATGCGACGTTTGACGTTCTTGAACGCGCTCAACCCGGCAATGCCCATCGACGGCACCACACCGACGTGACGCGCTGCCGCCAGCGCGGCCAGGGCGTTGGCGACGTTGTGCTGACCGGTCAGCTCCCACTCGACCGTGCCCTGGGACACGCCTTCGAACATCACTTCGAAGGCCGAGCCGTCTTCGCTGAGCAACTTGACCTGCCACTGACCGCCGACACCGGTAGTCTGCACTGGGGTCCAACAACCCATTTCGATCACACGCTGCAACGCAGGCTCGGTGGTCGGATGGATCACCAGGCCTTCACTCGGAATCGTACGCACCAAGTGATGGAATTGCCGCTCGATCGCCGGCAGATCGGGGAAAATATCCGCGTGATCGAACTCAAGGTTGTTGAGGATCGCAGTGCGTGGACGGTAGTGAACGAACTTCGAGCGTTTGTCGAAGAACGCGCTGTCGTATTCGTCAGCCTCGATCACGAAGAACGGCGTGCCGCCCAGACGGGCCGACACCGAGAAGTTCTGCGGCACACCGCCGATCAGGAACCCCGGGCTCATGCCGGCATGTTCCAGTACCCAGGCGAGCATGCTGCTGGTGGTGGTTTTGCCGTGAGTACCGGCAACCGCCAGCACCCAACGACCTTGCAACACGTGATCAGCCAGCCACTGCGGGCCGGAAACGTATGGCAGGCCTTTGTTCAGCACATATTCCACCGCCGGGTTGCCGCGGGACATGGCGTTGCCGATCACCACCAGATCCGGCGCCGGATCGAGTTGGGCCGGGTCGTAGCCTTGAGTCAGTTGAATGCCCTGGGCTTCAAGCTGCGTGCTCATCGGCGGATAGACGTTGGCGTCGGAACCGGTGACGTGATGGCCCAGCTCTTTGGCCAGAACCGCCATCGAGCCCATGAAAGTCCCGCAGATACCCAGAATATGAATGTGCATAGTCGACCTCGTAAAACATGGCCGCAGGTTAGCGTAGGGAGGGGGAATTCGCACCTTGTGTTTCGCCTTTGCCGACGCCTTCGCGAGCAGGCTCGCTCCCACAAGGTTGGCGCTAACCCTGTGGGAGCGAGCCTGCTCGCGAACGGTGCGGCGCGGTTTAGCGGGCAATCCCGTGTTTACGCAGCTTTCTATAGAGGGTATTGCGACTGACCCCAAGCTGCTGCGCCGTCTGCGTCATATGCCAGCGTTGCTGTTCCAGGGCATTCAGCAACGCCAACCGCTCGGCATCCTCCAGCGGATGTTCGGATGAGCAAACCTCCAACACCTGTGGCCGCGCCTGGCGAATCATTACCGGCAAATCCTCCGGCCCGATCCTTCCCTCATCACACAACGCCGCCAACGTACGCAGTACGTTGCGCAACTGCCGCACATTGCCCGGCCAGTTGAACGCCAGCAACGCCTGCCGCGCCGGCTCTTCAATCAGGATCGTTTCCCCGCGCGCCTCCTCGGCCAGCAGGAAGTCCAACAGTTGCGATTTGTCACTGCGCTCGCGCAACGCCGGCAACGCCACCTCCAGCCCGTTGAGTCGGTAATACAGATCCTCACGGAAGCTGCCGTCCGCAACCCGTTCCAGCAGATTGCGGTGGGTCGCGCTGATGATCCGCACGTTGACCGCTTCCGGCTCGCCGCCGATCGGCACCACTTGCCGATCTTCCAGCACCCGCAGCAAACGTGTCTGCAAGGCCAGCGGCATGTCGCCGATTTCATCGAGGAACAACGTACCGCCATCGGCCTGCTGCAACTTGCCACGCATGCCGTCCTTGCGTGCGCCGGTGAAGCTACCGCCGCGATAGCCGAACAGCTCGCTCTCGATCAGGCTCTCGGGAATCGCCGCACAGTTGAGCGCGACAAACGCCTTGCGCGAGCGCTGACTGGCCTGATGCACTGCTTTGGCGAAGGCCTCTTTGCCAGAGCCGGTTTCGCCATTGATCAACAACGGCACATCACGCTCGAAGACGCGCAGGGCTTTGCGGAAGTCTGCTTGCAACGCCGCATCGCCGAGGCAGATACCCGACAAGCGCGGAGTCTGGGCCACAACCGGCGTCGGCATGATCGGCGTCGGCTTACGCGATTCGCCGCGCAACACGGCAAACAGATGCCGGCCATCGCGGGTGCGCAACGGCCAACTGGCGCTGGCATTGGCGCTCGCCCGGCCAAGCAATTCATCGAGGGAGCAATCGAAAAACGCCTCCACCGGTTTGCCGAGCAAGCCACCGCGAATATGCCCGAGCAGGTTCAGCGCACTCTGGTTGACCGCACTGATCCGCCCTTCCCCGTCGAACGCCAGCAGCCCTTCGCTGAACAGGCCGACGGACTCGGCCTGCAAGTGGAAACGCAGCAGCCATTGGTTATCGAAACAGCGCAGGAAGTAGCAGCTCTCGATCATCTTCGCCGACAGATTGACCAGCGCCATGGTGTGGAACTGGCTCTGGCGCGAGACGTCGTGGCGCGCCGAGGACACATCGAGCACGGCCAGCAGTTCGCCATGGGGGTCAAACACCGGGCTCGCCGAACACGTCAGGCCGGTGTGGCGTCCGCGAAAGTGTTCGTCCTGGTGAATAGTCAGTGCCTGACGCTCGACCAGACAGGTGCCGATGCCATTGGTGCCTTCACAGGCTTCGCTCCAGTCGGCGCCGAGCCAGAGGCCGGCGCGTTCGAAAATCTTGCGTTCGGCAGGCGCGGTGACGCAGTTGAGGATCACCCCGCGCGCGTCGGTCAGCAGCACCGCATGACCAGCGCCGGAGAGTTGTTGATGCAGGCTGCTCATTTCATTGCCGGCGATCTGCAACACCTGCTGCAGACGTTCGCGGCTTTCGAGCACGCGCCCGTGTTCGAGCACGGTAGGCGCCATGCTCAGCGCGGGGTCGAGGTGATAGTCCTCAAGGCAGCGCAGCCACGAGCGGGCAATCGACGGATCGGCTCCGGGCCCGTGCAGGTGCGGTTTGCCTTGGGTGGCGGTGAGAACCTGTTGGGCATGGCGATTCAAATGGTTGTCGTGCATTTCTTATTGTTCTCCCCGAGGCTCGTCGGCCCAATGCTTGAGGTGACGCCCAGCATCCTCCAGCCACCGGCGCATTGCAATGCTGGCCAGACTGCCCGGTCACAGGCTGTGCCAAAAACGGTACAAACTGTCACCCGATCTGTACCGAAACCGTCACAGTGGCAATCCGCCCGTCCGACAAAAACCGCGCAAGGCCTTGATTTACCTGACCTGCACGGCAGTGGCCCGACCCTTGCTCTACGCTTATAGCAAGCGCACTTGCGCGTTTCTCTAATAAGTACAAAGCCAAGGAGAACATCATCATGCGTTACGCTCACCCCGGTACTGAAGGCGCCAAAGTCTCGTTCAAGAGCAAGTACGGTAACTACATCGGCGGCGAGTTCGTCGCGCCTGTCAAAGGTCAGTACTTCACCAATACTTCGCCGGTCAACGGCCAGCCAATTGCCGAATTCCCGCGCTCCACTGCCGAAGACATCGACAAGGCACTGGACGCAGCCCACGCCGCTGCCGATGCGTGGGGCGCAACCTCGGTGCAGGCGCGCTCGCTGATCCTGTTGAAAATCGCCGACCGCATCGAAGCCAACCTCGAACTGCTGGCGATCACCGAAACCTGGGACAACGGCAAAGCCATCCGCGAAACCCTCAACGCCGACATCCCGCTCGCCGCCGACCATTTCCGCTACTACGCCGGTTGCATCCGTGCCCAGGAAGGCAGCGCTGCCGAAATCGACGGCAACACCGTGGCTTATCACATTCACGAACCACTGGGTGTGGTCGGTCAGATCATCCCGTGGAACTTCCCGATCCTGATGGCCGCGTGGAAACTGGCGCCAGCCCTGGCCGCGGGTAACTGCGTGGTGCTCAAGCCTGCCGAGCAGACTCCGCTGGGTATTTCCGTGCTGGTCGAGCTGATCGGCGACCTGTTGCCGCCGGGCGTGCTGAACGTTGTTCAGGGCTTTGGCAAAGAGGCCGGCGAAGCGTTGGCCACCAGCAAACGCATCGCCAAGATTGCCTTTACCGGCTCGACCCCGGTTGGCTCGCACATCATGAAATGCGCCGCCGAGAACATCATTCCGTCCACCGTGGAACTGGGCGGCAAATCGCCGAACATCTTCTTCGAAGACATCATGCAGGCCGAGCCGACCTTCATTGAGAAAGCCGCCGAAGGCCTGGTGCTGGCGTTCTTCAACCAGGGCGAAGTCTGCACCTGCCCTTCCCGCGCGCTGGTACAGGAATCGATCTACGACGAGTTCATGGCCGTGGTCATGAAGAAAGTCCTGCAGATCAAACGTGGCGATCCGCTGGACACCGACACCATGGTTGGCGCCCAGGCGTCCGAGCAACAATTCGACAAGATCCTGTCGTACCTGGAAATCGCCAAGGGCGAAGGCGCCGAACTGCTGACGGGCGGCAAGGTGGAAAAACTCGAGGGCAATCTGTCGACTGGCTATTACATCCAGCCGACCCTGCTCAAGGGCACCAACAAAATGCGTGTGTTCCAGGAAGAAATCTTTGGCCCGGTGGTCAGCATCACCACCTTCAAGGACGAAGCCGAAGCGCTGGCCATCGCCAACGACACCGAGTTCGGCCTCGGCGCCGGCTTGTGGACCCGCGACATCAACCGCGCCTACCGCATGGGCCGGGCGATCAAGGCCGGTCGCGTGTGGACCAACTGCTACCACCTGTACCCGGCGCATGCCGCGTTTGGCGGTTACAAGAAGTCCGGTGTCGGCCGTGAAACCCACAAGATGATGCTCGATCACTATCAGCAGACCAAAAACCTGCTGGTGAGCTACGACATCAATCCGTTGGGCTTCTTCTAAGCGGATGGGGGGCGAGGCAGTCATTTCTGCATCGCCCCTCAGATAGCTTTCGCGAGCAGGCTCGCTCCCACAAGGAATTGCGTGCACCTGCAATGTTCGACTCGACACAACTCCAATGTGGCAGCGAGCCTGCTCGCGAAAGCGGTGTGCCTTTCAACCCCATGGTTTCTGACGGAACAATCGGGCCAATAAAACAATAAGAATGGTGAACCCTATGCCTAGCGAATCTCCTGCTGGCGCTCCGGCGTCCGGCTCTTCCGTCGACTTCGAAAAAGTCGGCTCGGACTACTTCCAACAACGCGAATTGAAAAAAGGTGCCGCGGGCTGGGTTCTGCTGGTCGGGCTCGGTGTCGCATATGTGATCTCAGGCGATTATGCCGGCTGGAACTTCGGCCTGGCGCAAGGCGGTTGGGGCGGCATGTTCCTCGCGACACTGCTGATGGCCACCATGTACTTGTGCATGTGTTTTTCCCTGGCCGAACTGTCCTCGATGATTCCCACGGCCGGTGGCGGTTATGGATTTGCACGGAGTGCCTTCGGCCCTTGGGGCGGCTTCCTGACCGGTACCGCGATCCTCATCGAATACGCCATCGCCCCGGCCGCGATTGCCGTGTTCATCGGCGCTTATTGCGAATCGTTGTTTGGCGTCGGCGGCTGGATGATTTATCTGGCGTTCTACATCATTTTTATCGCCATCCATATCTTCGGGGTTGGCGAAGCGTTGAAGCTGATGTTCGTCATCACGGCCATCGCCGCTCTGGCGCTCGGTGTATTTCTGGTGGCCATGGTGCCGCACTTTGACGTCGCCAATCTGCTCGACATCCCTGTGACCAGCGCTACCGGCGCCAGCCCTTTCCTGCCGTTCGGCTACGTTGGCGTGTGGGCGGCTATTCCTTACGCGATCTGGTTCTTCCTCGCTGTGGAAGGTGTGCCGCTGGCCGCCGAAGAAACCAAAAACCCCAAGCGCGACCTGCCACGCGGGCTCATCGGCGCCATGCTGGTACTGCTGGCGTTTGCCCTGCTGATTTTGATCGTCGGGCCGGGCGGCGCCGGTGCCAACTCGCTGCTGACGTCGGGCAACCCACTGGTTGAAGCATTGAGCAAAGCCTACGGCGGCTCGACCTGGATGAGCGGTTTCGTCAATCTCGTGGGTCTGGCCGGGCTGATCGCCAGTTTCTTCTCGATCATCTACGCCTATTCGCGGCAGATTTTCGCCTTGTCCCGCGCAGGCTACCTGCCGCGCAAATTGTCCGAGACCAACAAAAGCAAGGCACCGGTGCTCGCGTTGGTGATTCCGGGGATCATCGGTTTCGGGCTGTCACTGACTGGCCAGGGCGATTTGCTGATTCTGGTGGCGGTGTTTGGCGCGACCATTTCCTACGTGCTGATGATGGCCGCGCACATCACCCTGCGCATTCGTCGCCCCAAAATGGATCGTCCGTACCGTACGCCCGGCGGCATCTTCACTTCGGGTGTTGCGCTGGTATTGGCCTGCATCGCCGTGATTGCGGGATTCCTGGTCGATCCGCGGGTCGTGATCGGCGCCGCTATCATCTATGGAGTGTTAATTGCTTACTTTGCTTTCTACAGTCGACATCACTTGGTAGCAGGTACGCCGGAAGAAGAATTTGCGGCGATTCAGAAAGCTGAAGAAGCCCTGCACTGACGGTCGAAAACCACGGCGCGGGCCTGGCCTGCGCCGTCACGGAGAATTCTGTATGGCGAGTTTCGCTCACACGGTCGGCGCCCAGACCTATCGCTTCGACAGCCTCAAGGACGTCATGGCCAAGGCCAGCCCGGCGCGCTCCGGGGATTTCCTCGCCGGGGTGGCCGCGCTCAATGACGGCGAGCGCGTAGCGGCGCAAATGGCGCTGGCCGACATCCCGCTCACGCATTTCCTGCAAGAAACGCTGATTCCTTACGAGTCCGATGAAGTCACCCGCCTGATCATCGACACTCACGACAAACAAGCCTTCGCCGTGGTCAGCCATCTCACGATCGGCGGTTTCCGCGACTGGCTGCTCAGCGACGCCGCCGATGAAACCAGCCTGCGCGCCCTCGCCCCCGGCCTGACCCCGGAAATGGTCGCCGCCGTGTCGAAGATCATGCGCGTACAGGATCTGGTGCTGGTCGCACAGAAAATCCGCGTTGTGACGAAGTTCCGCTGCACCCTCGGCCTGCGCGGGCGCCTGTCGACGCGGTTGCAACCCAATCACCCGACCGACGAGCCCTCCGGCATCGCCGCGAGCATTCTCGACGGCCTGTTGTACGGCAACGGCGACGCGATGATCGGCATCAACCCGGCCACTGACAGCATCGCCTCGATCTGCGCGATGCTGGAAATGCTCGATGCGATCATCCAGCGCTACGACATTCCGACCCAGGCCTGCGTGCTGACCCACGTCACCACTTCCATCGAAGCGATCAACCGCGGCGTGCCGCTGGACCTGGTGTTCCAGTCGATTGCTGGCACCGAAGCGGCCAACGCCAGTTTCGGCATCAACCTGAATGTTTTACAGGAAGGCTATGACGCCGGGTTGAGCCTGAATCGCGGCACCCTCGGGCAAAATCTGATGTATTTCGAAACCGGTCAGGGCAGCGCCTTGTCAGCCAACGCCCACCACGGTGTCGATCAGCAGACTTGCGAGACAAGGGCCTACGCCGTGGCACGACATTTCAAGCCATTCCTGGTGAACACCGTCGTAGGATTTATCGGCCCGGAATACCTCTATAACGGCAAACAGATCATTCGCGCCGGACTCGAAGACCACTTCTGCGGCAAGTTACTCGGTGTGCCGATGGGCTGCGACATCTGCTACACCAACCACGCCGAAGCCGACCAGGACGATATGGACACCCTGCTGACCCTCCTGGGTGTGGCCGGGATCAACTTCATCATGGGCATCCCCGGCTCCGACGACATCATGCTCAACTACCAGACCACCTCGTTCCATGACGCGCTCTACGCCCGGCAGACCCTGGGCCTGAAACCGGCCCCGGAATTCGAACAGTGGCTGGCCCGTATGGGCATCTTCACTCAGGCGGACGGCAAGGTGCATTTTGGCAATAACCTGCCGCCGGCCTTTCGCCAGGCTTTGGCGCAACTGGGATGAGTCTTATGGAAAAACCACCCGTCGACCCGCAAAACCCATGGCTGGAACTGCGTCGCCTGACCCCGGCGCGGATCGCTCTTGGCCGTACCGGCACCAGCCTGCCAACCCGCGCGCAACTGGATTTCCAGTTCGCCCACGCGCAGGCGCGGGATGCCGTGCATTTGCCGTTCGACCATGCCGGGCTCGGTGCGCAACTCGCTGAACGTGGGCGCGAAAGCCTGCCTCTGCACAGCGCGGCGACGGATCGCAACAGCTACCTGCAACGTCCGGATCTGGGGCGCAAGTTGAGTGAAGATTCGGCACAGAGCCTGCGTGACTACGCGGCGGCGCATCCGGGTGGTGTCGATCTGGCGATTGTCGTGGCAGATGGTTTGTCGGCACTGGCGGTACATCGCCACACATTGCCGTTTCTCACTCGGCTGCAAGAGCAGATGAGCGCTGACGGCTGGTCCATTGCGCCCATCATTCTGGTGGAACAGGGCCGGGTCGCCGTCGGCGATGAAGTCGGCCAACTGCTCGGCGCAAAGATGGTCGTGATGCTGATCGGCGAGCGCCCGGGCCTCAGCTCGCCGGACAGCCTGGGTTTGTATTTCACCTACAATCCAAAAGTCGGACTGACCGATGCCTACCGCAATTGCATTTCCAACGTGCGGCTTGAGGGCTTGAGCTACGGCATGGCGGCGCATCGCTTGCTGTATCTGATGCGCGAAGCCTGCCGGCGGCAGCTGTCGGGGGTCAATCTGAAGGACGAAGCACAGGTTCAGACACTGGAGTCGGACGCAGAGGCGGACATGAAGGGAAACTTCCTACTCGCTCCGCCCCCAACCTGAACCGATTCCGCATTGCGTTTCTGCGCTGCTTTCAGGCAGGATCGATGCACGGCCGCCAGGGTTTCCCATCGCCGTCAGAGCAGTTGAAGACAGCCACTTGAAGACGAGACCTATCATGCGGATTATTCAAGCGACCCTCGAACATCTGGATTTGTTGACCCCGTTGTTCGTCAAGTATCGCGAGTTCTACGGTTCCCTGCCTTACCCGGACTCCTCCCGCGCGTTCCTCGAAAAACGCCTGCGCCGCAAGGAGTCGGTGATCTATCTGGCCCTGGCCGATGATGACGACAGGAAACTGATGGGTTTCTGCCAGCTGTATCCAAGCTTCTCCTCGCTGTCACTCAAACGCGTGTGGATCCTCAACGACATCTACGTCGCCGAAGACGCCCGCCGCCAACTGGTTGCCGACAACCTGATCCGCACCGCGAAGAAAATGGCCAAGGAAACCCAGGCCGTACGTATGCGCGTGTCCACCAGCAGCAACAACGAAGTCGCGCAAAAAACCTATGAATCCATCGGATTCAAGGAAGACACCGAATTCAAGAACTACGTGCTGCCGATCAGCGAAGAGCTTTGAATCGAAAAGATCGCAGCCTCCGGCAGCGCCTACAGGGGAACGTATTCCAAGTGTAGGCGCTGCCGAAGGCTGCGATCTTTTATCCCCCTCCCGGTATACCTGACAATTGTTCACACCCCGACATCCCCCGCTACAAAACCAACGCGCTTTTCATCATTCAGACCGTATAATCCCGAGCTTTCCGGCTTGTAAGAAAAACTACACCTGCTTGTAGGCTTACACGAAGTCATCCGCACAGGCCTGCCGAGTCGGGCCGCCACTACAGGTGCCCCCATGGATTTCAACCCGCTCGACCTTATCCTGCATCTCGATGTCTACCTCGATTTGCTGGTGAACAACTACGGGCCGTGGATCTACGCCATCCTGTTTCTGGTGATCTTCTGCGAGACCGGTCTCGTAGTGATGCCGTTCCTGCCGGGTGATTCGCTGCTGTTCATTGCCGGCGCCGTTGCGGCTGGCGGCGGCATGGACCCGGTGCTGCTCGGCGGTCTGCTGATGCTCGCGGCAATCCTGGGCGACAGCACCAACTACGTGATCGGACGAACGGCCGGGGAAAAACTGTTCAGCAATCCGAACTCGAAAATCTTCCGTCGCGATTACCTGCAAAAAACCCACGATTTCTATGACAAGCACGGCGGCAAGACCGTGACGCTGGCGCGTTTCCTGCCAATCATCCGTACCTTCGCGCCGTTCGTCGCTGGCGTGGCGAAGATGCCGTATCCGCGCTTCTTCGGTTTCAGCGTATTGGGCACCATCCTCTGGGTTGGCGGCCTGGTGACACTGGGTTATTTCTTCGGCAACGTGCCGTTCATCAAGAAGAACCTGTCGTTGCTGGTAGTAGCGATCATTCTACTGTCGCTGGTGCCAATGATCCTCGGCGTGGTTCGCAGCCGTTTCGGCGGCGCCAAAGCGCAATCGCGCTAAGCCGATGTGGTCGCTGAGCGCCTGGCGACGCCGGCGCATTCTGGCAAAGCACCCGATTGCCGACGACCTTTGGCAACGGGTGCGCCATCACCTGAGCTTCCTCGACGGCATCACGGTCGCCGAAGACCAATGGTTGCGCGAAGCCTGCGTTCTATTTCTGGAAGACAAACACCTGACCGCCCTGCCCGGCGTCGAACTGCACCAGGAGCAACGCCTGCTGCTCGCCGCCCAGGCGCAATTGCCGCTTCTGCATTTGGGCGACTTGAACTGGTATCAGGGTTTTCACGAGATCGTTCTCTACCCCGACGACTTCCTCAGCCCGCAGCGCCATCGCGACGCCAGCGGTGTCGAACACGAGTGGGACGGTGAACACAGTGGCGAAGCCTGGCAACAAGGGCCGGTCATCCTCGCCTGGCCGGGCGTGATGGCCAGTGGTGGCTGGGAAGGCTACAACCTGGTGATCCACGAACTGGCGCACAAACTCGACATGCTCAACGGCGACGCCAATGGCCTGCCGCCGCTGCACACCGATATGCGCGTCAGCGACTGGGCCGAAGTGATGCAGAAGGCCTACGACCACCTCAATCAGCAACTCGACCGCGACCCAGACGCTGAAACCGCCATCGACCCCTACGCCGCCGAAAACCCGGCGGAGTTCTTCGCCGTCACCAGCGAGTACTTCTTCAGCGCCCCGGATCTGCTGCACGAGGCTTATCCACAGGTCTACTTGCAACTCAAGCGTTTCTACCGGCAGGATCCATTGGGCAGGTTGCGGCAACTTCAGGCCACAGACCCGGTCTATCAGGCTCACGACTAAGCGCAGCACGACGCTCAGTACATGGCGTACGCGGCAGAATATGCCTATAATCGCCGCCACTTTTTGGTCAATCCGGCCAAGTGTTTTTGGTCAACTACGGGGGCAACGCCCAATGAGCTACAGCAAGATTCCGGCTGGCAAAGACCTGCCGAACGACATCTACGTCGCGATCGAGATCCCGGCCAACCACGCGCCGATCAAATACGAAATCGACAAAGACAGCGATTGCCTGTTCGTTGACCGTTTCATGGCCACCCCAATGTTCTACCCGGCCAACTACGGTTTCATCCCGAACACCCTGGCTGACGACGGTGACCCCCTCGACGTGCTGGTTGTGACCCCTTACCCGGTTGCACCAGGCTCGGTGATCCGCGCGCGTCCAGTCGGCGTCCTGAACATGACCGACGACGGCGGCGGCGATGCCAAAGTCATCGCAGTGCCACACGACAAGCTGTCCCAGCTGTACGTCGATGTGAAGGAATACACCGACCTGCCGCCACTGCTGATCCAGCAGATCGAGCACTTCTTCGCGAACTACAAAGATCTCGAAAAAGGCAAATGGGTCAAGATCGAAGGCTGGGCCGGTGCAGACGCCGCTCGCGATGCGATCACCAAGTCGGTTGCTGCCTACAAAGGCTAAGCCTGCGACGTAACGCTTGAAAAAAACCCGGTTTTTCCGGGTTTTTTTTCGACTTCTCCGCGCGCATTAAACAATGCGTTTATGGCGGATTACAGAAAAGTTTTAAGGCGTGTAATTTCCCACAAGTGCGTCTTACATCCCGTCGCAAAATTCAGGCTTTTTTTGAACGCCCGGTTTATTCAAACCGCTCTAGCGCGGCCGTAGACTCCGTGTTTATGAGAAAGAACACTAGCGGTCCACGATTCAAGGCACTCCTGGAAGCAGCGAACATCACCACCACCGGTTTCGCAAAGTTCTGGGGCACGGAAGCCCAAAATATCCACAACTGGTACACCCGTGGCGTCCCGGCGTATCGCATGGAAGAAGTCTCACGCCTGTTGTCCGTCAACAGCGAATGGTTGAAAACCGGCGAAGGCACGAAAGAGTCCCCGCGCCTGCAAATGCCTGCCAGCAACGGCGATACATTTGATGCCCAATCCATCCGCGGCGTCTACACCGTCATTGACCCCAACGACATCAACCTGGCGTTCTTCAAGGAAACGCCACTGACCAACGGCTCTGACAAAACCCACGTCATCCAGGACCCGGACCTGTCCATTCGCCTGCTGCGCGCACAGCTCGATCAACTGGAAATCCGCCCCAGCGACGCCATTTGCGCGCACATGATCGGCAACAGCATGGCCGACCGCATCGACGACGGCTCGATCGTCGCTATCGACCGCAGCCTGACCCAGGTCGTCGACGGCGAAATCTACGCCATCGAACACGACGGCATGCTGCGCATCAAATACCTGCACCGCATGCCCGGCAACGGCTTGCGACTGCGCAGCCACAACAGCGCCGAATACCCGGACGAGGTCTTCCGCCCCGCGCAGATAGAAGAGCAGAGGATTCATATATTGGGTTGGGTGTTCTGGTGGTCGACGCTGAGCAAGAGACGGCCGGTAGTGCCGTTTCTCTGACCTGGTTTGACTGACTCTAAATTCACACAGAACCCTGTGGGAGCGGGCTTGCCCGCGAAGAGGCCCTGAAAAACAGTACAAATCCCCGATTTCTACTGCTGCGGTCGCTCTAACCCGCACTTCCCACTGGGAATCCAAAGCAAAACTCAGTATCCTGCGCCCCACATTCGCGCATCGACCCGCTCCCGCGGCTCAGATGACGCCCGACGCGGCAGACCAACGTCTACCAAGTCCCACAGCCGGACGCAGATCCGGGTGTACATTTTGAAGGCTGACGCGGTTTACCAAAAATAAACCAAGCCAGTCCCCGAGAAGCCGGCCACAAGCCGGCTTTTTAATGCCTGTGAGAATACCAGAGGTACTTTCCATCGCCTTTCGTAACCATCGTCTACCACAAAGAGACAACTCTGCTTCTAATGTTACAAGGCAAAAGCCTCGGCACGATGAATCTGCGATTGCGATTGAAAGGATGGTCAGGGAGCGACCGGCGTCCCCGCAACGCGTCAAAGTCAGTCTGGATGACCTTTAGCTTTTCAGAGACATCTGCCCAACACTTGCCAAACCCAACCCCCACAGTGCTAAATCCCGCCTTATAAGCACCCCTCTGTTTTTACCCGCATCCCCGACCCCGGCCGGATTCCGGTATTGAGCCTCACGGGAATCCATGGAATGGCCCTGCATATCCCGACCTTGCTGGTCGTTTCGGTCTTCGTCTTGTTTTTGATGGGGCTGTTGACGCTGCACGCCTGGTATCGCGAAACCCGCGAGCCGCCACTGGCGTACCTCGGCAGCATGATGCTGCTGGGCGCCATGGGTGTGGTATTGGTCAGTTGGCGTGATCGAGACGTCGACTTCGTTCCCATTGTGTTCGGCAATGTTGTTCTATTGCTCAGTGCAGCGATGAACTGGACGGCCATGCGCACGCTGGTCGGGCGCAAGCCTTCTGTGTCCGGCACTCTGGCGGGGGCGTTCGCCTGGCTGACCTTGTGCCTGATTCCCGCCTTCTACGAGTCGATGCCAAATCGGGTTTTAATCTACTCCTTGCTGGCATTCAGTTACGGCGTGCTGACAACGCTGGAGCTCTGGCGCAGCCGCCACACTCTGGACGTCGCGTTTATGCCGGCACTGGTGCTGACCGTTTTGCACACTGTGTTCTACGCCGTTCGCAGTGCGACCGATGAAGGGCTGCCGGTGACAAAAGCGCTGCTGGGCAGTGGCGAGGGCGTGCCGTTTTTCTCGTTCATGCTGTTCGAGTCGATGCTGTATGTCATCGGCATCGCCTACATCACGCTGGCGATGGTCAAAGAGCGTGCAGAGCTCAAGCTCAAAGCGGCGGCGTTCAGCGATCCGCTGACGGGCATTGGCAATCGTCGCGCGTTCATGATGAACGCCGGGCAGTTGCTTGCCGAAAGTCAGCAATACGGGGAACCGGCAGCATTGTTGCTGTGCGATCTGGATAACTTCAAGCGTCTGAATGACACCTATGGCCATCCCGTTGGGGATCAGGCGTTGATTGCGTTTGGCCGGATCATGGTCGAGAGCCTGCGCAATGAAGATGTTTGCGGGCGGGTCGGCGGTGAGGAGTTTGCTTGTTTGCTCAACGATTGCGATGAACAGACTGCACTGGAAATTGCCGAACGGATCCGTCGTTCGTTCTCGCAATTGCCGATTCTTGAGCCTGGATTGCTTAGTGTCAGTATCGGCGTGGTGACCACCCGCGAATCCGGTCATGACCTGTCACGCCTGCTCTCGGAAGCCGACCAGGCGCTGTACGGTGCCAAGAATCAGGGACGCAACCGCGTACAGACGCTACGTTCGTTGTACCTGAGCCTTACCGATAATTAATGGTCAACAAACGACCATTTCAATAAGCCATTAGCACATCCGCCCTAATTGCCCCAGTCGGCACTCGCCACTAAATTTCCATTCTGTTTTTGTGCATCACAAAAGCGCCAAGGAATGGAGCAGCACCATGTCATCGTTGTTAAAACTGAGTAAATCCCTCGCTTTACTGACCGCACTGTCGTCAGCCACTTCAGCGTTAGCAGACGAACCGAACCCCATCGGCGACTGGTGGATCATTTATGGCAACGGCGTCCCGCACAAAAACATCATGTATGTCGCCGACAAAACTTCTGTGGTGCCGTCGACACTTACCAAGGGCGCGCAGATGTTGGCGGTGACGCTGGTGTATGAAGAGCCGGGCAAGCCGATGATTGATGCCTATAACCTGGAAGTTCAGTGCAAGACAAACAAGCTGCGGTTTGTTAATGGCCAGTCGGTGGATCGAATTGCCTACCTGCTGCGGCACCTGAAAGTGAACCAGCAATGGCAGCAGCCGAAGGAGTTCTGGGTGCAACGTGCCCTTGCCTTCGTTTGTTCCCAAGAGAAAAAAGACATGATCGCGCTGGGCAAGATGGAGCACTTGCAGATGATTCAGGGCATGCAGCAAATATTCTTCAAACTGGCGCTTGTTCAGGAAAAAGGCCAGATGATGGACAACCTCGACTCGATACTGGGCAACAAGTAACAGCCTGATTTCTTAACGCTGCAGCGCGCTATTTCGTATTGCACATGACATCGGGAGTCATGATGAATCAATGGACTAAAACGTTACTGGTGCTGCTGATGACAGCCTCAACTTTGTTGGTGAATGGCTGCCACCTTGTTGCGCAGTCGCGCTGGGAAGGCCGGGATGTTCAGGAGGCACTCGATCTGGGGGTGTCAGAAATTTTGTGTTCGGGCATAACATGAGTAAGAGGTGCATGTATGCCAACCAAAAAGAAACCCCTGCGTGACCTACCAAAAATCCCCAAGGAGCTGCTCGAAGAGTTCGGTGAGGGGCTGATTACCGCAGAGGCTATTGAAGACGCTTCTGCGGCCTTCAAGAAGGCCTTGATTGAGCGAGCATTGAGTGCCGAGCTCGGTCACCACCTGGGGTATCCGCCGGGCGCGCAGCGCCCAGAGGATGAAACCAACCAGCGCAATGGCAAAACGGGCAAGACGATTTTGACGGGGGATGGCCCGCTGCGGCTGGAGATTCCCCGTGATCGGGATGGCAGTTTTGCCCCCATTCTGATCCCCAAGCATGAGCGGCGTTACACCGGTTTTGATGACAAGATCATCGCCATGTATGCCCGAGGCATGACCGTTCGAGAAATCCGCGCTTTCCTCTCTGAGCAATACGGGACGGACGTTTCCCATGACTTCATCAGCTCAGTCACGCACGAGGTGATGGAGGAAATTGGTGCGTGGCAACAGCGACCGCTTGAGCCGATGTACCCAGTCATTTTCTTCGATGCGCTGCGGGTCAAGATCCGAGAAGAAGGCCTTGTCCGCAACAAGGCGATTTACTTGGCGCTGGGTGTTTTACCCGATGGAACGCGCGATATTCTTGGTATCTGGATCGAAAACACCGAGGGTGCGAAGTTCTGGATGAAGGTCTTCAACGACCTCAAGACCCGCGGCGTAGAGGACGTGCTGATCGCCGTGACTGACGGTCTCAAAGGCATGCCAGAGGCGCTAAGCGCAGTATTTCCGGCAACAACGCTGCAAACATGCATCGTCCACTTGATCCGCAACAGCCTCGATTACGCGGCGTGGGACAAGCGCCGTGAGCTGGCCAAGGCGCTAAAACCGATCTATCAAGCCATCAACGCAGAAGCGGCTGAGGAAGCACTGGATGCCTTTGAAAATGGCCCTTGGGGTAAGCAATACCCAACGGTGGTGGCGGCCTGGAGACGAGCCTGGGATCGAGTGATTCCATTTTTTGTCTTCCCGCCTGCCATTCGAAAAGTGATCTATACGACCAACGCTATCGAAAGCATCAACGCTCAGCTACGCAAGATCATCAAGACCCGGGGCCACTTCCCGACGGATGACGCAGCGACCAAGCTGATCTGGCTTGGGCTGCGTAACATCACGGCAAACTGGGGCTCGGCGGCTCATGACTGGAAGAGTGCGATGAACCAATTTGCGATTCTGTACGGAGATCGATTTATCAGGCCGACCTGGTAAAACCCGGCCTGCCTGACGGCAGGCCATTACCGGCCCGCACACAAAAAATCTGACACTCTCCTCGATCTGTTCGGCAAACCCGACTCAATGAAAAAACAAACCGGTGCCAGCGGGGAGAATCTGGCCGTTCTCACGTGGTACAAGTCCTCCAGTTGGACCACCACTGAAGCGGCCGGTACTTCTATGAATCACACCGGCAACGGCATGGTGTACACCGAGTACTACGAGACCGCCGGGCATAGCTCTGACTGCAAACTGGAAGCCACCGTCAATAAAGCCAAAAAGATCGTGCTGTTCAGGATCGAGGACGGAAAAATCATTCATGGCAAATGCATCAACGTTCCGTTCGTACCCGGTTACATTCCGCCCGGTTTCTAGTGCTGTCCCTGAGCCAGAACCTGCTCACGGATAACTGAACGACTTCACCAACGTCAACTCCCCCACCGCCCGCATCGGGATCAGAAACGTCTCCATCTTCTCGCCAGGCGTCCCTTCTTCAGTAATCACCGTCACCTGCGCCGTCGTCAGCGCCTGCACCGCATCGGCTTCGCCATCTTCATCACTGCGATAACCCCCACCAAAGTAATTCACATACACCAGATACTGCCCCTTGATCGGCGCCGGCATGGCGAAGATTTCCGGGCCATAGCCGGTGGTAACGTCGACGTCGAGCGCGCCGCCGTTGGCGGCGCTGCGGTTGCCGTACCAGATGTGTGCGCCGTCGGGGGTGACGAGGTGCAGATCGAGGTCGGTGCCGTCGCTGTCCCACGCCAGCAGGACGCGCAGTTTGGCCGGGGTGGCGCCGCCGCTGGTGTTGAGGAATTGCGTACGGTGGCGTTGCTTGCCGTCGGGGCTGCGGACCTCGACGCTGTTGCTGCCGTTGGGGAAGGAGAACGGGCGATCGAAGCGGCCGCTGTCGTCGATTTTCAGCGGCATGCTGACGCCGTTGACGATGAGGCGGCCGGGCTCATTGCTTTTGGGTGTGGCTTTGATTTCGCCGCTGATGCGTGCGGTGTTGGCCTGGCCGACCGGGGTGTTCACCGACGAGGCCGGGTAGTTGACGGTCTGGCGGAAGCTTTCGCCCTCGCCTTCGGGCGCGCCGCTGCGCCAGCCGCCGACCGGGGTGTCGAGTTTGACACTGTCAGCGGCGATGGCCGGCGACAGCGCGGTCAACGTGCAGAGCAACAGCAAGACCTGTGGATAACGGAGTGTCATGGTCTATTCCAGCAAGAGGTGACGGGCGAGCCCTTCGATGTAGGTTTCATCCTGGCCGTTGGGATGTGCTTCAAAGGCCAGGTGCAGATATTCGTGGGTCAGGTCGAGGCGATCCTGCAAGGTCAGCACGCCGCGCACGTAGATGCGCTGGCGTTCGCGGTCGACGAAGGGTCGGCCGAAAGCGAGCTTGCACACCGCGAACGTGCTGACCTCGTTGTAGCCAGTTTCGCTTTCCAGCTTCGGACGCCAGCCGCGTCGCTGTTTCTGCAGCCAGTCTTGCGCAGCGGGCAGCGCTTCGCAGGAAGCGACCGGGTTGTCCCAGCGGCTGAGGCTGGCGCGCGGATAGGCGTGCAGCAGGATTGCGTCGTAGCGCTGGCCAGCGTTGGCTTGTTCGACGGCTTGCTGCCAGGCGAGTTTGTCCGGGCCGGGTTGGTCGGAGTGATAGGTGACGGTGCTGCCGGCCAACACCAGATCCGCCGTCCATGCGGCGATATTGCGCGACTCGGCGGAGGCTGGACGTGGAGCGACGCGCTGGCGGTTGCTGCTGTCGTCGATGCTCAGGCAGTCGCCGTTGCGCGTAGCGTTTTGCAGCAGATACGTGCGGATCGCCACGGCCAGCGCTTTGGCGGCTTCGGCGGGTTCGGGTCTGGCTTCGCGCTCCAAAACCCGGGCGACGTATTCTTCGCGATCCAGCCGTGCCACGAGTTTGTCGTTGAGCAGAAACAGTTCGCCGTCGCTGTGGATATCCAGCGCATTGCCGTTGGCGAAGTCGACGCGGTAATCGCCTTGCAACGGGCCAGACGTCACCGCGCCCTCACCAGTCGAAACCCGCACGACCGGATAGCGTGAGAACAGTCCGACCTCGACACAACGCCCCGCCTCCGCCGGCCACGCCGCTGGCAGCACCGTCGCCAGTGCAGCACCGTAATGCCGTAAAACCATCTGACTGGTGCCACGCCCGCCTGCCCAAACCGGCGAACCGTCCGCCGTCCAACCGGCAAACCCGCCCTGCCGCGATTGCGGGTCCTGATCGCCGAGCCAGCTCCAGGTTTTCACCCGCAGGCGACCGCCCAGTTCACCGACGACATTACCGTCGGCGGCGTTCAACACCACGTCGAGCAGCACACGGCGCATCTGTTCTTGAGCTGGCAGCGAAGACAAAACCTTGAGCAAGTCAGCCACAGAAACCCGCGTGGCCGGTTGCACCGACGGCAAATCCAGCAACCACGTCGGCGCTTGCCGCGTCTGCCAATAAGTTCTCCAATCGGCAGCGGTTATGCCCAATCGTGCAGGTTCAAAATACAACCCGCAGGATTTCACCAACGCCTGATCGCGCTCGATCTTGCCGCCCGCCGAGCAGCAATAAACTTCTTCCTTCGACTGCCCGCGACACTCATACGCCGGCTCCCGCGCGCCGGTATCCACCAGCCACGCGTAAACAAACAGCTTCCAAAGACTGCCCAGCGGCGCATCCAGCGTCGACGGCAATGGCTCGCGGGCAATCAGTTGCGTCTGATTCAACGACAGCAACTCACCCTTGTACGCCACGCGCAACGGCTCATCCTGCGCCGTCGCCAGCGCAGGAATCACCCATAACAGCAACCACAGCAGCGGCCGGGTCATGTCAGTTGACCGTGACCTGACCGAGGGCGGCTTTCGCTTCCTGAGCCTGATGCTGCGGCGCGTAGACCTGAGTGAAACGCACCGGCGGCAGGTTGAACTGGCCCTTCTGCGAGAAACGCACCAGATGGCGCAGACGCAGTTCGCCGCTCAGCGCATCCACCGGCACGGCATAAGCCAACTGCCCCGGCTCGAAGCGTGCCTTCTCCAGCGCGGTCGGCTCGGTGCCGTCCTTGCCCTGCAACTTGATGCCCCACGTGGTGCGCTCAACATCGGCGCCCGGTGGCAGCGGCACTTCGAGCATGCCGTAGCGCAGCGGTTTCGGCGCTTTGCTGGTGAGGATCACTTCGTCCAGATACAGGCTGTCGCTGGACAACGGTTTAGTACCGACCGGTTCCAGTTTGAAGGTGAATGCTTCGTCGCCCGGGACCAGTCGCGACAAGCGACGGGTGATGGTCACAGCCATCGGATCGACGGCCGGTTGCCGAGTCTGGAAGCTCAGCGCCGCCCGCAGCGGACGCTCTTGTGTGCCGGACACCGTCAACACGCTCGGCACCGGGGTCGCGCCCTGCCACGTCCAGAACATCTCACCGGTCGCACCGTAATTTTTCTTCCAGCCTTCACCCGGTGTCAGCGCTATGGTCGGCGACGCCTGGGCGATGCTGCGTTGCAACCAGCTCAGCGCCAGCGCACGTTCAAGCGTCGATTGTTGTGGCAGCAGACGTTGCAACAACGCCGTCGCGCGGTTCTGATCGAACGCTTGCAGCGACAGGTTCAGCGCTTCGGCGAACGGCTGCGAACTGACCGCCAGACGCTGTTGCGCCGCGCCGACCTGACGATTGAAGGCATCAGGCAACGCGACTTTCGACTGGGTCGCCAGCGCTGCGGTCAACACCCGCGCCGCCGCCAGACCGAGCGCCGAATCCGGATCGCTCATCACCAGACTGTCTTCGCCAGCGTCCATCATCGTTTCAGCATTGCCTTCCCCGGCCTTCGCCAGGTCGTCCATCAAACCGCTGAGCAATGTGTTGACCGGCAAGTGCATCTGCTTGGCGAACGACAGAATCAGCGCCCGCTGCAACAGCGGTGTGTTCGGCGCTTGCTTGGCATAAACCTCCAACACGCGCTGCCAGTGCTCCGGCGGCAGAGTCAGTTCCAGCACCTGGCTGGCGTTCCAGTCGGCGTAATAGGCGTAAGCAGTGAGAAACGCATCCGGCTCACCGTCGTAACCCCACCAGGTGAAGCTCGCCGATGGCCCGGCCATTTGCACCAGGCGCAGACGGCTGTTTTGCATGATCAGGCGCAAGCGATCGCGGATCTGCGGGCTCGATGCCAGTGATGGATAGGCGATACTCAGCGGCAGCAAACGGCTGGCCGTCTGCTCGACGCCGCCGTACGGATAGCTGAGCAGATCATCGAGCGCCGAGCGGAACAACGCTTGCGGGCTGTCATCCAGACGCAGGCGAATGTCGGTGGCATCCGCCGGCAGACTCAGCGCAGTGTCGCCGCTGGCGACATCAAGGCTTTGCGTTTGCGTCACCTGCCAGCCATCGCCGGTCGCGCTCAATCGCACGGCCAGGGCATCGGCAGTTTTGCCGTCCTGCACCAGTTCCGCCGTCCACTCGCCGGAGGCCAACGTGAATGCCGGCAGCGGCAGGTAGTTGATGCCGTTGTTCAGGGTCACCGGCAGGCGTTGTTCGGCGCCCGCGTAATGGGTGACCAGTTCAGCCTTGACCGGTTTCTCGGCCTGACTGAAAGCGAACACACCGAGTTGCGGCTGATCGCCCTTGCGGAATTTGCTCGGGCCGCTCCACTTCAGGTACAGCGGTTTTTCCGAACGGACGAATTGTTTCTTCTGCCCGACCTGACCGTCATCGGCAATCGCTCGCGCGGTGATGCGCCAGCGGGTCAGCGAGTCCGGCATCTTGAAGGTGAAACGGGTTTTGCCGTCGGCGCCGGTCAGCAACTCCGGCTGCCATGCGGCGGTGTCGACGTCTTCACGACGCGGACGCTCCAGTACTTTCACCCCACGCTCGCTGCGGTTGGCCTTGCCCGGTGCACCGGGGCTGCCCGGCAACGCTACGTCGTAACTGATGAACGACAAACTGGCGCTGGTGCGCACATTGTTACGGCGCGGGTGGTAGAAGAACTGGTCGATGGTCGGCGCAACTTCCGGTTGCAGCGCGTAGACCATTTCATCGACAACACTGACGGTCAGGTGCGCCGGTACGGCTTTGCCGGCGAACTGCGTGGTCAGGTCAACGGTGACGGTATCGCCCGGTTGATACACCGCTTTGTCGGTACTGATGGCCACGTCGATTTGCGGCGCGACAACCTTGATCCCGGCGTTCTGGAAGCTGTACTGCCCGCCCTTGGTGTAGAGCACGGAGAAGGTCAGGTTCGGTGCGAAGTTGTCCTTCACCGGGATGCGCGCGCGGTATTGGGTGTCGCTGAGTTTTTCCAGTTTCAGCCAGTCGCCGCCCTTGGCCAGCAGCGCGGTGGCTTCGACCTTGTCACGCTCCAGCGACAGCAAGGCATCGCTGACCGGCTCAGGGAACGTGATCAGCGCCAGCGCTTCATCGCCAGCCTTGTATTCAGGTTTGTCGAGGACGATTTCCACGGTGCCCGGCACCGCTTTGACGCCGTCACCAGTGACCGAATGGCCCGTGGCGCCGAGGACGCGACCGTGCTGATCCTTCAAGGTCAGGTTGTAAGTGCCCGGACGTTCGAACGCCAGGCTGAAGCCTTTATCCGTCGCGGCGAGTTTGCCCTCGCCCGTGCTCTGATCTTCCAGACGCACCCAGCCGTAACGACTCGGCGTGACCGCTTTGCTTTGCTCGGTGCCACCCTCGTTGGCATAGCTGAACGTCACCTTGTCGTTGGCCGCACTGAAGCGTTGCGGCGCGCTCAGACGGAAGCTCGCGGCGCCACGGTCGATGAGGATTACCTTGGTGGTCTTGACCCGATACGCCGCGCCATCGCTGGCGAACACGGTGAGCATGTAGCGGCTCGGTTTGTCGGCGGCCGGCAGGTCGAGGGTCGCGTTGCCTTTGCTGTCAGTGGTCAATTCGGTGCTGGTCAATTCCACCGGGAATTGCCCGAGGTATTGCAGCTCGTTGTCGACCATCGACAGTTGCTGGGCGCGCAGGCTCAGGGTCAGTTTCGCGTTGGCTACCGGTTTGCCGTCCGGATACAGCAGCACCAGACTGCCTTTTACCGGTTCGCCGGTGCGGTAGTCCTGTTTGGCCAGGTTCAGCGAAATCTCGAAGTGCGGCTTGATGTATTCGGCCACACGGAAGGCGCTGCTGTAGGCCTGATCCTTGTAGTTGAAACGGATTTCATAACCACCGGCCACGGCGTTGTCCGGCAACTGGAAACGGCCCTGAGTACCGGCCTTCGAATCAAGTTTCAGATCGAGGTGTTGCAGCTCGGTGCCGGTGGCATCGAGCACGCTGACGCTGACGTCCGCCGCGCCCGGCAGCACCGAGTCCCGCGCGTTCTTGAACTCGCGACCGACGATTTTCAGCGACACCCAATCCCCCGGGCGATACAGCGGCCGGTCGGTAAAGGCATAGAGTTTGGTGTCGTAGATTTCGCTGTCGTAATAGAAGTTCTCGGAGACGAATACACCGCCTTCCTCGTCCTCGCCGATCACGAACGAACGCTCAGGGCTGACGTGCTTCAGACGCAGCAAACCATCGGCATCGGTAGCACCGCTGCTCATCACGCCGAGGCCGTCAGTCCACAGCACGTTAACCTTCGGCACCGAACTGCCTTCGTGTTTGCGCGTGGCCCAGACCAGCAATTCGTCACCGGCAATCTTGCTGACTGCAACGGTGTTAGAGACGAAAACCATGGTGGTTGCTCGGTACTTGCCGATCAGCGCTTCGACCAGGTACAGACCCGGTTTCAGGTTACCCAACGGGATGTAGACGTTGCCCGGTGCGACGCTGACGAAGTCACTGGAAGACCCGGCCAGATTGACCCCGGCCGGCGGCTGGATCGGCTTGGCCTGCCACAGCGGATAACGGAACTGGCTGACCACCGGCAGACCCGGAATCAGCGCGAACTGCGGCTGTGCGTCATACGGAGTCGGTGCGGCGATGGCGTTGCCCATCTTCAGCTCCGGCACTTCCTCGGTGACCTGTTTGCGCGATTCATAGGAGAACGCACGCTGCATCACCCGACGGGATTTGCGGTACCAGTTGTCCCACAGATACGCGAGGGTGTTGGACAGGCCTTCGCCCTTGAACTGGCCGTCGCTGACCACGCGGTGCAGATTCTTCTGGCGCTTGAGGAAGTCCAGCGGCTTGTCGATGCGGTACACACGAATGTCGGCGCCGCCGTAAGGTTCCATGCGGAAACGACGGTAGTCGCGGCCCGGCGCTTCGAGACGGACCATCGCCTGCTCGTCGGCGGCAAAACTGCTGTCGGCCAGCAGGAAGAAGCTTTCGCCGGACACTGGCGTGTAGCCGCTGGGCTCCACCGAATCTTCGGCATTAACAGTCGCCAGAGGCAGCAGCAGTGCCAGCAACAGAGGAATTTTTGCGCAGAGTCGCAACATGCTGGCACCGGTCATTGGGAGAGAAAGTTCAGTCGATAGACGCCGATGAAGTTGGGGTTGGCTGCGTCGGGTATCCATCGGGTGTCCTTCCATGTCATGAGTTGCTGCAGGCTTGCCGAACGCATGCCGTTGTCAGTGGGGGTGGTGGTGCCGGTGTGATAGGCGATGTAGCGGCCCATCCAGATCATCAGGTGCTGGTCGTCGCCCTGATCGAAAAACATCAGGTCACCGGGGCGCGCCTGCGATACATCGCGGCTGACCAGATGGCTGTTGAACTGAATCAGTTTGATCGCGTTGACGTACGGCCCGACCTTGCCGCCGCCCTGCTGCCATTGCTGGGCGAGCTTGCGCTGATCGTCGCTCAGCGACAGCTCCGGCGGCAGGTAGCGATTGGACAGGCCATTGCTGCGCAGCCATTTGTCGTCGTGGACTTTCAGCGCCTCGTTGGCGGCGAAACGCACCAGCCCGGCGCAGTCCTGCTGGTACCAGCGCGGGCTCGGGCCCTGGCTCAGTTGCTCCTGGGCGATACGCACGAACCAGGCGCGGAACACCTGGGACTGCGCCGGATCAAGTGCCGGAGCCTCAATCGCACGGGCGCCGGCGCTGAGCAACAGCGCGAGCAGGCCGAGGCTGCGGATCAGTGCCGTCACAGCGCTTTCCATTCCAGTGGCAGCCATTGCCAGTGGCCGTCGGGTTCGCTGCCTTCAGGCAAGGTCAGGGCATATTTGCCGTAGCCGCCGAGGGTGCGCAATTTCGGGATCAGGTAGGTTTGCGCGGCGTTGTAAAACACCGGTTCCATGTCCTGCGGCAGGCTGTCGAGGGTTTCCTGCTGCATCAGTTGCGCCATGGAGTCCGGGCCGAAATAGATTGGCATCAGCACGTCTTTGGGCAGTACGTCGGCCATCGGCGGGAAGCGCTTGTCGAGGGTGCCGAGGGCTTTATCGACCAGTTTGTCGTCGAGGGAGAACAGCAGTGTCGAACCATGGCGCGCGAGGCTGACTTTCATGAAAGCCTTGCCGCTGATTGCGTCCGGATTCTCGGCAGTTTTCGCGGCGTACGGGCCGAAGTTCGAGCTGACCTGACGCTGCCAGACGTGGCTCTTGCCTTCCTGCTTCTCGACCACCGGGAATACTTTTTCTTCAACGTTGGACTCGAAGGCGCCGACCATCGAACCGAACAGTTTGCCGAGATCGCCGTCGAGTTTGCTGCTGTCCTCGTCCTTCAGACTGGCGACCAGTAACGGCGTGTAAAGCCGCGAATCGGCGTACCAGCACAGGCCCGCCACGCCGGCCACGTGTTCGGTGAGTGTCTGCGCCATGGCTTCTTCCGCACCGAGTTTTACCAGCAACGGTTTCTGCTGTTCGGCGGCTACTGGCAAGGTCACGCAGGCACTGGCGCCCAGCGGCATGGCTTGCCAGACCGGTTTGAAGTCAAAGTCCGGCTGGTTTTCCAGCTCATCCATGGCGAGGTAGCTGTGCCAGCCCTTGTCGTCCATGTCGAAACGCAGCCCGGCGAAGTTCGGGATGAAGCGCTGGTAGCCCATGGCGAGGACGCTGGAGTTGACCGACAGACGTTGTTTGGTTTC
Source organism: Pseudomonas baetica (assembly GCF_002813455.1). NCBI lineage: Bacteria > Pseudomonadati > Pseudomonadota > Gammaproteobacteria > Pseudomonadales > Pseudomonadaceae > Pseudomonas > Pseudomonas baetica. The sequence goes on along the minus strand of NZ_PHHE01000001.1, from coordinate 4,236,871 downwards.
GGGGGGTTTGACTGGAAGGCCGAAAGCCTCGGGGAACAGTTTTTCGCCGTTGAGCAGCGCTGCCAGTGCTTGCGGTGAGACATGGCCCGACTCTTCGGACATGCCGCTTTCGGGATCGTAATACTTGGCCGGATTGGACAGCACCACCAGTTTGTCGCCGCGCGAAGCGAACAGCAGCGATTTGCTGGCGTTGTAGCTGAGCTGGTACAGCGGCACCTCGTCGCTGCCGACTTTGAGATTGCCCAACACGCTGAGCTGCGAATCATCCAGCGCGACCTTCGCCAACGGCTCCAGTAGCTTGGCCAGCCCGCCGCGATCCATCACCAGCAGGAAATCCTTGAGCCGGCCATCGGCGCCACGCCACAGCGCGACGTCCGCCGGCTGATCGAAAAGCTGTTCGATCAGGCTGTCCTGCAACTTCAGGTCATGCTCGTAGATGATCCGGCGCAGGCTGCCGATCAGCCCGAGGCGGTCGGCGTGGGTTTCGTAATAGAAGACAAAATCTTCGGTGAGCGTGGCCTTGAGGAACGGCACCGTCAGCAAGTCTTTGGGCAACTGGCTCAGGGAGTGCGTTTCGAGCAAGGCGTCGGGGCGGCTCAGACCGAGTTTGTCACTGGCAAGCTCTGCCGGCGGCGCCTTGGGTTTGAGCAGCAGCCAGCCAAAACCTCCCGCTACGCCGGCCACCAGGACCAATCCGATCAGCAGTGCCGGCCAGCGCCGGGAAGGTTTGCCGGCAGGTGTCGGGACGGCCGGAGAAGCAGCGTTATCACTCATGTTCACAAAACCCGAAGTTCATCCGTGGAGCGGGATGCTTAATAGTTGAAAGTCTTGACCAGCAGCAGATCACCGATCGCCCGCAGGGGCACGATGAACGTCTCGCGTTTTTCGTCGACGGTGTTTTCGTTGAGCACCAGCGTGATTTGCGAGGTGATCACCTCGTTCTGGTTGCTGGTCTCCTCGAAGTTATAGCTGCCGTTGCCGAAGTTGCCCCAATAGTTGACGTAAACCAGATAAGTGCCATGCAGCGGCGCGGTCATGGTGAACATTTCCGGGCCGGGGCCATCGACACCATCCGGGTCCAGACCACCGCCATTGCTCAGCGCCGGCCGCGCCCAAAAGGCATGTTGGCCATCAGGCGTGACAATGTGCAGATCGAGCTCGGCTTTCGGATCGTCCCACCCCAAGACAAGACGAATTCTCGCCGGCGTGCGCAGATTATTTGCTTCATAAAATTGCACGCGCTTGAGCGACTGCCCCTCGGCGCTGATCACTTCGACACTGTTGGAACCGGCGCCGAACGCATAGGGCCGGGCGAAACGGCCTTGGTCGTCGGTGTACAGATTCAGGGGATTGCCGTTGACCGCGAGACTGTGCGGCGGGCGCATATGCCCGAGAGCCTTGAGCTGGCCCTGGATCATCGTACGATTGCGCTGGATGCCGCGATCGATCGGCGGCGTGGGATAAGCGACTTGCGGGTTTTCGGTGCGGTCGAGCAAGCCGTGGTAGCGCCAGCCGCCTACCGGTTCAGACATCTCTGCCGTCGGCGCGGCCAGCAGCGCAGGCGCGCAGGCCAGGCCGATCAGCAGCATAAGAAATGAACGCATGTGATGCCTCCTGCCATGCCTGAACGAAACCTTGCACCCGATCCTCGGTACTTCACAGCGGTGGAAACTGCGTTTCGTCTGAAAGACCCGTGACTATTGGGTCGTAGAAGGCGCGAAGATTAGCCATTCGGCAGTTTTTTAACAATCGGATACATCTGCTTTTGCGGTAGCAATCACGGCGTCGGGTGGACGATGAGCCGAATAGGCGTCATATTCGGCTCACAAAATGAGCCGAATAGCGTTTCTATTCGGCTCACGCACTCAGGAATGGCATCCAATGGCTACGAACTGGATCTGGCAACAACCCGACTGGCCCGATTTCAACTGGCAGGCAGAACGTCTGACGCCGTTGCTGCGTGAGTGCGTGCAGGCACAAGGTCAATTGATGGGCATGGCCGGATCAGTGGGTAACTCTTTGAGTGCTCAGACTGAACTCGACGCATTGCTGCAAAACATCGTGACTTCCTCGGCCATCGAGGGCGAGCAGTTGAATGTCGGTTCAGTTCGTTCGTCACTGGCGCGGCGTCTGGGCCTGGAACGGGTCGATGACGAAAAAGTCAGTCAGCGCAGTGAAGGTCTGGCGCAATTGATGCTCGATGCAACACGGCACTTCAATGAGCCGTTGACGCTGGAGCGGTTACTGGAATGGCATGAATGGCTGTTCCCTGATCCGGAAACAGGCTTTTCTTCGCGCGCAATCAATGTCGGTGCGCTACGTGGCGAGGAGCCGATGCAAGTGGTTTCCGGGCGGATTGATCGTCCGATCGTGCACTTCGAAGCCCCGCCCAGACAAGGCCTTGAGCGGCAACTCGACAGCTTTCTCGAGTGGTTCGAAGCCAGCCAGCGTCAGGCTGGCCTCGATCCTTTGCTGCGAGCAGGCATCGCGCATTTCTGGTTCGTCACGCTGCACCCGTTCGACGATGGCAACGGTCGCCTGACCCGCACCATCACCGATCTGGCGCTGGCTCAGGGCGAAGCACGGGCGATCTGTTTTTATGCCATGTCGGCCAGCATCCTCGATGATCGCGGCGGCTATTACCGAGTTCTGGAATCCAGCCAGAAAGCCACGCTGGACATCACGCAATGGCTGACATGGTTCCTGCAAACCTTGCTGCGCAGCCTGCAACAAGCCATCGCGCGGATCGAGGGCGTGCTGGGCAAGTCGCGTTTCTGGCAGGCGCACCGCGAATCTGAACTGTCGGTGGAGCAGATCAAAGTGCTCAATCGTTTGCTCGACGGCGGGGAGCGCGGTTTCGAACACGGCATCAGTGCGGCGCAATATCAAAGTGTGGCGAAAGTCTCAAAGGCTACGGCTACCCGGCATCTGGCGGAGTTGCTGGACAAAGGCTGCCTGCAACGACTTCCGGGCGGCGGGCGGAGCACTCGCTACCAGATCCGCTATCCAGGCGAATCCACCCATTGATCCATCTGCGCCCCCCGCTCATTTGCCCATAAACCCCCTATCTGCTAGTGTCGCGCCGGTTTAACGTCAACCGGAAAATCGCCGCCATGGCCCGCAAAAAAGCTGCACTGGATTTCGAACAGTCCCTCGCCGACCTGCAAACACTGGTCGAGCGTCTGGAGAACGGTGAATTGTCGCTGGAAGACTCGCTGACCGCTTTCGAGCAGGGCATCGGGCTGACCCGTGATTGCCAGGCAGAGCTGGCCCAGGCCGAGCAGAAGGTGCAAGTGCTGCTGGAGCGCGATGGCGAACTCGCCGAGGAACCCTTCGACGCGGAACAGCCAGAATGATTGCAGCGTATTCGGCGACCAGTCAGGCCCGGGTCAACGCGGCACTGGAAAGTCTGTTCAACGCGCCGCTGCCAGAACTGGCGCGCCTTTATGAAGCCATGCGCTACAGCGTGATGAACGGCGGCAAACGCGTGCGTCCGCTGCTGGCTTACGCCGCGTGTGAAGCGCTCGGCGGCGAGGCTGAGCAGGCCAACGGCGCAGCGTGTGCGGTTGAGCTGATCCACGCTTACTCGCTGGTGCACGACGATTTGCCGGCAATGGACGACGACGATCTGCGTCGCGGCCAGCCCACCACCCACAAAAAATTCGATGAAGCCTGCGCGATTCTTGCCGGTGATGGTTTGCAAAGCCTGGCGTTCAGCGCCTTGCTTGACCCACGTTTGAGCAATCTCGACGCCGACATCCGTCTGCAAATGGTCACCGCGCTGGCTCAGGCCGCAGGCCCGGCGGGCATGGTCGGTGGCCAAGCCATCGACCTCGGTTCGGTCGGTCTGAAGCTCGATCAGAAAGCCCTCGAACAGATGCACCGGCACAAGACCGGCGCGTTGATCGAAGTCAGCGTCAAACTCGGCGCCCTGGCCAGCGGCCGTGCCGAGCCGGATGACCTCAAGGCCCTGCAGACTTATGCACAGGCCATCGGTCTGGCCTTTCAGGTGCAGGACGACATTCTTGACGTCGAAAGTGATACCGCAACCCTCGGCAAACGCCAAGGCGCCGATATCGCTCGCGATAAACCGACCTACCCGGCCCTGCTGGGCCTGGACGCTGCCAAGGCCTACGCGATAGAACTGCGCGATCAGGCCCTCGACGCCCTGCGACCGTTTGACGCGGCGGCCGAGCCTTTGCGCGAGTTGGCCCGATATATCGTCGAGCGCCGCAACTGACGGCGAATCAGCCAAAAAAGACCAACGCGTGGGCAGGGGGCGATGCATCAGGTAAACTGCCGCATCTTTTATACCTATAACGATTCGCCTGATGCCCACGACGTTTCATGAGATTCCCCGCAAGCGCCCGACCACGCCCCTGCTCGACCGCGCGAATACGCCGGACGGCCTGCGCCGGTTAGGCGAAGCCGAGCTGGAAACCCTGGCCGATGAGTTGCGCCTGGAATTGCTCTACACGGTCGGCCAGACCGGTGGGCATTTCGGTGCCGGCCTGGGCGTCATCGAGCTGACTATCGCGTTGCATTACGTCTTCGACACCCCGGACGACCGGCTGGTGTGGGACGTGGGTCATCAGGCGTATCCGCACAAGATCCTCACCGGCCGACGCGAGCGCATGGAATCCCTGCGCCAGAAGGACGGCATCGCCGCGTTCCCGCGTCGCGCCGAGAGCGAGTACGACACCTTTGGCGTCGGCCACTCCAGCACCTCGATCAGCGCAGCGCTGGGCATGGCGATTGCCGCCCGCCTGCAAAACAGTGATCGCAAGGCGATTGCCGTGATCGGCGATGGCGCGTTGACCGCTGGCATGGCTTTCGAGGCGCTGAACCACGCGCCGGAAGTCAACGCCAACATGCTGGTGATCCTCAACGACAACGACATGTCGATCTCGCGCAACGTTGGCGGTCTGTCGAATTATCTGGCGAAGATCCTGTCCAGCCGCACTTACGCGAGCATGCGTGAAGGCAGCAAGAAAGTCCTGTCGCGCCTGCCCGGCGCCTGGGAAATCGCCCGCCGCACCGAAGAATACGCAAAAGGCATGCTGGTCCCCGGCACGCTGTTCGAAGAGCTGGGCTGGAACTACATCGGTCCGATCGACGGCCACGACTTGCCGACCCTGATCGCCACCCTGCGCAACATGCGCGATCTGAAAGGCCCGCAGTTCCTGCACATCGTCACCAAAAAAGGCAAAGGCTTCGCCCCGGCGGAAGTCGACCCGATCGGCTACCACGCGATTACCAAGCTCGAACCTGTCGACGCTCCGGCCGCTGCCCCGAAAAAGGCTGGCGGGCCGAAGTATTCGGCGGTGTTCGGCGAATGGCTGTGCGACATGGCCGCAGCGGACCCACGCCTGGTCGGGATTACCCCGGCGATGAAGGAAGGCTCGGATCTGGTGGGGTTCAGTGAACGTTTCCCGCTGCGCTACTTCGACGTGGCAATTGCCGAGCAACACGCGGTGACGTTCGCTGCCGGCATGGCCTGCGAAGGCGCCAAACCGGTGGTGGCGATCTATTCGACATTCCTGCAGCGTGGTTACGACCAGCTCGTGCATGATGTGGCGGTGCAGAACCTCGACGTGCTGTTCGCCATCGACCGCGCAGGCCTGGTGGGCGAAGACGGCCCGACCCACGCTGGCAGTTTCGACCTGTCGTACCTGCGTTGCATCCCGGGCATGGTCATCATGACCCCGAGCGATGAAAACGAACTGCGCAAAATGCTCACCACCGGTCACCGCTACAACGGCCCGGCGGCAGTGCGTTACCCACGTGGCACTGGCCCGAACGCAACCATCGAGAAAGACCTCGAACCGATCGAAATCGGCAAGGGCATCGTCCGTCGTCAGGGCAACAAAGTCGCCCTGCTGGTGTTCGGCGTCCAACTGGCCGAGGCGCTGAAAGTCGCCGAGAAGCTGGATGCCACCGTGGTCGACATGCGTTTCGTCAAACCGCTGGATGAAGAGTTGGTGCGCGAGATTGCCGGCAGCCATGAGTTGCTGGTGACGATCGAAGAGAACGCGATCATGGGCGGTGCCGGTGGCGCGGTCAGCGAGTTTCTCGCCCGCGAGAACATCCTCAAGTCGTTGCTGCATCTGGGCTTGCCGGATGTTTACGTCGAGCACGCCAAGCCTGCGCAAATGCTGGCCGAGTGTGGTCTGGATGAGGCAGGGATCGAAGCTTCGATTCGCGAGCGTCTGACCTTACTCGACAAATAAACGCATTACCCTTGTGGGAGCGAGCCTGCTCGCGAAAGCGGAATGTCAGTCAATTCATTGCTGACTGATACACCGCATTCGCGAGCAGGCTCGCTCCCACATTTGATTTGTGTACACCTGAAAGTGGACTGTCCATGAAACTCTCACGCCTCGCCCTGCCCTTCCTTCTGCTGCCAACCACCAGCGCCCTCGCCGACACCTTCGAACGCGATCAAGCGCTGAAACTGCCGGACACGCTCATCAGCGCCAACCGCCAGGTCGAAGCACGCAACGACAGCAGTGCCGCCAACACCGTGTTCACCCGCGAAGACATCGACCGCCTGCAACCGAGCGACGTGCCGGACCTGCTGCGTCGTGTTCCGGGCGTACAAGTGGCGCAGGCCGGTGGGCGCGGCAGTCTGCCGGGGATCTACATTCGCGGCACGCAGTCGGCGCAAAGCCTGGTACTGGTCGACGGCCAGCGCATCGGCAGCTCGACTTCCGGCGACAGTAATCTGCAGCACCTCAACATCGAGCAGATCGAGCGCGTAGAAGTGCTGCGCGGCTCGCGCTCGGTGATTTACGGCAGCGATGCGATTGGCGGGGTGATTCAGATCTTCACCCGTCGGGGCAGTGAACAGGGATTACAGCCGCGCCTGCACGTCGGCTTCGGCAGCCATCAGACCTGGGCACGCAGCCTTGGCCTGTCCGGCGGGGACGAGAAAACCCGCTTCAACCTTGGCGCCAGCCTTGATGAAACCGCCGGCCTCGACCGCACCCACGAGTCGTATCCGAGCGATGGCGATCACGATGCCTACCGCAACAAGTCGGTCAGCCTAAGCCTCAGCCATGCGCTGACCGATGACATCGAAGTCGGCGCCAACCTGCTGGATAACCGCGGCAAGAGTGAATTCGACAATCCGTTCGGCCGCTTCGACATGAACACTTTCGAATCGGTGCAGCAGCAGCCCTACAGCGATTTCAACGTCAGCAGCGTCAGCAGCTACGTCGATGCCCGGGTCAACGAGACTTGGAAAACCCGGGTCGAATTCGGCCACAGCGAGAACCGCGAGAAGACCCTCGACAAGCTCAGCGATGAACGCACGGTGTTCAACACCTATCGCGACTCGGTCAACTGACAGAACGACCTGACCCTGGACGCGCGCAACAGCCTGATCCTCGGCGGTGACTGGTACGAAGACCGGGTCAACAGCAGCACCGCGTTCGATGAAGACAGTCGCTGGAACCGCGCCGCGTTCATCCAGCATCGTTATCAGGCTGACAGTTTCTCCACGGAGCTGGGCCTGCGCCACGACGACAACCAGCAGTTCGGCAGCCAGAACACCTGGAGCGGTACGTTCACCCTGCCGCTGAACCGGGACAATGACTTGCTGCTGAGCTACAGCGAAGGTTTCCGCGCGCCGACCTTCAACGACCTCTACTACCCGGATTTCAGTAACCCGAATCTCAAACCAGAAACCTCGAAAAGCTATGAACTGCAATGGCGCAGCCAGTTGAGTGACAGCACTCGCCTGGAAGCTTCGCTGTATCGGACGAATCTGCAAGACGCGATCATCTTCGGCAGCAACTCCCGGCCGGAAAATGTGGCATCGGCGCGGATCAATGGTTTTGAAGCGGCATTGAAGCAGGAACTGTTCGGCTGGCAGAGCAATCTTGGCGTGGCGATCATCGATCCGCGTGATCGCGATACCGGGCACACCCTGGCACGTCGCGCACGACGTACGCTGAGCTGGGACCTGGATCGCCAGTTTGATCGAGTAAGCCTCGGCGCCAGTTGGCAGGCGGTCAGCAGCAGTTATGACGACCTGAAAAATGAGCAGTCGCTGGGTGGTTATGCACTGTTCGGCTTGCGCAGCAGTTGGGCGTTGAACCGCGAGATCAAGCTGGATCTGAAGGTCGACAACCTCTTGGACAAGGGTTACAGCCGCGCGAATTACAGCTACGACGGCAGCCAGTACGGCTATCGCGAGGAAGGTCGGGCGTGGATGTTTGGTGTCACCTGGACTCCCCAGCTTTGATCTGAGCTTTGCAGTGCTTTGGCTGCCCTCTTCGCGAGCAGGCTCGCTCCCACATTTGGAATGCGATCCCCCTGTGGGAGCGAGCCTGCTCGCGAAGAAGTCACCCCGATTTCAGCGGTCAGGCGCGATCAATTGGCAGAGTGTGGCGGTGGCGCTGATCATTTGGCCACTTGGGCGTTCAAGGCCTTTGTCGGTGACCAACAGTAATTTTTCCTGCTTCACCGCCGCCACCTGCGGCCACGCTTTCCACGCATCAAGCTGCGCCTGATCACCCGCGAGAATCACCTCGGGATCACGCTGCAGCACCGCTTCGATGCTCACCTGCGGCGCGGGCAGACTCAGGCCGTCAAACACATTGCGCGCACCGCACACCTGCAGCGCATCACTGATGATTTGCCCGCCACCGACGGTGTACAGCGGCTTGTCCCAGACCTGATAGAACACTTTCAGCGGCACGTCCCGGCGATAGCGCTGGCGTAGCTCGTTGAGCCTTTTGCGCAGATCCGCTGCCAATTTCACCCCTCGCTCGGGGCGTCCCAATTGACTTGCAATGGATTCGATCTGCGCAGAAAGCTGTTCCAGACTGTGCGGTTCGGCGACATACGTCGGGATGTTCAAGTGCTTGAGCTGATCACGCTGCGCCGGCCCGACACTGCCGGGCCAAAGCAACAACAGATCAGGCTTGAGGCTGAGCAAACGCTCCATGTCGAGCTGGCCATAGCGACCGACTGAGGGAACACGCGCAATCGCAGCGGGCCGCTCGCCGGCATCCAGCACACCAACCAGCAGGTCGGCCGAATCCAGCTCAACGACGATTTCAGAAAGAGAGGGCGCGAGGCTGACCACGCGCAGAGCGGCCAGCGTCGACCCGCTGATGGCCAGCAGCAGAACCGCCAGCCAGAGACGGCGCATCAGCCGAGTTGACGCGGGATACGGTAGAGGTAGAACAGCACAGCGGTGGACAGCGCCAGCAGGATCAGCGGCACGGCTTCCAGGCCAACGAACACCGCCAATGCGCCGATCCATGCTGGCAACGCCGCTGCGAGAAATGCCGTGCGGCGGCGAGCAGCGAGGGCAATCCAGGCTGCCGGTTCATCCGCGGTATCGAGGGCTTTTTGTGTGGCGATCAGCGCATGTTTGTAGCGGCCGAAAAACTTCAGGCTGACAAACATCGACGCCACACCGGCGATAAAGAAAGGCATGGCCAATACCGGCAGGATTGCCTCGCTCTGGCCGAACACGGCGTTGAGCACGAACAGCGGCACCAGCGCCAGCGCCAGGTATTTCCACCAGTCGACGCTGAGGCGACGGCGCACCTGACCGCGCGTCACGCCCGATCTACCTCGCCCTGATGCTCATTGCCCATCATGTGGTCGAGCTTGCTGGCCTTGGTCGCCAGGTAGAGTTTGTTGTGCGGATTGTGGCCGGTGTGCAACGGCACGCGCTCGGCGACGACGATGCCCATGTCGGTCAAGGCTTTGACCTTGCGCGGGTTGTTGGTCATCAGACGCAGGGATTTCACGCCCAGATGTTCAAGCATCGGCAGGCACATGGCGTAGTCGCGCTGGTCGGCGGCAAAGCCCAGACGTTCGTTGGCTTCAACGGTGTCGGCGCCGCCGTCCTGCAATTCGTAGGCACGGATCTTGTTCAGCAGACCGATGCCGCGACCTTCCTGACGCAGGTAAAGCAACACGCCGCGACCTTCGCGAGCGATGGCTTTGAGCGCGCCTTCAAGTTGCGAACCGCAGTCGCAACGCTGGCTGAACAAGGCGTCACCCGTGAGGCATTCGGAGTGCAACCGGCCGAGTACCGGGGCTCCGTCGGCAAAATCACCCAGACTCAGCACAACGTGCTCGCGGCCGGTGGCTTCATCGAGAAAACCGTGCATGGTGAATTGCGCAAAAGGCGTTGGCAGCTTGGAAGCGGCGACAAAAACGACAGGCACCGGTGTGCTCCTGATCTAAAAAAGTCTGAAGATTCGCAGGGCGGCATTGTAACAGCAGGTTCCTGCAGACGCTTAGGCTGAATTATCGGGCATAACGATCAAAAAGTTTGATGACTCCCGGACAACATGGACCGCTGTAGGAGCTGTCGAGTGAAACGAGGCTGCGATCTTTTGATCCTGATTTTTAAGATCAAGAACAAAAGATCGCAGCGTGCCGCAGCTCCTACAGGGGTTTCGCGTCAGGGCGAACTAAATGGATACGGCTGCTTCCACTTCTCGAATATCGGCTTCAGCTCGCCGCTCTTCACCAACTGCTCCATGCGTTGGTCAAACAGCGCCATCAACGTGCGCGCTTGTGGCGTGTTGGCGAAACACAGGTACAGCGGCAATTCAGCGATATGCGTGGTGCGGAACTGCAAAGGATCTCTGGCCCGGCTGAGCACATAGTCGATCTCAGTCAGCGCGTCGATGTAATAGTCGGCGCGATTGTGGGTCAGCATCGACAAAATCCCGGTACGCCGGATGACTTTGTTATAGCTGCGCACATTGGGCAGATAATTCTGATAGTCGTAGCCACGCACCCACGCCAGTCGATAGCTGCCCAGGGTTTGCGGGGTCGGCGCCGGGGTGCTGGCGAGGCCCAGCGCGTAGACGTGGTCAGTGTCGAAATTCCAGCGCGGATAAAGCAGGTCGCTGAATTCTTGATGATAAGAGCCGACACAGGCATCGACCTCACCGCGCAGGGCCAGCCCCACTGAACGGGTGTAAGGCTCGGTGCGAATATCCAGTTTCACCCCGGCCGGCTCAAACACCTTGCGCAAGACGTCCCAACCCAGGCCATGACCGTCGGCGGCGGTGTAATCTTCCCAGACTTCGCTGGCCAAGTGGATGACCGAGGGCGCCGGCACTGATTCCTGCGCACTGGCCACAGTGCCGAGCAGGGTAAAAACCAACAGCGCCAGCCAGCGTCGTGCCATCCCTAGTCTCCTCCTTTGACGCCTGTATCCCGCAAGGTCAGGCGAAAACCCACACCAGCCCCTGCATCGCCAGCCAGGCGAACACACCGGCCAGCACATCGTCGAGCATGATGCCGACGCCGCCGTGGACGTGCCGGTCGATCCAGCGAATCGGCCACGGTTTGAGAATGTCGAAGAAGCGGAATACCAGAAAACCCGCGAGCAACCAGTACCAGCCTTCAGGCACCAGCCACAGGGTGATCCACATCCCGACCATTTCGTCCCAGACGATGCCTTCGTGGTCGTGCACACGCAGATCGTCGGCGACCTTGCCGCACAGCCAGAAGCCGAACAGCATGGTGATCCCGAGCATCAGCCAGTAACCCCAGTCGGGCAGCATCTGCCACAACGGGATAAAGGGTAGCGCAACTAACGAGCCCCACGTGCCCGGCGCCTTGGGCAAGGTGCCCGAACCGAAGCCGAACGCGAGGAAATGCCAGGGATTGCGCCAGACCGACGGCGGAACGAATTCGGCCGGAACCTGTTTCGGGTGATCTGTCACGGTGACTCCTGAAAATGTTGATAGCCCCGGATTTGCGGGGTGATGTCGTGACCTTCGCGATCCAGCAGGACCACGCCCTGCCCCTCTGCCACGCGTCCGATCACATGGACCGGCCAACCTGCAGCCAGCAGCGCCGGCAACTCGACGGACGGTAGCGTGAAGGCCAGCACGTAGTCATCGCCACCGCTCAACGCCGCACGTTCGGCGCCACGCTGGCCGAGAAACGCCACTAGAGCATCCGACAACGGTACGCGCTCGCGTTCAATCTCAAGCCGCACCTTCGACGCCAGGGCGATGTGGCCACAATCGGCAAGCAAACCGTCGGAGATATCCAGCGCTGACGTGGCCTTGCCGCGCAACGCCTGACCGAGGGCCAGTTGCGGCTGTGGCGACCAGTAATGATCAAGCAGCAGCTGGGCAATGTCCGGCGGCGCATCGCGCTGACCCAATACCAGCGGCAACGCGCCGGCGGCACTGCCCAGTTCGCCGCCGACACACAGCAAGTCGCCCGGCTGCGCGCCGCTACGGGTAAGGGCCTGGCCGGCCGGAACACGACCGAATACGGTGACGGTCAGGCTCAACGGCCCACGCGTGGTGTCACCGCCCACCAACGCCACGCCGCAGCTCTGCGCCATGCGATTCAAACCACGGGCATAGGCTTGCAGCCAATCGGCGGTCACCGTCGGCACAGTCAGGGCAAGGGTAAAGGCAACGGGTGTGGCGCCCATGGCGGCCAGATCGCTGACCGCGACGGCCAGCGAGCGCTGACCGAGCAGAAACGGATCGCAGGGGTCGGCGAAATGCACACCGGCCACCAGCGTATCGGTGGAAATCGCCAACTGCTCCCCGGGGGGAACCGCCAGCAAGGCGCAGTCGTCGCCGATCCCCAGTGCAACGCCCTCGCCGCCCTGCGCACAAGGCGCGGCGGCGAAGAAATTGCGGATCAGCTCAAACTCGCCCATTGGGAACTCAAGCGCAGATCAGCGCTTGTGTTCCTTCACTTCGGCTTCACGCAGGCGCGGGGCCAGCTTGTCGAGCACGCCGTTGACGAACTTGTGGCCGTCGGTCGAACCGTAGACTTTCGCCAGTTCGATCCCTTCGTTGATTACCACACGGTATGGCACGTCGACACGTTTGAGCAGCTCCCATGCGGACAGGCGCAGCACGCACAGTTCAACCGGGTCGAGCTCTTCGATGGTCAGATCCAGGCACGGCGCCAACGCGGCGTCGATCTCGGTCAGGCTGGCTGGAACACCGTGCAGGATGTCGTGGAAGTAGCTGGCATCGGCAAAGGTAAAATCGTTATCGACGCGGAACTGCGCTTCGATTTCGTTCAGCGAGGTACTGGCCATATGACGCTGATACAGTGCTTGAGTCGCCAACTGACGGGCAGCCCGGCGCTTCTCGCTTTTCGAAGGCTTGCCGGCGTCCGCTGGACGTGGCTCGCGCGGGTTGAAACGATCGCTTTCGTCGCTAATCACTTGGCCTCCAACTGCGCCAGCAGGCTGACCATTTCCAGAGCGGACAGGGCAGCTTCGGCACCTTTGTTACCGGCCTTGGTGCCGGAACGTTCGATGGCTTGCTCGATGGAATCAACGGTCAGCACGCCGAAAGCGACCGGCACGCCGAACTCCATGGACACCTGGGCCAGGCCTTTGGTGCACTCGCCCGCCACGTATTCGAAGTGCGGAGTGCCGCCACGAATGACCGCGCCGAGGGCGATGATGGCTGCGAACTCGCCTTTCTGGGCGACTTTCTGCGCAACCAGCGGGATTTCGAAGGCGCCAGGTGCGCGGATGATGGTGATGTCGCTTTCGCTCACGCCGTGGCGAACCAGGGCATCAACTGCACCGCTGACCAGGCTTTCAACAACGAAGCTGTTGAAACGGCCTACTACCAAAGCGTAGCGGCCTTTAGGGGCGATGAAGGTACCTTCGATGGTCTTCAGGGTCATTCGTCAGATCTCTTAAAGAGCCGGGACGCGTCTGCTACGCATCCCTCAGTGATTTATTTGCCGCGAAATCAGGGCCGGAAACAACCGGTCATTATTCGGAGGGCACGTATTCTACAACTTCCAGATCGAAACCGGATATCGCATTAAATTTCATTGGCGCCGACATCAAGCGCATTTTGCGCACACCGAGGTCACGCAGGATCTGCGAACCGGCACCGACGATGCTGTAAGTGGTCGGTTTTTTCACCACAGCCTGATCGGCGGTTTCGCGGATGTGCGCCAGCAACACGTCGCCATCGAGCGGGTGACCGAGCAACAGCACTACACCGCTGCCAGCCTCGGCAACCGCGGCCATGGCGGCGCGCAGGCTCCAGCGGCCCGGTTGTTTGACCATCAACAGGTCGCGCAACGGGTCCATGTTGTGCACGCGAACCAGGGTTGGCTCTTCGGCGCAAACGGTGCCCAGCGTCAGGGCCATGTGCACGTCGCCTTCCACGGAATCACGATAGGTCACCAGGTTGAATTGGCCCAGTTCGCTGTCCAGTGGCTGTTCGGCAATCCGCTGAACGGTACGTTCGTGGATCATCCGGTAGTGAATCAGGTCGGCAATGGTGCCGATCTTGATGTTGTGTTCGGCAGCGAACGCTTCCAGTTCGGTGCGACGGGACATGGTGCCGTCGTCGTTCATCACTTCGCAGATCACGCCGCTCGGCTCGAAGCCGGCCATGCGCGCCAGGTCGCAAGCAGCTTCGGTGTGGCCGGCGCGCGCCAGAGTGCCGCCGGCCTGCGCCATCAGCGGAAAGATGTGGCCCGGGCTGACGATGTCTTCAGCCTTGGCGTCTTTGGCGGCAGCCGCTTGTACGGTACGGGCACGGTCGGCTGCGGAGATACCGGTGGTGACGCCTTCGGCGGCTTCGATCGACACGGTGAACTTGGTGCCGAAACCGGAACCGTTGCGTGGCGCCATCAGTGGCAGCTTCAGCAGCTCGCAGCGCTCGCGGCTCATCGGCATGCAGATCAGGCCACGGGCGTGCTTGGCCATGAAGTTGATGTGTTCGGCCTTGCAGCACTCGGCGGCCATGATCAGGTCGCCTTCGTTCTCACGGTCTTCGTCATCCATGAGGATGACCATCTTGCCTTGGCGGATGTCTTCAACCAGTTCTTCGATGCTATTGAGCGCCACAAGGCACCCCCTTCAGTCAGGATTTGAGGTAGCCGTTTTGGGCCAGAAAGCTTTCGGTAATGGTGCTGCCGGCAGTCGGCTCTGCGGCCTTGTCGCCCAACAGCAGACGCTCCAGATAACGCGCCAGCAAGTCGACTTCCAGGTTCACCCGGCGACCAGGCTTATAAGAAGCCATGATGGTTTCGCTCAGGGTGTGCGGAATGATGGTCAGCATGAATTCGGCGCCATCGACCGCGTTCACGGTCAGGCTGGTGCCGTCGACGGTGACCGAGCCTTTATGGGCGATGTACTTGGCCAGTTCTTTCGGCGCGCGGATGCGAAATTCCACGGCGCGGGCATTGTCGCTGCGCGAAACCACTTCACCGACACCGTCGACGTGACCGCTGACCAGATGCCCGCCGAGACGGGTGGTCGGGGTCAGGGCTTTTTCCAGATTGACCGGGCTGCCGCTTTTCAGGTCGTTCATGGCTGTGCAGTCGAGGGTTTCGCGGCTGACGTCGGCAGCAAAACCGTCGCCCGGCAGCTCAACGGCCGTCAGGCAGACGCCATTGACTGCGATGCTGTCGCCGAGTTTGACGTCGCTCAGGTCGAGCTTGCCGGTTGCAACATGCACCCGTACATCGCCGCCCTTTGGGGTCAGTGCACGGATGCTGCCGATGGATTCGATGATGCCGGTAAACATGGGGTTCTCCTTGAGAACGAAGCCAGCGCTAACGCGATGGCCGGGAATTATACGCTCGCCGAAAGGACAGGGATGGCAGTGACTCGCCAGTCATCGCCAACTGCACGGATATCAGTGATTTTCAGCTCAGGGGCGTCCTTCATAGAGGCCAGCGGCCAGTCGAGCAGCGGACGCGCCGTGGAGCCGAGGAACTTGCCGGCGATGAAAATCACGAACTCATCGACCAGACCGAGCTGGGCAAAAGCACCGGCCAGACGCGGGCCGGCCTCGACCAGCACTTCGTTGACGCCACGGTTGGCCAGTTCGATCAGCAACTGATGCAGATCGACCTGGCCGTCATCACCCGGCACGATCAGGCATTCGGGGCCGTTGGCGTATTGCTCTTCGACCGCCACACACGTGGCGACCAACGCCGGGCCGGCCTTGAAAAACGGCGCATCCAGCGGCACCCGCAGGCGCCCGTCGACCAGTACGCGCAGCGGCGGACGGCTCATGGCCAATGCGCTTTGCCCGGCATCCAGCCCCAGCTCTTCAGCACGCACGGTCAGGCGCGCGCCATCGGCCAGCACTGTGTCGGCACCGGTCAGCACCACTGCCGCCTGGGCGCGCAAACGCTGTACCGCCGAACGTGCGGCCGGGCCGGTGATCCACTGGCTCTCACCGCTCTCCATCGCCGTACGGCCGTCGAGACTCATGGCCAACTTGACCCGCACGAACGGCAAGCCGTGTTCCATGCGTTTCAGAAAACCTTGATTGAGCTTGCGCGCTTCAGCTTCCAGCACGCCGCTTTCGGTCGCGATGCCGGCATCGGCCAGACGCTGCAAGCCACGGCCCGCCACTTGCGGATTCGGATCACGCATCGCCGCGACCACCCGGCCGACGCCGGCATTCACCAGCGCCTCGGCGCACGGCGGCGTACGGCCATGGTGGCTGCAAGGTTCGAGAGTCACGTAAGCAGTGGCGCCCCGGGCCAGTTCACCGGCAGCGCGCAAGGCATGGACTTCGGCGTGGGGTTCGCCAGCGCGTTCGTGCCAGCCTTCGCCGACGATCTGCCCGTCGCGCACCACCACGCAGCCAACCCGGGGATTAGGATGCGTGGTGTAGTGACCTTTGCGCGCCAGTTCCAGCGCGCGTGCCATGAAACGGGCGTCGAGGATGGCCTGCTCGGCGGCGCTGGTCATTCTTTCACCGGTTCGCGGGCGAGGCGGTCGATCTCTTCGCGGAATTCGTTGAGGTCCTGGAAGCGTTTGTAGACCGAAGCGAACCGGATGTAGGCGACTTCATCAAGCTTTTGCAGCTCGGCCATCACCAGTTCGCCGACCACGAGGGATTTGACCTCGCGCTCGCCGGTGGCGCGCAGCTTGTGCTTGATGTGAACCAGAGAGGATTCGAGGCGCTCGACGCTTACCGGACGTTTCTCCAGGGCGCGTTGCATGCCCGCGCGGAGCTTTTCTTCGTCGAACGGCTGGCGGCTGCCATCGGTTTTGATCAGGCGCGGCAACACCAGTTCGGCCGTCTCGAACGTCGTGAAACGTTCGCCGCAGGCCAGGCATTCACGCCGGCGGCGCACCTGTTCGCCCTCGGCGACCAGACGCGAGTCGATGACCTTGGTGTCGTTGGCACCGCAGAAGGGACAGTGCATGGTGGCTGGCAACAAAAAAAGGGAGGGCCATGGTAGCGCATCCCGGTGGCAAGACAAGCCATAGGGTTTGCGGTATACAGACTGGCATGATCGTTTGATCCATGGATTTCATTTTGCCGGAGCTGCCAATGCCGATACGTCCGCTCGTTTTGCTCAGTCTTTTCAGCCTGCTGGTGGCTTGTGGCAGCGATGCACCCAAGCCTCAGCCGCCGACCCCAGGCCCCGCACCACAACAGGCGCAGAAAAAAGCCAGAGAGGCCGCCGACCTCGGCCCGCTGCCAGCCTATCAACGTGAGCTGAGCGGCACCCTGCAAGGCGTGCCGGCCGGCGCCGAAGTCGAACTGGCACTGCTGGTGATCGATGCAAAGGATCGCCCGCAGCAATTGCTCGCCAGTTCCAGCCTGATCGGCAACAACCAGATTCTGCCGTTCCACGTGCGCTTCAACCCCGAGGCCTTCCCGGCCGGGGCGCGGGTTGAATTGCGCGGTCGCGCCAGTCAGTCCGGCCAGTTGATCCTGCATCTGCCGTCACAAACCATTACCCAGCCGACCACTCAGGCATTGGGCCAACTGCAATTCGTCAAAGCACCATGAATGCACCGCTCGACCTGCAACAGGCGTTGGGTGAACTGCTCGGCGACGCCAGACTGAAAGCCTGTGCGTTGCCGGACACCGATTTGCAGTTGTGGCTGATCGACGGCGACAACATGGCGCGCGAATTCAGCCAGGAAGAAACCCAACGGATTCTGCACGAGCCGCCGTACTGGAGTTTTTGCTGGGCCAGCGGCTTGGCAGTGGCGCGTTATCTGGCGGAGTTTCCCGAATGGGTACGCGGCAAGCGCGTGCTGGACTTCGGCGCCGGCTCCGGCATCGCCGCGATTGCGGCGGTGAAGGCCGGGGCGCTGGAAGTGGTGGCCTGCGATCTCGATCCGTTGGCGATTGCCGCGTGCCGGGCGAATGCCGAACTCAATGATGTGCAGATGAGTTATTCGACGGATTTCTTCGCCGAAGCGGATCGTTTTGATCTGATTCTGGTGGCGGATGTGTTGTATGACCGGGCGAACCTGCCGTTGCTTGATGCGTTTCTCAGCCGGGGCCGTGAAGCGCTGGTGGCCGATTCGCGGGTCAGGGATTTTCGCCATCCGTTGTATGAGCGCATTGAGATGCTGGAGGCGATGACCTTGCCGGATCTGGCAGAGCCGGAAGAGTTCAGACATGTCAGCCTTTACCATGCGCGGCGCTAGCTAAAAGCTTCGCGAGCAGGCTCGCTCCCACAGGGGTTTTATGAACGACAGAGATCCAATGTGGGAGCGAGCCTGCTCGCGAAGGCGTCCTCCCCGGCGACACACCTCTAAAACCCGCCCCGCTTCCGGCCACCCCCCGCCAAGCCGTATAGTTGCCCCATCCACGCTTCTACGAGATCCCCCATGAGTGAGCCAACGCCGTACATCTTCGACGCCACGACTGCCGATTTCGACCAGTCGGTGATCGAGGCTTCCTTTAACAAACCCGTGCTGGTGGATTTCTGGGCCGAGTGGTGCGCGCCGTGCAAGGCGTTGATGCCGATGCTGCAAGGCATTGCCGAGAGCTATCAGGGCGAGTTGCTGCTGGCCAAGGTCAACTGCGACATCGAGCAGGACATCGTCGCCCGCTTCGGCATTCGTAGCCTGCCGACCGTGGTGCTGTTCAAGGATGGGCAACCGGTCGACGGTTTTGCCGGCGCGCAACCGGAATCCGCCGTACGTGCCTTGCTCGAACCGCATGTGCAGATGCCACCGCCAACTGCTGCCGATCCGTTCGAACAGGCTCAGGCCTTGTTCGACGACGGTCGTTACGCCGATGCCGAAGCCGCGCTGGTGGTCATGCTCAATGAAGACAACACCAACGCTAAAGCCTTGATCCTTTACGCTCGTTGCCTGACCGAACGCGGCGAACTGGACGAAGCGCAAACCGTGCTCGACGCGGTCAAGAGCGATGAGCACAAAGCCGCGCTCGCCGGAGCCAAGGCGCAGATCAAGTTTCTCGGACTGGCGCGGGACCTGCCGGACGCTGCTGATCTGAAAGCACGCTTGGCGAAAGATCCGCAGGACGATGAAGCGGTGTATCAACTGGCGATCCAGCAACTGGCGCGTCAACAGTACGAGGCGGCGCTGGAGGCGCTGCTCAAGCTGTTCATCCGCAACCGCAGCTATGGCGAAGGTTTGCCGCACAAGACTTTGCTGCAGGTGTTTGAGCTGTTGGGCAACGATCACCCTTTGGTGGGTGTTTACCGTCGCAAGATGTTCGCTGCGCTTTATTAAGATCAAAAGATCGCAGCCTGCGGCAGCTCCTACATGGGGTTCATGCGTTAACCCTGTAGGAGCTGCCGCAGGCTGCGATCTCTTGCTTTGGCGCTCTATTCGATCCAGCTGTAAAGCGGCGTATCCCCGCCGCTCACCACTTTTACGTCCGAACTGTGGCGCAGTCGTACCAGCAGGCGCTTGCCTGACACCGCGCTGCCGGTCAGGCCTTCCAGTTGCTCGAGCAGATCAGGCCCGCTGAGTTGCCCGGCCTTGCGCAGCAAATCCCTGGCAACCTGCCACAACGCATCGTCCTGATTCTGCGGTTTCGCCGCCGGAGCCGCAGCGGTCGCCGCTTGCACAATCGCTGGCTGCCCACCAAGGGCCGAGCCCAGCTTCGCCCAATCGCTGTCATCCAGCTCCACCGTCAAATCCACCGGCACGTCACCGACGGTTCCGCGTATCCGCAACATTGAGTTCACTCCTGCACCTATCTGACCTGCATGCTCCCATGGGACTTGTGCAACGCCAAGCAGCCGGGCAAACTCTGCACACTTTCGTTATAAGATTACATAACAAACTATTCACTTTACTTCCCGGAGACCGCCATGCGTCGTCTGTTGCTCGCTTTGCCGTTTGCCCTGTTGCCGCTGGCCATCGCCCATGCTGCCGATGAGCATGACCACGATCATGAACACGGCAGCCTCGGCGCGCATGAACATGGCGTCGGTCGTTTGAACGCCGCGCTGGATGGCCAGACTCTGGAACTGGAGCTGGAAAGCCCGGCGATGAACCTCGTCGGTTTCGAACACGCGGCCACCAGCGATGCCGATAAAGCCAAGGTCGCAGCAGCCCGCACAAAACTGGAAAACCCTCTGGCCCTGTTCAACCTGCCAGCCGCCGCCGGTTGCAAAGTGGTCAGTCAGGAGCTGGAGAGCCCGTTGTTCGGTGACAAGCCGGATGCCGATGATCACGACGACGATGAAGCGGACAAGGACGGCCACGCGCATCACCACGATCACAGCGAAATCCACGCGCACTATCAGTTCAAGTGCGCAGCTCCGGGCGCACTGAAGACGCTGGATCTGGCGAACATTTTCAACACCTTTCCGGCGACACAGAAAATTCAGGTACAACTGATCAGCGCCAGCGGCCAGCAAGGCACCGAAGTGACGGCCAAGGCTGCTGCGCTGAAGTTCTGATCACACCGAAAAATCCCCTGTGGGAGCGGGCTTGCTCGCGAATACGGTGAATCAGACAAATCTATGTTGACTGACACACCGTATTCGCGAGCAAGCCCGCTCCCACAGGGGTTAAGTGTTCATTTCCATGAAATCGGCGCCATGACCCAAGCACTCATCGAACTGTCCGACCTGGGCTTCAGTTGGCCCGGCCACCCGCCGCTGCTGGATATCCCGGCGTTTCGCCTGGAAGCGGGTGAAACCCTGTTTCTCAAAGGCCCCAGCGGCAGCGGCAAGACCACCCTCCTGGGCCTGCTCGGCGGTGTGCAGAAACCTGATCGCGGCAGCATCCGCCTGCTCGGCCAGGAACTGACCGCACTGTCTGCTGGCGCCCGCGATACTTTCCGCGTCGATCACACCGGCTACATCTTCCAGCAGTTCAACCTGCTGCCTTTTCTCTCGGTACGCGAGAACGTCGAACTGCCCTGCTACTTCTCCAAATTGCGTGCCGAACGGGCGAAGCAGCGTCACGGCAGCGTCGATCAAGCCGCCGCCACCCTGCTCGCCCATCTGGGTTTGAAGGACGAAAGCCTCCTCAGTCGCCGCGCCGATTCGCTGTCGATCGGCCAGCAACAAAGGGTCGCCGCTGCCCGTGCCTTGATCGGCCAACCGGAGCTGGTGATCGCTGACGAGCCAACTTCTGCGTTGGATTACGACGCCCGGGAAAACTTCATCCGCCTCTTGTTCGCCGAATGCCGCGAGGCCGGTTCAAGCCTGCTGTTCGTCAGCCACGACCAGAGCCTGGCGCCGCTGTTCGACCGTCACCTGTCCCTGGCCGAACTCAATCGCGCCGCCACGTCTGCCGAGGTCTGAGATGTATCTGTTTCGTCTGGCCATGGCCAGCCTGGCCAACCGCCGCTTCACCGCGTTGCTTACCGCATTCGCCATCGCCCTGTCGGTCTGCTTGCTGCTCGCCGTCGAACGGGTGCGCACCGAGGCTAAAGCCAGTTTCGCCAGCACCATCAGCGGCACCGACCTGATTGTCGGCGCCCGTTCCGGTTCGGTGAACCTCTTGCTGTACTCGGTATTCCGTATCGGCAACGCCACCAACAATATCCGTTGGGACAGCTTCGAACACTTCGCCAATAACCCGAAAGTGAAGTGGGCGATCCCGATGTCCCTCGGCGATTCCCATCGCGGTTATCGGGTGATGGGCACCACCGAAGCCTACTTCGAGCATTACCAGTATGGTCGTCAGCAACACTTGGCCTTGGCCGACGGTCGTGCCTTTGCCACCGATCCGTTCGAAGTGGTGCTCGGCGCCGAAGTCGCCGAAGCGCTGCATTACAAGCTCGGCGACAAACTTGTGTTAGCTCACGGTGTGGCGGCAATCAGTCTGGTCAAGCACGACGACAAACCGTTCACCGTGGTCGGCATTCTCAAGCGCACGGGCACCCCGGTGGATCGCACGTTGCACATCAGCCTCGGCGGTATGGAGGCAATTCACATCGACTGGCACAACGGCGTGCCGGCTCGGGACAACGGCCGCATCACGGCCGATCAGGCGCGCAACATGGACCTGACGCCGCAAGCCATCACCGCGTTCATGCTTGGCCTCAACAGCAAGATTTCCACTTTCGCGCTGCAACGCGAGATCAACGAATTCCGCGGCGAACCGATGCTGGCGATCCTGCCGGGCGTGGCGTTGCAGGAGTTGTGGAGCCTGATGAGCACCGCTGAAAAAGCGCTGTTCGTGGTCTCGTTGTTTGTGGTGTTGACCGGGTTGATCGGCATGCTCACGGCGATTCTCACCAGCCTCAACGAGCGGCGCCGCGAGATGGCGATTCTGCGTTCGGTCGGTGCGCGGCCATGGCACATTGCGAGTCTGCTGGTGCTGGAAGCGTTTGCTTTGGCGCTGACCGGCGTCATCGCAGGTCTGGCGTTGCTGTACATCGGCATCGCCGCCGCGCAGGGCTACGTGCAGGCCAATTACGGTTTGTTCCTGCCGCTGGCATGGCCGAGCGAGTATGAATGGACGCTGCTCGGTGGCATTCTGGCGGCCGCGCTGCTGATGGGCAGCGTGCCGGCCTGGCGCGCGTATCGCCAATCCTTGGCCGATGGCCTGTCGATCCGTTTATGAGGATGTTCCCCATGCCCCGCGCCTTGCTTGCGCTGCTGTTGCTGGTTGCCCTGCCCGTGTGGGCGGCAGCGCCGAAAGATTTGACCTGGTCGGAAATGATCCCGCCGGACGCCGCGCCGGAAGTGCCGAACATGACCCCGCTGCACGATCTGTCGAAGATGAGCGATGCGCTGTCGGCCGAATCCGCGCCAGCCGCGAAACAGGACATGCCGAATGCACCGGTGGTCAAGGGCCTCGACGGTCAGAACATCCGTCTGCCGGGTTACATCGTGCCGCTGGAAGTCAATGAAGAAGGACGCACCACGGACTTTTTGCTGGTGCCGTATTTCGGCGCCTGCATCCATGTGCCGCCGCCGCCGTCGAACCAGATCGTGCATGTGAAAAGCGAGTTGGGCGTGAAGCTTGATGAGCTGTATCAGCCGTATTGGGTCGAGGGGCCGTTGCAGGTCAAAGCGTCGAGCAGCGAACTGGCGGATGCCGGGTATCAAATGGATGCCGACAAGATTTATGTGTATGAGCTGCCGGAGTGAATCCGGCAGTTTTGTGTTGATTGATCCATCGTCTTCGCGAGCAGGCTCGCTCCCACAGGTGATCACCTTCCAGGGTGGGAGCGAGCCTGCTCGCGAAGAGGCCGGCAAAGGCTCCACAAAAACCCGCTCCTTCACTGTTTCATTGAGCTGAGTCAAAAGACCGTATCAGTTGGCTTCGTACCATAGGACATCAGAAACTTTTAACGTCCTTTCGGAGCCCCCATGAACAAGTCCTTGCTCAGCGCCTCGCTGGTTGCCCTCGCGCTCGCAGCCCCGCTCGCCCACGCTCACGATGCCGGTGACATCCTGATCCGTGCCGGTGCAATCACCGTCAACCCGAAGGCTGACAGCTCCAACGTCAAGGTCGATCAGGGCCCGTTGAGCGGCACCAATCTGGGCGGCAAGGCGACCATGAGCAGCGACACTCAACTGGGCCTGAACTTCGCCTACATGCTCACTGACCACGTCGGCATCGAGTTGCTGGCCGCCACCCCGTTTGAACATGACGTGAAGATCAAAGGCACTGCCCTGCCAGCGGCCAATGGCAAGCTCGGTACGCTGAAACACCTGCCACCGACCCTCAGCGTCGTCTACTACCCGCTGGATTCGAAGTCGCCGTTCCAACCGTATGTCGGTGGCGGTATCAACTACACCTGGATCTACGACGAACACGTCGGCAGTGAGGCGCAGTCCAACGGCTTCAGCAACTTCAAGGCGAAAAACTCTTGGGGTCTGGCCTGGCAGGTCGGTGCGGATTACATGCTGACCGACAACATCATGCTCAACGCCCAGGTACGCTACATCGACATCGATACTCGCGCGACTGTTGAGAACAACGCCGTGGCGCCGGGTACTCGGGCACGGGTGAACGTGGATGTTGATCCGTTCATCTACATGGTGGGTTTGGGCTATAAGTTCTAAGCCGATTTAGCGAACGTTCACGTGGTGGTGAATGAGGCTTGGTGGTGAGCAGCTTGAACTGACGGCAACTGCTTTGCGGTTGACCGGGGCAAACGCCCCTCGCCACAGGAACAGCGACATATTCCGGCCGTGAAAAAGGCGCCTGTCAAAAGGCGCCTTTTTCATGTCTGCGGTAATGCTATTTTCCGAGCAACCGAGCCAGCCCAACGCTCATCGGCGTCTGCTCTGGCAGCGTGAACCGCTCCAGCAAACGAGCGTTGTTCGCCCGCGAGTGGCGGATGTCGCCGGAGCGTGCCGAACCGTAGCTGACGGGAGGCAACTCGCCAACGACCTTTTGCAGTTCTGCGAGCATCTGCTTGAGGCTCATCGCCTGATTCCAGCCGACGTTCACTGCGCCGGTTTCGACAACAGGCTTTTCGATCGCCTGCACCAACAAGTCAACCAGATCCTCGACATAGAGGAAGTCGCGCGTCTGCTCGCCATCGCCGAACACGGTGATCGGCAGGCCTTTCTGCGCGCGTTCGCTGAAGATGCTGATCACCCCGGAATACGGTGAGGACGGATCCTGACGCGGGCCGAAGATGTTGAAGAAGCGGAAAATCGCCGGTTCCAGACCATGCTGGCGGCGGTAGAAGTCGAAGTAATGCTCGCCGGCCAGTTTGTCCGAAGCATAAGGCGTCAGCGGAGCCTTTGGCGTGTCTTCGTCAATCGACTCGCCCTCGCCGTTGTTGCCGTACACCGCCGCACTGGAGGCGTACAACACACGTTTAACCCCCCACAGACGCATGGCTTCGCAGACATTTAGCGTACCGATGAAGTTGCTCTGGTGAGTCTTCACCGGATCATCCACTGACGCCTGTACCGAGGCCACGGCCGCCAGATGCGCGACAGCGCTGCAACCTTGCATCGCCTTGGAGACCAGAGTCGCATCGGCGACATCGCCGACAATCAGTTCAACCCGAGGATTGTCCAGCGGCAGGTTGCTGCGCTTGCCGGTCGACAGATCATCCAGAATGCGTACCGAGTGGCCCTTGGCGAGCAAGGCATCGGTGAGGTGCGAGCCAATGAAACCGGCGCCACCGGTGATTAATACAGGGCCTTCAGCCATGACGATAAAACCTATCCAGTAAGCCCGGGAGTGCGGCACGCCAGGCGCGCGGCTTGATCCCGAAAGTGTGCAGAATTTTCTTGCAGGCGAGCACCGCGTGTTGCGGTTCCTCGGCAGCGTCCGGCCGCGCGGCGTGAGCCTGGGCGGTCGGTGCTTCGATGGCCAGTGCGTGCAGGCTGCGGGCCTCGGTCAGAATCGCCTGGCCCAGCGCCAGCGGTGTGGTCGCTTCGTGGCCGGCGTAGTGATAGGTACCCCACAGCGGCGCCGCGCAGTCGAGTTGCTTGAGCACCGAAATAATCACCCGTGCGGCGTCGTCGACCGGAGTCGGATTGCCACGGCGATCATCGGCCATGAGCAACTCTTCCGGTTGTTCGGCGCGGGCGAGGAAACGTCCCAGGGTGCCATCGGGGCTGTCGTCGAGCAGCCAGCCGAAACGCAGCAACACGTGCTGCGGGCAGGTGGCGCGAACACTTTGTTCGATCCGCCACAGTGCCTGACCGCGCAGACCCAAGGGCACCGGTTCGTCTTTTTCGCTGTAGGCGGTGGCACGCGAGCCGTCGAACACCCGATAACTGGATGGCTGCACGAGGACGATGTTGTGGTGTTGGCACAGTTCGGCCAGACGCTCAATGGCGCGTTCCTGCCCGGCCATGCGGCTTTCGCTGACAGTCTCGGCCTGGAACCAGTCGAAATAGTAGGCGAGGTTGATCAACGCATCGGGACGGGTGTCGTCGAGCAGTTGCGTCAGGCTCGCGGCATCCCAGCCGTCTTCGGGCGGGCGGGGGGCGAGGAAACCGATGTCTTCTTCCGCACCGAGGCGAATCAGCGCCTGCCCAAGGGCATTTCCGCCGCCCAGTAACATAAGGCGCATTCGCATAGAGTCAGCAGGCCCAGTCTGATAGGAACGATGGCTTTGGCGACGGGACTTGTGGTGCCGTCGTCGATCATTGCCGGAATCGTTGCATTTTGCGGGTTTAGTGCGCAACCGTCACCCGTAAAGTGTCGATGGCCGGGATTTGTAGTGTTGCAACGGGCCTGTTCGCGAAGTGGCCGGCGGCGCCACCCGATAAATCGCTATTGAATCGGCGATTGCTGCGGCAACACCACTGAGGGATGCTCCGGCGTCACATCATCTGCCGGCTGACGCTTGGGCAACAAAACCTGCTGTGGATAAGTCTGCGCAAAATGCACCCACGGACTGTTATCCACAAGCTTCTTCAGACGCTGGTTGAACGCCCGGCTCACCGCATATTGCCCACCTGACACCGTGCGGAACTGCGCCGTCAGCACCACGCCGTTGAGATCCATCCTGTCCACCCCAAACACATCCAGCGGCCCTTGCAGGTTGTACTTGAGGAACGGGTCTTCACGGATCGAATCGCCGGTCTCGCGGATCAACTCGATGGCTTTTTCCACATCGGTGTCATAAGTGAACTGCACCGAGAAGAACGCAAAGGCAAATTGCCGTGATTGATTGGTCACCGCCTTGATCTGGCCGAACGGCACCGAGTGCACAAAACCCTTGCCGTCACGCAGGCGCAGGGTGCGGATGGTCAGCCCTTCCACCGTGCCGGCATGCCCGGAATCGAGCACCACCCAATCGCCAATCGACAGGGTGTCTTCGATGATGATGAACAAACCGGTGATCACGTCCTGAACCAACTGCTGCGAACCGAAACCGATGGCCAGACCGACCACACCGGCACCGGCCAGTAACGGCGCCACGTTGATCCCCAGATTGGCCATGGTGGTGATCGCGCAGATCACCACCAAGATGATTTTGATCGCGTTGCGCAGCAGCGGCAGGATGGTTTTCACCCGGGTGCTGGGCTGGCGCGCCGCACGTTTGCTGACCGGAGGTTTCAGCGCTTCCTGAATCGCCGTGTCGAGCACCACCCACAGCAGCCACGTCACCAGGAAGATCAGACCGATGCTGCTCAGGGCATTGCTGATCGCCCGGCCAACCGTGCTGCTCTGGGCGAAATCGAGCAGCGACACGCCCCAGATCCGACCGAGGATATCGATGAAAGCAATCGCGATGACGATCCGCAGCAAGGCGTGCAACAGGCTGAGAAACCGCTCTTTGTAGGCACTGCTGCGCTGAAGCGCTGCGGCTTTACGCGACTTGAACAAGTGCTGGAGGATGGTGCTGAGAAACACCGTGCCAATCAGCAGAACAGTAGTGAACAGCGCGCAACGCAGGGCTTTTTGATTGTCTTCGCCAATGCCGATCAGACTCACCGCCGACACCAGCACCATCAGCACGATAGGCCAGTACCACAACCCGGAAAAAATCCGCAGTGACTCCTGCAATGACGGCTGTTTCAGGCGCTGGGCCAGCGGTCGATTACGGATCAGATGCGCCACCGGGCGGCGCAGACGAATCACCAGCAAGCCAAAGATGACTGAGGCAATCAGCCCGGTGAACACCGCGACACTGCTGGTGATATTGCCGCCCAGTTGCCGGGCGATCTGCGGGCTGGTCAGTGCATCGCTGAGGGCGGCGAGAAAGCCGATCAGAAACAGCGGACGCGGGCAGTAATCGCGAATGATCCGCGCGGCCGGGCGTTTGTGGCCGACGTTGAACATCACCACCACGCACAGCAGCATCGACGTGGAAAAGATGCCGCTGCTGGTCGCGTAGGCAAAACACAGCGCCAGCGCGCGACCGACGGAGGCCTGCAAGAAGTGGCTGACGTACAACGTCAGCGGTAGACAGATCAGTGCCGGTACGGTGTAGGGCAGCAGGTAGCCGAGCAGATCCTGACTGCGCTGGCGCGTGCGAAACCAGCGACTTTCGCGCAGACGTTTGGCCGACAGGCTGCCGAGCACGGTCAGCAATGCAAAGGTGCCAAGCCACACACCTGACAGCATCAGGAAGTCTCCACCGACGCTCCAGCCTGAGCGGTTCGACGGCTGGTTGACCAGTTTGTAGACTTCGTCGGCCGCGCGGTCGGCACGCAGGCGCCAGGCGTCGACCAGGTGTTCGTTGAGGTCGAGCTTGTCTTGAACGTCGTCAATGCTCGAACTGATGGCGCCGAGCAATCCGCCCTGGACAATCGGTTCGGGTTTGGCCGCCTCCTCTGTGGCGGCAGGAAGACCCGGCAGCGCGGCGGCGTCGATTTCACTGGCACCGAGAAACAACAATGCTCCTAGCAGAGTAGCGATCCTGAACCTGGACAAAACTCCGATCTCCCGTGGCTGAACCTGTAAGGAACTGATCGATATTTGGGCGGCAAGTTCACGAGCCCCTCACCCTGGCCCTCTCCCTGACGAATAGGAACTTCGCGGAGACGGGCCAGAGCCAGCGCAAATCTCATGGTGGATTACAAATCCCTGTGGGAGCGGGCTTGCTCGCGAAGGCGTGGTGTCATTCAGCATATCCTTGGGCTGACCCACCGCCTTCGCGAGCCAGCCCGCCCCCACATTGGGATTCACGCTGCTCTCGAAAATGTACCGTCGGTAATACCGTCGAAACTTTCCCGAACCGCCCGCAGTCATCAACAGACAGAGGCTGTACGAGGACTTTCGACGGGAGGGCGGCATGGCGACGATTCACATCGGTATTTCCGGCTGGCGCTACGAGCCGTGGCGCGGGGATTTCTACCCAAAGGGACTGGCCCAGAAACGCGAATTGCAATTCGCATCACGGGCGGTCAACAGCATCGAGATCAATGGATCGTTCTACGCCCTGCAACGGCCGGAGCGCTACGCCCAGTGGTACGCCGAAACACCCGACGACTTCGTCTTCAGCGTCAAGGCACCACGGTTCATCACCCACATCCGTCGCCTGCGCGAGATCGAAAAACCGCTGGCGAACTTCTTCGCCTCCGGCATTCTTGAACTGAAGGAAAAGCTTGGGCCGATCCTTTGGCAGTTCCCGCCGAACTTCAAATTCGACGCCGAACGCTTCGAACACTTCCTCGCCCTGCTACCCCACGACACTGAAGCCGCCGCCACCCTCGCCCACCAGCACGATGGTCACTTGCACGGCCACGCCAGCATGAAAGCCTGGCGCAAAAAGCCGCTGCGCCACGCCGTAGAAATTCGCCATGAAAGCTTTATCGACGCCGACTTCGTGCGGATGTTGAAACGCCACAACACAGCACTGGTGATCGCCGACACCGCCGGTAAATGGCCGTATCGCGAAGACCTCACCAGTGACTTCGTCTATCTGCGCCTGCACGGCGCCGAAGAACTTTATGCCAGCGGCTATACCGCGCCAGCGCTCAAACGCTGGGCCGATCGCATCGATTCCTGGCATCACGGCCAGCAACCGCAAGATGCCCACCTGATCGCCCCGCGCCTGAAACCGCGCGCGCGCAAATCCCGCGAAGTGTTCTGCTATTTCGACAACGACATCAAAGTGCGTGCGCCCTACGACGCACGCAACTTGCTGCATCGATTCGACCTCGATGAAGACCTGACAACCACTCCCGGAGAACCCGCTGGCGAAGGAGTGTTGGCATGAGTATTTCAGAGCCGGTTGGCTTCACCGACGAAGGTTCCGTCGTTGCGCCATCGGTACGCAGTTTCACCGTATTCACGGTCAATACCCACAAGGGCTTCACCGCACTCAACCGGCGTTTCATCCTGCCGGAGTTGCGCGAGGCCGTGCGCAGCGTGGCGGCGGACGTGGTGTTTTTGCAGGAAGTTCACGGCACCCACGAGCATCATCCCAAGCGCTACACCAATTGGCCGACGATGCCGCAGTACGAGTTTCTTGCCGACAGCCTCTGGCCGCAGTTCGCCTACGGGCGCAACGCGGTGTACCCCGAAGGCGATCACGGCAATGCGCTGCTGTCGAAATTCCAGATCATCCGCCACGACAACCTCGACGTATCGATCAGCGGCCACGAAAACCGTGGCTTGTTGCATTGCGTGCTGCGCCTGCCCGGCGACGGCACGGAAGTGCATGCGATCTGCGTGCATTTGGGCCTGCGCGAAAGCCATCGCAACGAACAGCTGAACTTGCTCATGCAACGCTTGGCCGAGCTGCCGGACGACGCTGCGGTGATTGTCGCCGGCGACTTCAACGACTGGCGCCAGCGCGCCGACGCGCTACTAAAGCCCTGCGGCCTGCGTGAAGTGTTCGCCGAGCACCAAGGCAAACCGGCGCGCAGCTTTCCGGCGCGATTACCGACGCTGCGGCTTGACCGCATCTACGTGCGCAACCTCAAGGCCAGCCAGCCGAAAGTCCTGGCCAATCGGCCTTGGTCCCACCTTTCCGACCACGCACCGTTATCGGTGGAGATCGAACTATGAACAGCGCACCGCTGGAGAAATCCGCCGTGGAACCGGTCAGCATCAACCCGCCGGTACGCCAACCCGGCCAGGTCGATGTCGAGTATGTCTGGCAGGGCAACAACCGTATCGAGTTGCTGGAAAACGGCGAGGAATATTTCCCCCGCGTGTTCGCAGCGATGCGTGCGGCCAAGAGTGAAATCCTGCTGGAGACCTTCATCGTTTTCGAAGACAAGGTCGGCAAGGAGTTGCAGGAGATTCTGATCGATGCCGCCCGCCGTGGCGTGCGCACCACCGTCAGCCTCGACGGCTTCGGCTGTGGCGAGCTGACCACCGGTTACCTCGCCGCATTGAGCGAGGCCGGAGTGCATCTGCAGATGTTTGATCCGGCCCCCAAACATTTGGGCATTCGGACCAACTGGTTCCGCCGTTTGCATCGCAAGATTGTGGTGGTAGACGGCCTGATCGCGTTCATTGGCGGGATCAATTTCTCCGGCGACCATCTGGCCGATTTCGGCCCGGAAGCCAAGCAGGATTATTCGGTCGAAATCCAGGGCCCGGCGGTGGCGGACATTCATCATTTCGCCTTGCTGCAAAGCGGCCGCCCCGGACGCGCGAGGTTCTGGTGGCAACGCCGGCGCCAGCGTCGCGCCGAAATGGCGTTCAGCGATCACGACGGCCAGGTGCGCCTGGTGTTTCGTGACAACGACCAGCACAGGAGCGATATCGAAGACGTGTATTTGCAGGTGTTACGCCGCGCCAAGCGTCGCGTGGTGATTGCCAACGCCTACTTTTTTCCCGGCTATCGCTTGCTGCGCGAGATCCGCAACGCGGCACGGCGCGGCGTAGAGGTGCGGCTGATCCTGCAAGGCCAGCCGGACATGCTGGTGGCCAAACTCGCGGCGCGCATGACTTATGACTATTTACTCAAGGCCGGCGTGCAGATTCACGAATATTGCCAACGTCCGCTGCACGGCAAAGTCGCGTTGGTGGATGACGAATGGAGCACCGTCGGCTCGAGCAATCTCGACCCGCTGAGCCTGTCGCTCAACCTGGAAGCCAACGTGCTGATCCGCGATCGCGTGTTCAATCAGGAACTGTTCCGCCGCCTCGAAGACCTCAGCCAGAACCACTGCAAAGCCATGGACGCTGGCAAGTCGCCGCGTGGACGCATCTGGCACATGACCGTGGGTTTTCTGGTGTTCCACTTTCTGCGGCATTTTCCGGCGATGGCCGGTTGGCTGCCAGCGCACAAACCCAGGCTCAAGCCGTTTCGAGGTGATCACTCATGAGCCGCTCCGAAGCCACTGCGTCTGCGCATTCGGCGCCAGCGACTCACTCACGCTGGAGCAAATGGAAGCGTCCGCTGACCGTACTGTTTTTCCTGGCGCTGATCGTGCTGCTGACGATGTTCGCCCGGCGTATCGAATGGGCCGAAGTGCTGCAAACCCTTGCCGATTTCAAGGTGCGTACGCTGATCATCGCCGCCAGCCTGACCCTGCTGAGCTTTCTCACCTATGCCAGTTTCGACCTGATCGGCCGTACCTACATCCGTCAGGACCTGACCTGGAAGCAGATCTTGCCGGTAGGCATCATCAGCTACGCGTTCAACCTCAACCTCAGCGCATGGGTCGGCGGGATCGCCATGCGTTATCGGCTGTACTCACGACTGGGCGTGAGCAAAAGCAACATCGCCAAGATTCTCGGCCTGAGCCTGGCGACCAACTGGTTCGGCTACATGACCATCGCCGGCGTCGTTTTCAGCAGCGGGTTGGTGAGCATGCCGCCGGGCTGGAAAGTCAGCACCACGGCGCTGCAAGGCATCGGTGTGGTGCTGCTGCTGATCAGCGCCGGCTATCTCGCGGCGTGTCAGTTTTCCAAACGTCGCGAATGGTCGATCCGTGGTGTGGAGATCAATCTGCCGTCGCTGCGCATGGCGGTGTTGCAACTGCTGCTGGGCGCGTTGAACTGGTCGTTGATGGCGGCAGTGATCTTCACCCTGCTGCCGGGCAAACTCGACTATCCGTTGGTGCTCGGCGTGTTGCTGATCAGTGCGATTGCCGGAGTCATCACGCATATCCCGGCAGGGCTTGGGGTGCTGGAAGCGGTGTTCGTTGCGCTGCTGCAACATGAGGCGTCGCGGGGCAGCCTGGTGGCGGGGTTGCTGGCGTATCGGGCGATTTATTTTCTGCTGCCGTTGCTGATTACGCTGGTGATGTATTTGTTGGTGGAGGCGAAGGCCAAGTCGTTGCGGATCCAGAAAACACCGTCCTGATTCTGTTTTGCAGTTGCCGGCCTCTTCGCGAGCAGGCTCGCTCCCACATTTGAAATGCGCCCCCTGTGGGAGCGAGCCTGCTCGCGAAGGCGTCCGAGAGAACACCACTGCCTATGAAGACTGGATAATGCTCAACCGCTCGCCAACGACCATTTCGGTAATCCAGTCGACCAGAATAGACGTGTAAGCCTGCTGCGAAACCGGCTCACTCAACGCATGATCCGCACCATCAATGATCCGATGGGTCAGCGAATGTGTCTGCTGGCACGCCGCGCGATAGCTCATGATCGTCGCGTGCGGCACGTAGTCATCGGTTTCCGATTCCACCAGCAAAACGTCTCCGGTGAATTGCGAGCAGGCATGCAGCGCCCGATTGCTGTCGGCGCGCACCAGCGAGCCGCGATAATCACGCAGGTCAGCCTTGTCCAGGTCGCGCTTGGGCGTGTGCCATTGCTCATCGCGATACAGCGCTGGCACCCGCAGCGCCAGCCAGCGCACAGGGCGTAAAGATGTGAGGATTGCGGCCAGATAACCGCCATAACTGGTGCCGACCACGGCGATCGCCGACGTGTCGAGCGCCGGGTGTGAAAGCAAGCGGTCATAGGCCGCCAGCAAATCGCGCAGATTGTCTTCGCGGCTGACTCGAGTCAGCGCAATCCCGGTGCCGCCCGTGTGGCCACGCAAGTCAAAAGTCAGACACACACAGCCGAGGCCGGCGATGCCTTTGGCCCGTTCCAGATCGCGCTCCTGGCTACCGCCCCAACCGTGGACAAACAACACCCCCGGCACTTTCGATTTGGGACTGAGAAATGTCCCGCTCATCTGTTCATCATCAATGTCGATTTGAATGCTTTCGCTTCTAGCCGTCATAAGATTTGACCGTTACGTATTTGAGGAGAAATTCGCTGTTCTCGGCCGGGCCGCGATACACCTCGATGGCGTCCGCCGGCAACGGCTGATCGATATAGGTTTCCACCGAAGACACACGGATCGCGCGCATCGTCGGGTCGTTGACGAAACTTTGCAGCGCCGCCACTTCCGCGCTGCTGGCGCCGCCCATGCGCCAGGATTGTTCGAGCACGCCGCTGCGGCTTTTGCCGTTGCTGTCCAGCCCCTGGGCGATGTCGTAATTTCGCCGTGAGGCGTAGAACCGAGGGTAGGCTTCATCGGCAGCGCTGTCGAAAACCTGCGCCTGCTCGATGGCCAGACGCACGTCATCCGGCAGATCCAGCGCCAGCAAATCCTCGTAGCCGCCCTGTACGACCAAAAGATTCGAGCCACCGTAGACGTCTTCGCCATCAGCATCCTTGGTCAAGTATTGATCACCGCAGTAGCTCAGCACCTTGTCGCCGATGAATGACTGGCCGACGCTATGGGTGATGACGTCGCTCAAATCCTGCTCCAGCACCGCGCCTTCGCTGAACAGCGCTTCGGCTTCAGGCCGGGCAAGGATTTCGTCGAAGGCGTCGAGGCTCTTGATCACTTCCTGACCGCGACCGGCGCAGGCGTGAATCGGCTTCAAACGAATCGGCCCGCTGTACAACAAATGCTCGGCGGCGGGCCGCGCATCGTCGAGGGCAAATACGCTGAGGCCATCGAGCACCACGTTGCGCACGCGCTCGGAAAACAGCGGCGACCAACCTTGTGGCGCGTGGGCCTGGTGGCTGCGCAGGCCGTGGCTGATGGCTTTGGTACAGATGAAATCATGCTCGACGTAGCCGCCCCACAAATCAGCCGGGCCTTTGATGCCCAATTCGTGAGCATGAGCAGCACCGACAATGGTTTGCGTCGGTAACAGATAGAGGTCACGGTCGCGATGTTTCTCGGGGTCATAACTGCCGCCGAATTTGCACCCGAGAATCTGCGCCAACCATCGGGCCAGGGCCTTGTTTGTCTGTACTTCATGCTGTGGCGCGGCGGCACGCACCGAAAGGGCTACGACCTGTTTTTTGCTCGTTATCGGGGTCATGCGTTTCCCCTTTCAGCGGCGCGGTGAATGTAGTGCAGAGGGGTGCAGAGATCAGGCCAACGGGTTGCCTGTGTAAAACGCCTACGAATCAACTGCTTGCCGAAAGAGTGATGGCACCGCGCCCGTTTCAATCTGCACGACGAGCCGCAAATCTCCGGCAAATTGCACGATTCCCGGCATCATGCAGATCCTTTTGTGGGAGGGGGCTTGCTCCCGAAAGCGGTGTATCAGCCGACATCAATGCTGACTGCCACGCCCTATTCGGGAGCAAGCCCCCTCCCACTCAGGTAATGGGTGGTTTCACTGGAGGGGTCACACCAAACCGCCCTCGATAATCACTCGGCGCCAGCCCGGTGATCTTCTTGAAGATCGCCCGAAACGCCCCCGGATCCTGATAGCCCACCGTCCAGGCAATGTGATCAATCGTGCCGTTGGTGAACTCGAGCATCTCCCGCGCCTTGCCCACCCGCAGATGCTGACAATATTCGGTCGGCTTCAACCCGGTTGCCGCACGGAAACGGCGCAGGAAGGTACGCTCCTCAAGCCCCGCACGCTCGGCCATAACGCTCAGCGAAACATCCGTCGCACCGGTGCTTTGCAACCAATGCTGAACCTTGAGAATGGCGGCGTCGCCATGACTGAGCAGGGGTGCAAAATTGCTGCCGCACTCGCTGGCGCTGTCGCTGTGTTCGATGACCAGAAAGCGCGCGGTACCGGTGGCGATGCTCGGCCCGAGCAAACGATCGACCAGTCGCAAACCCAGCTCCGACCAGGCCATCAGTCCTGCCGTGGTGATCAGATCGCCGTCATCGACAATCGGCGTATCCGCCTTGAGTTTGATGTTCGGATAACGCTCGGCGAAGGCGTTGGCCGACGTCCAGTGCGTGGTGGCGCTGCGGCCGTCGAGCAGACCACTTTCGGCCAGCATCAATGACCCCACGCAAACGCCGCCGAGAGTCGCGCCGCTGGCGTGCTGATCACGCAGCCAGCGCAGCAGCCCGGTGGGCACTTGCGCTGCGCAGAAGCCACCAATGGACGGCGGAATCAGTACCGCATGCAACCCGCTTTCGAAGCCAGGTTGAGTGTCGAAAACCCGTTGCGGCGCCCGATCACCTTCGACCTGCCAATGGCTGACCCGCAGTAACGGCAACTGCGCAGCCTGATGCTCGGCAGCGATCCGGTTGGCCACTGCGAACAGGTCGGTAAGGCCATGCACTGCCGCCATCTGCGCGCCGGGATAAATCAGCACAGCCAGTTCGGCGATGGCGGCCTTTTCTGCCCCCATTGTCAGTTTTCCCCTGTCTATTGTCGGTGCGGCCAATCCTCGAATCGTCCGGCAGGGCCAATACTGAAGCCACTTCCAGCCAATCCATCGAGGACACACCCATGGCCAAGCAAGCGCTCATCGTAGTCGATATCCAGAACGACTACTTCCCCCAAGGCAAGTGGCCGCTGGCCGGTGCCGACGCCGCCGCCGACAATGCCGCGCGACTGATCGCGGCCTTCCGTGAAGCGGGGGATTCGGTGGTGCACATCCGCCACGAATTCACCTCGCCGGACGCACCGTTCTTTACACCCGGTTCCGATGGCGCGAAGCTGCATCCGAAAGTGCTCAATCGCAGCGATGAGCCGGTGGTACTCAAGCATTTCGTCAACTCGTTCCGCGAAACCGAACTGCAATCGATCCTCGACGAACAAGGCATCAAGGAACTGGTGGTGGTCGGCAGCATGAGCCACATGTGTGTTGATGGCATCACCCGCGCGGCGGCGGATCTGGGCTATGCCGTCACGGTAATTCACGACGCCTGCGCCAGCCGTGACCTGGAGTTCAACGGCCTGACGGTGCCGGCGGCGCATGTCCACGCGGCGTTTATGTCGGCACTCGGTTTTGCCTACGCCAGCGTGGTTTCGACCGACGAGTTCCTCCAGCGCTAAGCCACGGGAAACACTTTGCAAAAACCTGCGCCCGCCTCGTTGCGGGCGTTTTTGCGTGCGCCGAAAAAATCTCACGCGTGAGCCATTGATGGCACTTTGAATTGGTTGTAGTGTGGCTCACGCGTGAGATGTTCATAACGGAGTCACAGCCATGAAAAGCCCCTCCCCCGCAGCAAAGTCAGAGAATCCAAAGGGAGAGCGCTCGAAACCGTCCGCGAAGAAACCGTCGAGCTTTTATATGAAGCAGATGCGCGCGGGCCTGGCGGCTGCCGGTTATGTGAAACACGAAACTTGGGTGCTTCCGGAAAACCGAAGCTTGCTCAAGCAAATGGAGCAACAGCTACGCCAACCGATTCTGGCTGGCTCATTCATGTCGGAGAATTACATGAGCGCAGGCAACAACTGGAACATCGATAGCCTCTTCAACGCCCTCAAGGCACTGGACGAGGTGGCTTCGCAAGAGATCACGCTGTCTCTGATCCAGAGCTCCGAACCCAGCATCAAGCTGGAAATGAACGAATTCGGCGGTCTGCCGATTCACATCGCCCTGGCCGGTCAGCAGATCATCATCGACACCGTGCTGGTGGACATCGATTCGATCACCGACGTGCGCGCCTTCAACGACGCCGTGCTGCGCAGCCGGGAAATGTTCCCGCTGTCGTCGATCGGTATCGAGTCGATGCCGAACGGGCAGACCGTTTACAACATGTTTGGCGCCCTCAGCGCCGACTCGAGCCTGACCAACGTCGTCACCGAGGTGAAAACCCTGGTCGACAACGTGCAGCGCGCGAGCGAAGCCTTCGAACACTTCTTCAAGTAATCAACAGGGAATATCCAATGACTCAGTCCATCTGGAGCAAGTTGTTCACCGCACTGCGCGGCGGCGCCAATGAAGTCGGCGAAGCAATCGTCGATCAACAGGCCCTGCGCATTCTCGACCAGGAAATCCGCGACGCCGACACCGCGCTGTCGAACGCCCGTCGTGAGTTGGTGACCATCATGGCCAAGCACAAGCTGGCCGCCGACCGCGTCAGCGAGTACGACGCCAAGATCAAGGATCTGGAAGCCAAGGCTGTTTCGGCCCTGAACGCCGGCCGTGAAGACCTGGCGATGGAAGTGGCCGAAGCGATTTCGACCCTGACCAACGACCTGACCGCCGAGAAGAAGCTGAGCGACGAATTCGGCACCTACGCCGAAAACATGCGCAAGGACATCAACAAGGCCGAAGCCCGGATCAAGAGCCTGCGCCAGCAAGTGGACATGGCCAAGGCCCGTGACAGCGTACAAAAAGCCCAGGTCAGCGCGTCCATCGCCAGCGGCGGCGCCAACGGCAAACTGGAAACCGCCGTCGGTACCCTGAACCGTCTGCAAGCCAAACAGCAGCAACGTGCTGCCGAGCTGAGTGCGGCGGACGAGCTGGCCGATGCTTCGACCGGCAACGACCTGGATCGCAAGCTGCGCGACGCCGGCATCACGCCGAACGAGGGCAGCGCCAATGCCATCCTCGAGCGCCTGAAGCAAAAATCCGCTCAGTAAGCACCGACGCAAAAACCTGTGGGAGCGAGCCTGCTCGCGAAAGCGGAATATCAGACGACATTAATGTTGGCTGACACGCCCTCTTCGCGAGCAGGCTCGCTCCCACGTGGTTTACAGCTTGAAATCATACTTCTCGTTCACGCTCAGCCCGGTACACTAGCGACGCTTTTTTGCTGACGAACACCTCCACCCGCTTCAAGGAACGTACCCATGGGATGGTTTAAAGACTTGCTGGGCACCAGCAACTGGCAGGCTGCTGCGCCAACGCCAACCGCAGCCGGCGGCCCACTCGGGATGGCCCAGGGCAAGGGCGTCAGGTTCGACACCACCCTGGCGCTGCTGCTCGACGGCTCGACCTCAGTGCGTGTGCCTTTCGACCAGGCGATCTGGAGCGCCGGCTGGGTCGACCTCGGCCAGTCCAACAAACTGCACCGCTATTACATGAACGACGAGGATTTCTGGGTGCAAATCCACGTCACCGGTGACGACCAGGTCGAGTCGGTCACACTGTTCAACTACCTCAGCTACGTGACGGTCAACAGTGACGCCGAGCTGCAGCGCCTGGCCGGCCCCAACAGTCTGATCGGTCTGCCGACCTACACCCACGAAGGCATTGAATACACCCGTGAGTGGGGCACCGAACAAGGCCAGACCGAACTGGTTCCGATGACCGAACAGGTGGTCAATCCGGATGAGAGTTACACCATTAATCATCACTCGATGCTTTACGCCCGCGAAACCGGCCTGACCGATCGCCGCGAGCTGCTGCTGTTCTCCGTCGAGCAAGACGAAGAAGGCACCGTCAGCCTGAGCTCTTCGCTGGGTATTTCGCTGTACACGACTGACCTGAGCCCCATTTAAATAAGGAAGTTTTCCATGCTGGAAGTGCTGGCCGTTTCCCTGAACAAGACCGCGCTGACGGGTTTCGTCGTTTACCTGATCGGCGCCGTTTTGCTGTTCATGCTGTTCCAATTTGTCTACACCCGCATCACCCCGCACAGGGAGTTCGAGCTGATCCGCAACGGCAACACCGCCGCTGCTGTTGCACTGGCCGGTGCGATCATCGGCTTCGCGATTCCGGCCAGCAATGTGATTGCCTACTCGGTCAACGTCCTCGACTTCGTGCTCTGGGCGGTGATTGCTGCGGTTGTGCAGCTGTTGGCGTTCCTCGCCACGACCCTGGTACTCAAAGGCACTTCCCAGCGCATCGTCAACGGAGAAATCGCCTCCGGCATCTACGTGGCTGCGGTGGCAATCAGCGTCGGTATGCTCAACGCAGCGTGCATGACACCGTCCAACTGATCGGCAGGAAGCCTGAGATGAAACGAAGCAAATACGTTCAGTTGTCTCTCGCGGCGTCGGTGGCCATGGCCATTTCCGGCGAAGCGGCGGCGGTGGATCAGCCACGCAATTTCCAGAGCGTCGAGCAGTGCGTCGATGCCGAGGTGGCGGCCGATGTCTGCTCCAACGCCTACGTGGCGGCATTGACCGAACACCGGCGCATTGCCCCGGCGTACGACGACAAGGCCAAGTGCGACGCGGACTTTGCCGCCGATTGGTGCCAGAAAAATTCCGACGGCCGTTTCGTGCCGAAACTCGGCGGTTTCAAAGTGCCGCAAGCCGGTGAAGCCGCGCAGAATCTCGACGCCATCGCCGATGCGCAGATGCCGGCGGGTGACACCAGCGCTGCGCAGAATGTGCAAAGCACCTCGCACACCTCCAGTGGCGGCGGCAATGGCTGGCTGAGCGGATGGTTGATCGGCAATGCGATGAGCAACAACAGCAACCGCACGGTTTACCGCGACCGCGACACGCGCCAGACCTACGACACCTCGAAGCAGTACCGCAAAATCGAATCGGCGCCGCGCAGCCAGCCCGACTACGAGAGCAGCAAAAGCAAACCGGTCAACGTCGCTTCCTCGACGTCCCGTGGTGGCTTCGGCAGTCAATCCAGCGCCCGCAGCGGTTGGGGTGGCTGGGGCAGCAGTTCCGGTCGCTCGAGCAGCTGACCATGAAAAAGATCCACTGCGCCGAGCGCCCCGACTGGAAACACACGGCCGAGAGCCTCGGCTTCATGTTCCACACCATCGACGACGAGCCGTACTGGGACGAAAGCGCGTACTACCAGTTCACGCTCGCGCAGATCGAAAACGATCTTGAAGACCCGACCACCGAACTGCATGAGATGTGCATGGACCTGGTCGACCGCGTGGTGCACAGCGAAGAACTGCTGGATCGCCTGAGCATTCCGTCCGCGTACTACGACATGATCCGCACGTCCTGGCGGGAAGGTCATCCGCATCTGTACGGGCGCATGGACTTTTCCTACAACGGCAACGGCCCGGCGAAACTGCTGGAACTCAACTACGACACGCCGACCAGCCTCTACGAAGCCGCGGCGTTTCAGTGGGGCTGGTTGGAGCAATGCATTGAGCGCGGCACACTGCCGAGCCATGCCGACCAGTTCAACAGCATCGACACCAAGCTGCATCAGGCCTTCGCCGAATTACAGCTCAAGCGGCCGTTCTACTTCGCCTCGATGAAAGACTCGGTCGAAGACAAGGGCACCACGGATTACCTGCGCTTGATCGCCGAGAAGGTCGGCATCGAATCACGCCACATCGATATCGAAGACATCGGCTTGACGGCTGAAGGGCGTTTCGTCGACCTGGAAGATCGCTGGATCCCGCACCTGTTCAAGCTGCACGCCTGGGAGTTCATCTTCCACGAGCCGTTCGGGGCGGCGATCGCCGAGTGCGATACGCAGTTTTTCGAACCTGCATGGAAGGCGATCCTGTCGAACAAAGGCGCGTTGCCGCTGCTGTGGGAATTGCACAAGGGCC
Organism: Pseudomonas baetica; assembly: GCF_002813455.1. Lineage (NCBI taxonomy): Bacteria > Pseudomonadati > Pseudomonadota > Gammaproteobacteria > Pseudomonadales > Pseudomonadaceae > Pseudomonas > Pseudomonas baetica. The sequence goes on along the minus strand of NZ_PHHE01000001.1, from coordinate 4,195,739 downwards.
ATCCGAATCTGCTCGCGGCGCATCTCGATCCGGATCCGGCCAGCGCCGTGCCCAAGGGCTGGGTGCGCAAACCGTTTTTCTCCCGGGAAGGCGCCAACATTGAGCTGCAAACCACTGACGGCTTGATCGTCAAAGAAAACGGGCCCTACACCGATGCGCCGTTCATTCTGCAAGAGTTTGCGCCGCTGCCGAAGTTTGGTGAGAGTTACACGCTGATCGGTTCGTGGGTGATTGGCGATCAAGCGGCGGGGATTGGTGTGCGTGAGGACAACAGTCTGATCACCAAGGATTCGAGCCGGTTTCTGCCGCACCTGATCCTCGACTGAAACACAAATCTTCTGTAGGAGCTGCGGCACGCTGCGATCTTTTGATCTTGTTTTTTAAGATCAAAAGATCGCAGCGTGCCGCAGCTCCTACAGTCGATCGGCGTTATCTCTGATTCTTCAACACAAAAAAGGCCCGTCGCTTCAAGCGACGGGCCTTTTTATTTGCAGCGGTTACAGCAGCAAATCAGAACGGAATATCGTCATCAAAGCTGTCGAAATCCGGAGCCGGTTGCGGTGCGGCCTGCTGTGGAGCCGGAGCCGAACGCTGCTGTGGAGCCGACTGCTGCGGGCGCGGAGCCTGCTGACGTGGCGCTGGAGCGGACTGCTGGTAGTTGTTGCCACCGCCTTGTTGGTCGCCCTGTTGTGGGCGGCCGCCGAGCAGTTGCATGGTGCCTTGCATGTCGACCACGATTTCAGTGGTGTAACGCTTGATACCGTCTTTTTCCCACTCGCGGGTCTGCAGCTTGCCTTCGATGTACACCTGCGAACCCTTGCGCAGGTATTCGCCGGCGATTTCGGCAACCTTGCCGAACATCGACACACGGTGCCACTCGGTCTTCTCGACCTTCTGACCGGTTTGCTTGTCGGTCCACTGTTCGCTGGTTGCCAGACTCAGGTTGGTCACGGCGTTACCGTTAGGCAGGTAGCGAACTTCGGGATCCTGGCCGCAAGTGCCGACCAATATGACTTTGTTAACCCCACGGGCCATAACGTTCTCCTAGGCGTCGCAAGCAGCCCCGGCCGGGTTGTTCACCAGGCGTTCGAGGGTGTCGCGATCCACTAATTCTTTGTCCAGTTTGATGTAAACAGCCGCCTCATCAGCGACTATCACTGCATCTGTTACCCCTACGAGGGCCTTGAGGCGCTCGACCAGACCCGCTTCGCGGATCGCCTCGGGCGACAACGGCAAGCGCAGGCTCGTCACGTAGGGAGGTTCGCGCATGGTAACAGCAAAGGCCAGCCAGATGGCAGCCAGACCCGCGCATCCGAGGAACACAACCGACAGACCGCCATGCTGAAACAGCCAGCCGCCGAGTATCCCGCCGAGTGCCGAACCGAGGAATTGGCTGGTGGAGTACACGCCCATGGCCGTGCCTTTGCCACCTGCCGGTGAAACCTTGCTGATCAGCGACGGCAATGAAGCCTCCAGCAGATTGAACGCGGTGAAGAACACCACCGTGCCGATCACCAGAGCCCGCAAGCTGTCACCGAACTGCCAGAAGAATAGCTCAGTGAGCATCAACGTCATGACGGCGCCGAGCAAAATTCGTTTCATTTTGCGTTTCTTCTCGCCGTAGATGATGAACGGGATCATGGCGAAGAAAGAGATCAGCAGCGCAGTCAGGTACACCCACCAATGTTGCTCCTTGGGCAATCCGGCCTTTTCCACCAGTGCCAGGGGCAGCGCGACGAAGCTCGACATGAGCATCGCATGCAACACAAAGATGCCCAGATCGAGGCGCAGCAGATCGGGATGCTTGAGCGTCGGCATCAACGCCTGACGCGCCACGCCCGATTCACGATGCTGCAGCGGCCCGGTGGATTTCGGCACCATGAACATGATGATCAGGATGCCGACCAGCGCCATCGCGCCTGTGGCGAGGAACAACCCGGACAAGCCGAAAGCACTGGTCAACAACGGCCCGACCACCATGGCCACGGCAAACGACAGGCCGATAGTCATGCCGATCATGGCCATCGCTTTGGTGCGGTGCTGTTCGCGGGTCAGGTCTGAGAGCAAGGCCATGACCGCAGCGGAAATCGCGCCGGCGCCCTGCAGGATCCGGCCGGCGATCACGCCCCAGATCGAATCGGCTTGAGAGGCCAACACACTGCCGAGGGCGAAGACGATCAGCCCCAGGTAAATCACCGGACGACGGCCGATGCGGTCGGAAATGACCCCGAACGGAATCTGGAAAATCGCCTGGGTCAGGCCATAAGCACCGATTGCCAGGCCGATCAGGGCCGGGGTCGCGCCAGCCAGATCCATGCCATAGGTCGCCAGTACCGGCAACACCATGAACATGCCAAGCATACGGAAGGCGAACACCAGGGCCAGACCGCTCGCCGCGCGGGTCTCGCTGCCACTCATGCGTTCGCTGTGGGGATCGTGCATGGAAAAACCTCATGTGAACCGGCGGCGATTCTACCAGTCACATCGAGAGACGGGGTATATCGCGACGCTATGACGCGTATAGATGAAACACTCTTCATGCACGGCAAAAAACGCTTCGCTTGATAGTGTGCATCCATCCAGTATTTGCCCGTATACTCCTACGTTTTCGACGCCCGCCGAGCGAGGCCACTTTGGACAAGATCCTGATACGTGGGGCCCGTACCCACAACCTGAAGAACATCGACCTGACCCTGCCCCGGGACAAACTGATCGTCATCACCGGCCTGTCCGGATCCGGCAAGTCGTCCCTGGCCTTCGACACCCTGTACGCCGAAGGTCAGCGCCGCTATGTCGAATCCCTGTCGGCGTACGCCCGGCAGTTCCTGTCGATGATGGAAAAACCCGACGTCGACACCATCGAAGGCTTGTCGCCGGCGATCTCCATCGAACAGAAGTCGACCTCGCATAACCCGCGTTCCACGGTCGGCACCATCACCGAAATCTACGACTATCTGCGTCTGCTGTATGCACGCGTCGGTACGCCGCGCTGCCCGGATCATGACATTCCGTTGGAAGCACAGACCGTCAGCCAGATGGTCGATCTGGTGCTGGCCCAGCCGGAAGGCAGCAAGCTGATGTTGCTGGCACCGGTCATCCGCGAGCGTAAAGGCGAGCACCTGTCGGTCTTCGAAGAACTGCGCGCCCAGGGCTTCGTCCGCGCCCGGGTCAACGGGCGGATCTGCGAGCTCGACGAACTGCCGAAACTGGATAAACAGAAGAAGCATTCGATTGATGTGATCGTCGACCGCTTCAAGGTGCGCGCTGATTTGCAGCAACGCCTGGCCGAGTCGTTCGAGACCGCGCTGAAACTGGCCGACGGCATCGCGCTGGTCGCGCCGATGGACGACGAGCCGGGCGAGGAAATGATCTTCTCCGCACGCTTCGCCTGCCCGATCTGCGGCCATGCGATCAGCGAGCTGGAGCCAAAGCTGTTTTCCTTCAACAACCCGGCCGGCGCCTGCCCGACTTGCGACGGTCTGGGGGTGAAGCAGTTCTTCGACATCAAGCGACTGGTCAATGGCGACCTGACGCTCGCCGAGGGCGCGATTCGCGGGTGGGACAGGCGCAACGTCTATTACTTCCAGATGTTGGGGTCACTGGCCTCGCACTATAAGTTCAGTCTGGAAGTGCCGTTCAACGAACTGACAGCCGAACAGCAAAAGCAGATTCTGCACGGCAGCGGTTCGCAGAATGTCGATTTCAAATATCTGAACGACCGTGGCGATATCGTCAAACGTTCGCACCCCTTTGAAGGGATCGTGCCGAACCTCGAACGCCGCTACCGCGAAACCGAATCGGCGAGCGTGCGTGAAGAGCTGGCCAAGTTCCTCAGCACCCAATCGTGCCCGGATTGCCGTGGCACCCGCCTGCGTCGCGAAGCACGGCACGTGTGGGTCGGCGAGAAGACGCTGCCGGCAGTGACCAACCTGCCTATCGGTGACGCCTGCGTGTACTTCGGCGAACTGAAGATGACCGGCCGTCGCGGCGAGATCGCCGACAAGATCCTCAAGGAAATCCGCGAGCGTCTGCAGTTCCTGGTCAACGTCGGCCTCGACTATCTGTCGCTGGATCGCAGTGCGGACACGCTGTCCGGTGGTGAGGCTCAACGGATTCGCCTGGCCAGCCAGATCGGCGCCGGCCTGGTCGGGGTTCTGTATATCCTTGACGAACCGTCGATTGGCCTGCACCAGCGCGATAACGACCGGCTGCTCGGCACGCTCAAGCATTTGCGTGATATCGGCAACACGGTGATCGTGGTCGAGCACGACGAGGACGCCATTCGCCTGGCCGACTACGTGGTGGATATCGGCCCGGGCGCCGGAGTGCATGGCGGCCAGATCGTCGCCGAAGGTACGCCGGCCGAAGTCATGGCACACCCTGATTCACTGACCGGCAAATACCTGTCGGGCCGGGTCAAGATCGAAGTGCCGGCCAAACGTACGCCACGCAACAAGAAGCTGACCCTGTCGCTCAAGGGTGCGCGCGGCAACAACCTGCGCAACGTCGACCTGGAGATTCCGATCGGCTTGCTGACGTGCGTCACCGGCGTGTCAGGCTCGGGCAAATCGACGCTGATCAACAACACGCTGTTCCCGCTGAGCGCCACGGCACTCAACGGCGCCACCACGCTCGAAGCGGCGGCACACGACAGCATCAAAGGTCTGGAGCATCTCGACAAAGTCGTCGACATCGACCAGAGCCCTATCGGCCGCACACCGCGCTCCAACCCGGCGACCTACACCGGGCTGTTCACACCGATCCGCGAACTGTTCGCCGGCGTGCCCGAGTCGCGCTCCCGTGGTTACGGCCCGGGCCGTTTCTCGTTCAACGTCAAGGGCGGCCGCTGCGAGGCGTGCCAGGGCGATGGTCTGATCAAAGTGGAAATGCACTTCCTGCCAGACATCTACGTGCCGTGCGACGTGTGCAAGAGCAAGCGCTACAACCGCGAAACCCTTGAAATCAAATACAAGGGCAAAAACATCCACGAAACCCTCGAGATGACTATCGAGGAAGCCAGGGAGTTCTTCGACGCCGTCCCGGCGCTGGCGCGCAAGCTGCAGACACTGATGGATGTGGGCCTGTCGTACATCAAACTCGGGCAGTCGGCGACGACCTTGTCCGGTGGCGAAGCCCAGCGGGTCAAGCTGTCTCGCGAGTTGTCCAAGCGTGACACCGGCAAGACCCTGTATATCCTCGATGAGCCGACCACTGGCCTGCACTTCGCTGATATCCAGCAACTGCTCGACGTGTTGCATCGCTTGCGCGACCACGGCAACACCGTGGTGGTGATCGAGCACAACCTCGACGTGATCAAGACTGCCGACTGGCTGGTCGATCTCGGGCCGGAGGGTGGGTCCAAAGGCGGCCAGATCATTGCCACCGGTACGCCGGAACAAGTGGCCGAGATGAAGCAATCTCACACTGGGTATTACCTCAAACCGTTGTTGATCCGCGATCGGGCTTAAACGCCGAGCATGAAAAAGCCCCTGTCACTTCATCAGTGACAGGGGCTTTTTTGTATCTTTTGCAATCAGGTGTGCGATTGCAGATAGTTCTCGAGACCGATCAGTTTGATCAGGCCCAACTGCTTTTCCAGCCAGTAAGTATGATCTTCTTCGGTGTCGTTCAGCTGAATCCGCAGGATCTCACGGCTGACATAGTCTTTGTGCTGTTCGCACAGCTCGATGCCTTTGCACAGCGCGGCGCGAACTTTGTACTCAAGACGCAGATCTGCTTCGAGCATCGAAGGCACAGTGGTGCCGACATCCAGATCATCCGGACGCATGCGCGGCGTGCCTTCTAGCATCAGAATCCGGCGCATCAACGCATCAGCGTGACCGGCTTCTTCTTCCATCTCGTGGTTGATTCGCTCGTAGAGCTTGGTGAACCCCCAGTCCTCATACATCCGCGAATGAACGAAATATTGGTCACGCGCGGCCAGTTCGCCGGTCAGCAACGTGTTGAGGTAATCGATAACGTCTGGGTGGCCTTGCATCGCCCTACATCTCCCTGCTTGAAAGTCTGTAGTTTGAACCAAGCCGACTGTAAGGTCACCCACTTTGCGCAATAAAAGCGAAGATATTCTGAGAAAAGCAGCCTAAATAACGCAAAAACCGCCCTTAATGCGGGCGGTTCTGCTTCTCGTTTAGACTTCGTTAAGCTCTACGTCGAGCAGCTTTGCGATTGCTTCTCCATACGCCGGATCGGCCTTGTAGAAATGCTGCAACTGACGGTCGACAACGTCAGGCGAAACACCGCTCATGGCGCCTGCGATGTTGCTGACCAGAAGCGCTTTTTGCTCATCGTTCATCAAACGGAACAGCGCACCGGCGTGGCTGTAGTAATCGGTGTCTTCGCGGTGATCGTAGCGATCGGCCGATCCACTCAGGGCCAGCGCTGGCTCGGCATAGCGCGGAGCTTGCTTTGGCGATTCGACGTAGCTGTTCGGCTCGTAGTTAGGCGCTGCCCCACCGTTGCTGCCAAAAGCCATCGAACCATCGCGCTGATAGGTATTCACCGGACTACGCGGGGCATTCACCGGCAGTTGCTGGTGATTGGTGCCGACACGGTAGCGGTGGGCATCGGCATAAGCGAATACGCGACCTTGCAGCATACGATCTGGCGACAGACCAACACCTGGCACCATATTGCTTGGGCCGAACGCCGCTTGTTCAACTTCAGCGAAGTAGTTCTGCGGGTTGCGGTTCAGCTCCAACTCACCCACTTCGATCAACGGAAACTCCTTCTGCGACCAGGTCTTGGTCACGTCAAACGGGTTCTCGTAATGCGCCGCTGCCTGAGCTTCGGTCATGATCTGGATGCACACACGCCATTTCGGGAAGTCACCACGCTCGATTGCCTCGAACAGATCACGCTGAGCGTAGTCCGGGTCGGTGCCTGCCAGACGCGCAGCATCCGCCGGCGCCAGGTTCTTGATCCCTTGCTTGGTTTTGTAATGCCACTTCACCCAGTGACGCTCACCTTTGGCACTGATCAGGCTGTAAGTGTGGCTGCCGAAGCCATGCATGTGACGGTAGCCATCAGGAATGCCGCGATCGGAGAACAGAATCGTGACCTGGTGCAGCGCCTCAGGCGAATGCGACCAGAAATCCCACATCATCTGCGCGCTTTTCAGGTTGCTTTGCGGCAGGCGTTTTTGCGTGTGAATGAAGTCCGGAAACTTCAACGGATCGCGGATGAAGAACACGGGCGTATTGTTGCCGACGATGTCCCAGTTGCCTTCCTCGGTATAGAACTTCAGCGCAAAGCCACGTGGATCGCGTTCGGTGTCTGCCGAACCGCGCTCACCGCCAACCGTAGAGAAACGCAGAAAGGTCGGTGTTTGCTTGCCAACAGATTCGAACAGCTTGGCGCTGGTGTATTCGCTGATATCGCGAGTCACAGTGAACGTACCGTAAGCACCCGAACCTTTTGCGTGTACGCGGCGCTCTGGAATGTTTTCGCGGTTGAAATGGGCGAGCTTCTCGATCAGATGAAAATCGTCGAGCAGCAACGGGCCACGGGGGCCCGCGGAGCGAGAATTCTGGTTATCGGCGACAGGTGCGCCACTGGCGGTCGTAAGCGTTTTGATCTGGCTCATACGGTCTTATTCCTCTGTCAGACTTGAAACTGCCGGCTAATCGGCTTGGTGGGAAGTATTGATCATCAATGTATCAGCCACAAATTCATTAACTTGCAGGCGTCGATAGATAATTACTAATTATGTTTACCGGCACATAGTGACAACAGAACAATGTCAGATGCTTGTACGAACCAATCATTTTTTTGCAGACACAAAAACCGGGCACTAGGCCCGGTTCTTCGTTTCAGACTGACGTCTTACTCGGCGGATACAGCTTCGCCAGCAGTAGCACGATCAACCAACTCGACGTACGCCATAGGCGCGTTGTCGCCAGCACGGAAACCGCACTTGAGGATGCGCAGGTAGCCACCCTCACGGGTAGCGTAACGCTTGCCCAGGTCGTTGAAGAGCTTACCAACGATAGCTTTCGAACGAGTACGGTCGAATGCCAGACGGCGGTTAGCCAGGCTGTCTGTCTTGGCCAGAGTGATCAGCGGCTCGGCAACGCGGCGCAGTTCTTTGGCTTTTGGCAGAGTAGTTTTGATCAGCTCGTGCTCGAACAGCGACACCGCCATGTTTTGGAACATGGCCTTGCGGTGCGAGCTGGTGCGGCTCAGGTGACGACCACTTTTACGATGACGCATGGTTCATTCCTTACCAAACACTACGTTCGGTGATTACGACGATCAGGCAGTCGCCTTGTCGTCCTTCTTAAGACTTGCAGGCGGCCAGTTGTCGAGGCGCATGCCGAGGGACAGACCGCGGGAGGCCAGAACGTCCTTGATTTCAGTCAAGGATTTCTTGCCAAGGTTCGGAGTCTTCAACAGCTCTACTTCGGTACGCTGAATCAGGTCACCGATGTAGTAGATGTTTTCCGCCTTAAGGCAGTTAGCCGAACGTACAGTCAGTTCCAGATCGTCAACCGGGCGAAGCAGGATCGGATCGATCTCGTCTTCCTGCTCGACAACCACTGGCTCACTGTCACCTTTGAGATCGACGAACGCAGCCAACTGCTGTTGCAGAATGGTTGCAGCGCGGCGGATAGCCTCTTCAGGATCCAGAGTACCGTTGGTTTCCAGATCAATAACCAGCTTGTCCAGGTTGGTACGCTGCTCGACACGGGCGTTTTCCACCACGTATGCGATACGGCGAACCGGGCTGAACGAAGAGTCAAGCTGCAAGCGACCGATGCTGCGGCTTTCGTCTTCATCGCTCTGACGCGAGTCGGCTGGTTCATAACCACGACCACGAGCTACGGTGAGCTTCATGTTCAGGGCGCCGTTAGACGCCAGGTTAGCGATTACGTGATCGGGATTAACGATCTCGACATCATGATCCAGCTGAATATCGGCAGCGGTAACCACCCCCGAACCCTTCTTCGACAAGGTCAGCGTAACTTCGTCACGACCGTGCAGCTTGATGGCCAGACCTTTAAGGTTCAACAGGATTTCAATTACGTCTTCCTGTACACCTTCGATGGCGCTGTACTCGTGGAGCACACCGTCAATCTCGGCCTCGACTACTGCGCAGCCGGGCATTGAGGACAACAGGATGCGTCGCAGCGCGTTGCCCAGGGTGTGGCCAAAACCACGCTCGAGAGGCTCGAGAGTGATCTTGGCGCGGGTTGGACTGACAACCTGCACATCAATGTGGCGGGGTGTCAGGAACTCATTTACCGAAATCTGCATGGATGCACCTATTTTCTAGCCCTTACTTGGAGTAGAGCTCGACAATCAGGCTTTCGTTGATGTCGGCGGACAGATCACTGCGAGCAGGAACGTTCTTGAAAACGCCCGACTTCTTCTCAGTGTCTACTTCTACCCATTCTACGCGGCCACGTTGGGCACACAGATCGAGAGCTTGGACAATGCGAAGTTGGTTTTTTGCTTTCTCGCGAACTGCAACCACGTCACCAGCACGAACCTGATACGACGGAACGTTTACGGTCTGACCGTTAACGCTGATCGACTTGTGCGATACCAGCTGACGGGATTCGGCACGAGTCGAACCAAAGCCCATACGGTATACAACGTTGTCCAGACGGCATTCGAGCAGTTGCAGCAGGTTTTCACCGGTTGCACCTTTCTTGCCAGCAGCTTCTTTGTAGTAGCCGCTGAACTGACGCTCGAGAACGCCATAGATACGACGGACCTTCTGCTTTTCACGCAGTTGGGTGCCGTAATCGGACTGGCGACCGCGGCGTTGGCCGTGGATACCAGGTGCTGCTTCAATGTTGCACTTCGATTCGATCGCGCGCACGCCGCTCTTCAGGAAGAGATCGGTGCCTTCGCGACGAGCGAGTTTGCATTTTGGACCAATGTAACGAGCCATTCTTTACAATCTCCTGGATTACACGCGGCGCTTCTTCGGCGGACGGCACCCGTTGTGCGGGATTGGCGTCACGTCGGTGATGCTGGCGATCTTGTAGCCACAGCCGTTCAAAGCGCGGACTGCGGATTCACGACCTGGACCTGGACCTTTGACGTTTACGTCGAGGTTTTTCAGGCCATATTCCAGCGCAGCTTGACCAGCACGTTCAGCAGCTACTTGAGCAGCAAACGGGGTGGACTTGCGGGAACCGCGGAAACCCGAACCACCAGAGGTAGCCCAGGAAAGAGCGTTACCTTGACGGTCGGTAATGGTCACGATGGTGTTGTTAAAAGATGCATGGATGTGGGCGATGCCATCAACCACTGTCTTTTTAACTTTTTTACGAGGACGAGCAGCAGGTTTTGCCATGATTAAATTCCTGTCGATTCGCTGGGGCGATTACTTGCGGATCGGCTTACGCGGACCTTTACGGGTACGCGCGTTGGTCTTGGTACGCTGACCGCGCACTGGAAGACCGCGACGATGACGCAGACCGCGATAGCAACCGAGGTCCATCAAGCGCTTGATTTTCATGTTGATTTCGCGACGCAGGTCACCTTCAGTGGTGAACTTCGCCACTTCGCCACGCAGCTGTTCAATTTGCTCGTCGCTCAGATCTTTGATCTTTGCTGCTGGGTTTACCCCAGTCACTGCACAGATCTTCTGCGCAGTAGTGCGACCAACACCATAGATGTAGGTCAGCGAGATAACAGTATGCTTGTTATCTGGAATGTTAACGCCTGCAATACGGGCCATTCAGTGGGACTCCAATTGACAGCTACCTACGCCCCGGAAGCCAAGAAATAGGGCGCGAGATAATATCGCTGTAATAACAAATAATCAACCCGGTAGCGCACTAGCTACCGGGCTTGAAGCACAATCACACTCAGCCTTGGCGCTGTTTGTGACGCGGTTCCGCGCTGCAAATTACTCGAACAACACCTTCGCGGCGAATAATCTTGCAGTTACGGCACAGCTTTTTCACCGATGCACGAACTTTCATCACCAACTCCTCGAACCTTATGGGTACTCAGCGCAACATGCCGCTGCCGTAACCCTTCAGGTTGGCTTTCTTCATCAGGGATTCGTACTGGTGCGAAACGAGGTGCGATTGTACTTGGGACATGAAGTCCATCACAACCACGACGACGATCAGCAACGAGGTCCCGCCAAGGTAGAACGGAACGTTTGCTGCAACCACCAGGAATTGGGGCAACAGACACACGGCCGTCATGTAAAGAGCACCGAACATGGTCAAGCGGGTCAGAACGCCATCAATGTAGCGCGCAGACTGCTCACCTGGACGGATGCCCGGAATAAAGGCACCGGACTTCTTCAGGTTTTCCGCTACGTCTTTCGGATTGAACATCAACGCCGTATAGAAGAAGCAGAAGAAAATAATCCCTGCACTAAACAGCAGAATATTCAACGGCTGACCAGGAGCGATCGACTGCGAGATGTCCTGCAACCAGCCCATACCTTCAGACTGACCAAACCAGGCACCCAGCGAAGCCGGGAACAGCAAAATGCTGCTCGCGAAAATAGCCGGAATAACACCGGCCATGTTCACCTTCAGCGGCAAGTGGCTTGTCTGCGCAGCGAAGACCTTGCGACCCTGCTGACGCTTGGCGTAGTGAACAGCAATACGACGCTGACCACGCTCAATGAACACCACGAAACCGATAATCGCTACTGCCAGCAAACCGATGGCAACCAGGGCGAAGATATTGATATCACCCTGACGCGCAGACTCGAAAGACTGCCCGATTGCTCTCGGAAGACCGGCGACGATACCCGAAAAAATCAACATCGAGATACCGTTACCTACACCACGCTCAGTAATCTGCTCACCCAGCCACATCATGAACATCGCACCAGCCACAAAAGTGGATACCGCGACGAAATGGAAGCCAAAGTCACCAGTGAACGCAACGCCCTGCCCCGCCAGACCAATGGACATGCCAATAGCCTGAACGAGAGCGAGGACGACGGTGCCGTAGCGGGTGTACTGGCTGATCTTGCGACGGCCAGCTTCACCTTCCTTCTTCAACTGCTCCAGCTGCGGACTGACGGCGGTCATCAATTGCATGATGATCGATGCCGAAATGTACGGCATGATCCCCAGTGCAAAGATGCTCATCCGTTCCAGCGCGCCGCCGGAGAACATGTTGAACAAGCTAAGAATGGTCCCCTCATTCTGTCGAAACAGGTCTGCGAGTCGGTCCGGGTTGATACCTGGAACCGGGATGTGTGCGCCTATTCGGTAGACGATAATCGCCAGGAACAGAAAACGCAGACGAGCCCAGAGTTCAGACATACCGCCTTTGCCGAGCGCAGAGAGAGCACCTTGCTTAGCCATTTATTCCTCGAACTTGCCGCCAGCTGCTTCGATAGCCGCACGCGCACCTTTGGTGGCGCCGATTCCCTTGCCGATAGTGACAGCGCGAGTCACTTCACCGGACAGCATGATTTTCACACGCTGTACGTTGACGTTGATCACGTTGGCATCTTTCAGGGACTGCACGGTGACGATGTCGCCTTCCACTTTAGCCAGCTCGGACAGACGCACTTCTGCGCGGTCCATGGCTTTCAGGGAAACGAAACCGAACTTCGGCAGGCGACGATGCAGCGGCTGTTGACCGCCTTCAAAGCCTGGAGCGATGGTACCACCGGAGCGGGAGGTCTGACCTTTGTGGCCACGGCCACCAGTCTTACCCAAACCGCTACCGATACCACGGCCCGGACGATGCTTTTCGCGACGGGAACCCGGCGCTGGACTCAGATCATTGAGTTTCATCGATTAACCCTCGACACGCAGCATGTAGTAAGCCTTGTTGATCATCCCGCGATTCTCGGGAGTATCCTGGACTTCTACAGTGTGACCGATGCGACGCAGACCCAGACCCTTAACGCACAATTTGTGGTTAGGGATGCGGCCGGTCATGCTTTTGATCAGCGTTACTTTAACGGTAGCCATGATCAGAAGATCTCCTTGACAGTCAGGCCACGCTTCGCAGCGATGGACTCAGGAGATTGCATGGCTTTCAGACCCTTGAAAGTGGCGTGAACCACGTTTACCGGGTTAGTCGAGCCGTAGCACTTGGCCAGAACGTTCTGAACGCCAGCAACTTCGAGGACAGCACGCATAGCGCCGCCAGCGATGATACCGGTACCTTCAGAAGCAGGCTGCATGTACACCTTCGAAGCGCCATGGGCGGACTTCATTGCGTACTGCAGAGTTGTGCCGTTCAGGTCAACTTGGATCATGTTGCGGCGAGCAGCTTCCATTGCCTTCTGGATCGCAGCAGGCACTTCACGCGACTTGCCACGGCCGAAGCCAACACGCCCTTTACCATCACCAACCACGGTCAACGCGGTGAAAGTGAAGATACGGCCGCCTTTAACGGTTTTGGCTACGCGGTTAACTTGAACCAGCTTCTCAATGTAGCCTTCGTCGCGCTTTTGGTCGTTATTTGACATAACTTAGAACTCCAGCCCAGCTTCACGAGCAGCATCAGCCAGCGCTTTAACGCGGCCATGGTACTTGAAGCCAGAGCGGTCGAAAGCCACTTGCGAGACGCCAGCGGCCTTAGCACGCGTAGCGACCAGCTGGCCAACCTTTGTGGCCGCGTCGATGTTGCCAGTGGCGCCATCACGCAGTTCTTTATCCAAAGTCGAGGCGCTTGCCAGGACTTTGTTGCCGTCGGCCGAGATGACCTGGGCGTAGATGTGCTGCGACGAGCGGAACACGCAGAGACGCACGACTTCGAGTTCGTGCATTTTCAGGCGTGCTTTGCGAGCGCGACGCAGTCGAGTAACTTTTTTGTCGGTCATTTGCTATGCCCTACTTCTTCTTGGCTTCTTTACGACGGACGACTTCGTCCGCGTAGCGCACACCTTTGCCTTTGTACGGCTCTGGTGGACGGAAGTCGCGGATCTCAGCGGCCACTTGACCTACCAGCTGCTTATCGATGCCCTTGATCAGGATATCGGTCTGGCTAGGAGTCTCAGCGGTGATGCCTTCCGGCAGTTCGTAATCCACTGGGTGCGAGAAGCCAAGGGCAAGGTTCAAAACCGTGCCTTTTGCTTGCGCTTTGTAACCAACACCGACCAGCTGGAGCTTGCGCTCGAAGCCTTGGCTTACGCCTTGGACCATGTTGTTTACCAACGCACGCGTGGTACCGGCCATTGCGCGAGTCTGTTGATCGCCATTGCGAGCAGCGAAACGCAGCTCACCAGCTTCTTCAACGATCTCAACGGACGAATGGATATTCAGTTCAAGAGTACCCTTGGCACCCTTCACCGAAAGCTGTTGGCCTGCGAATTTTACTTCGACACCGGCTGGCAGCTTAACGGGGTTCTTAGCGACGCGAGACATGCTTATCCCCCCTTAGAACACAGTGCAAAGAACTTCGCCGCCGACACCGGCAGCGCGCGCAGCACGATCCGTCATCACACCTTTGTTGGTGGAGACGATAGACACGCCAAGACCGCCACGAACTTTCGGCAGATCTTCAACGGACTTGTACTGACGCAGGCCTGGACGACTAACGCGCTTCACTTCTTCGATAACCGGACGGCCTTCGAAGTACTTCAGCGAGATGGACAACGACGGCTTAGCGTCGGTGGTGATCTGAAAATCCGCAATGTAACCTTCGTCCTTCAGGACTTTTGCTACAGCCACCTTCAGCGTGGAAGACGGCATGCTTACGACAGACTTTTCAGCCATCTGGGCATTACGGATTCGAGTTAGCATGTCCGCTAACGGGTCCTGCATACTCATGGGCTAGACGCTCCTAATACAGAAAAATTAGCCTTGCGGCTACTACTTGTCGCCGAGAACTTCCGGGCATGAAAAACACGGGCTCAGGCGAGCCGGTCATTCTAGACACACCCCAGAAATGAATCAAGCCCCAAAAGGGGCTTGATTCACATTCTAGGCCACCGATGGTCAGGTTCTTGCAAACCCGCCCATCAAGGCTTTGGCAGCGATTACCAGCTGGCTTTAACCAGACCTGGAACGTCACCACGCATTGCAGCTTCACGCAGCTTGTTACGGCCAAGGCCGAACTTGCGGTAAACGCCGTGCGGACGACCAGTCAGGCGGCAACGGTTACGCATGCGCGAAGCGCTTGCGTCACGTGGTTGCTTCTGCAGAGCTACGGTAGCTTCCCAACGCGCTTCTGGACTTGCGTTCAGATCGACGATGATAGCTTTCAGCGCTGCACGCTTGGCGGCGTACTTGGCAACGGTGAGCTGACGCTTCAACTCACGGTTTTTCATGCTCTTCTTGGCCATTTTCCTACTCCAATCAGTTGCGGAACGGGAATTTGAAAGCACGCAGCAGAGCGCGGCCTTCATCATCGTTCTTGGCAGTGGTGGTCAGGGTAATGTCCAGACCGCGGAGAGCATCGATCTTGTCGTAGTCGATTTCCGGGAAAATGATCTGCTCTTTCACGCCCATGCTGTAGTTACCACGACCATCGAAGGACTTGGCATTCAGGCCGCGGAAGTCGCGAACCCGAGGCAGGGAGATCGACAGCAGACGATCCAGGAACTCATACATACGCTCACGGCGCAGGGTCACTTTGACGCCGATCGGCCATCCTTCGCGGACTTTGAAGCCAGCGATGGATTTACGAGCGTAGGTCACAACGACTTTCTGGCCGGTGATCTTTTCCAGGTCAGCAACAGCGTGCTCGATGACTTTTTTGTCGCCGATCGCTTCGCCCAGACCCATGTTCAGGGTGATCTTGGTAACGCGCGGAACTTCCATCACGTTCGAAAGCTTAAGTTCTTCCTTAAGTTTCGGAGCGATTTCCTTCCGGTAAATCTCTTTTAGTCGTGCCATGGTCTTCTACCTAGCAGTGTTCAAGCATCAACCGCTTTTTGGGTCGACTTGAAGACACGAATTTTTTTACCGCCTTCTACTTTGAAACCAACGCGGTCAGCCTTGTTGGTTTCGCCGTTGAAGATGGCGACGTTAGAAGCGTGCAGTGGCGCTTCTTTCTCGACGATACCGCCCTGTACGCCCGACATCGGGTTAGGCTTGGTATGACGCTTGACCAGGTTCAGACCACCAACAACCAGACGGTTGTCAGCAAGAACCTTCAGCACCTTACCGCGCTTACCTTTGTCTTTGCCGGCGATCACGATGATCTCGTCGTCACGACGAATCTTTTGCATGTCGGATCTCCTTACAGCACTTCTGGGGCGAGCGAGACGATCTTCATGAACTTCTCAGTACGAAGTTCACGGGTCACTGGCCCAAAGATACGGGTGCCGATCGGCTCTTGCTTGTTGTTCAGAAGAACAGCAGCGTTGCCATCAAAGCGGATAATAGAGCCATCAGCACGACGTACGCCGTGACGAGTGCGGACTACAACAGCAGTCATCACTTGGCCTTTTTTCACTTTACCGCGAGGAATTGCTTCCTTGACGGTAACTTTGATGATGTCACCGATACCAGCGTAACGACGATGGGAGCCACCCAGCACCTTGATGCACATAACGCGGCGAGCGCCGCTGTTATCGGCCACATCGAGCATGGATTGAGTCTGAATCATATAATTTCTCCGACCCCTAGCCCTTAGACTTCCACAGCGCGTTCGAGAACATCAACCAGCGCCCAAGACTTGGTCTTGGCCATCGGACGAGTTTCACGAATAGTGACTTTGTCGCCGATGTGGCACTGATTGGTTTCGTCGTGCGCGTGCAGCTTAGTCGAACGCTTAACGTATTTACCGTAGATCGGGTGCTTTACGCGACGCTCGATCAGAACGGTGATGGTTTTGTCCATCTTGTCGCTGACAACACGGCCAGTCAGCGTACGGACAGTTTTTTCGGCTTCAGCCATGATTACTTACCTGCCTGCTGGTTGAGCACAGTCTTCACGCGAGCGATGTCACGCTTAACTTGCGAGAGCAGATGAGACTGCCCCAACTGGCCAGTTGCTTTCTGCATGCGCAGATTGAACTGGTCGCGCAGCAAGCCGAGCAGTTGCTCGTTCAGCTGCTGTGCGGATTTTTCACGAAGTTCATTCGCTTTCATCACATCACCGTCCGTTTAACAAAGGAGGTGGCGAGCGGCAGCTTTGCAGCAGCCAGGGCGAAAGCCTCACGCGCCAGCTCTTCAGAAACACCCTCGATTTCATACAGGACCTTGCCTGGCTGAATCTGGGCAACCCAGTACTCCACGTTACCCTTACCTTTACCCATACGAACCTCGAGAGGTTTTTTGGAGATCGGCTTGTCCGGGAATACACGGATCCAGATCTTGCCGCCACGTTTTACGTGACGGGTCAGAGCACGACGCGCTGACTCGATCTGACGAGCGGTGAGACGACCACGAGCAACAGACTTCAGCGCGAACTCGCCGAAGCTGACTTTGCTACCGCGCAGTGCCAGACCACGGTTGTGGCCGGTCATCTGCTTGCGGAACTTCGTACGCTTTGGTTGCAACATTTGGCGTACCCCTTACTTAGCAGCTTTTTTACGAGGCGCTGGTGCTTGTGGCTTCAGCTCTTCTTGGCGACCACCAATTACTTCGCCTTTGAAGATCCAAACCTTTACACCGATCACACCGTAGGTGGTGTGAGCTTCGTAGTTGGCATAGTCGATGTCGGCACGCAGGGTGTGCAATGGCACACGACCTTCGCGATACCATTCAGTACGTGCGATTTCAGCACCGCCGAGACGACCGCTCACTTGGATTTTGATGCCTTTGGCACCAATGCGCATGGCGTTCTGTACTGCGCGCTTCATAGCGCGACGGAACATTACACGGCGCTCCAGCTGCTGAGCTACGCTCTGCGCAACCAGCATACCGTCGAGTTCCGGCTTGCGGATCTCTTCGATATTGATGTGCACAGGCACACCCATTTGCTTGGTCAGGTCCTGACGCAGCTTCTCAACATCTTCACCTTTCTTCCCGATAACGATACCTGGACGAGCGGTGTGGATGGTGATGCGTGCAGTTTGGGCCGGACGATGGATATCGATACGGCTTACGGACGCGCTTTTTAGTTTGTCTTGGAGATACTCACGCACTTTCAGATCTGCGAACAAGTAGTCCGCATAAGTCCGACCGTCTGCGTACCAGACGGAGGTGTGCTCCTTGACGATTCCCAGGCGAATGCCAATGGGATGTACTTTCTGACCCATCTCTTCGACTCCGTTACTTGTCAGCAACCTTGACAGTGATATGGCAAGACCGCTTGACGATGCGATCAGCACGGCCTTTGGCACGTGGCATGATGCGCTTCAGCGAACGCCCTTCGTTGACGAATACGGTGCTGACCTTCAGGTCATCAACGTCTGCGCCTTCGTTATGCTCGGCGTTGGCTACGGCCGACTCCAGCACTTTCTTCATGATCTCGGCGGCTTTCTTACTGCTGAAAGCCAACAGGTTGAGCGCTTCGCCCACCTTCTTCCCGCGGATCTGGTCGGCGACCAAGCGGGCTTTCTGGGCGGAGATTCGAGCGCCCGACAACTTAGCGGCTACTTCCATTTCCTTACCCCTTAACGCTTGGCTTTCTTGTCAGCCACGTGCCCGCGATAGTTGCGGGTACCGGCGAACTCGCCCAGTTTGTGGCCGACCATGTCTTCGTTAACGAGAACTGGGACGTGCTGACGACCGTTGTGTACTGCGATGGTCAGACCGACCATTTGTGGCAGGATCATGGAACGACGCGACCAGGTTTTAATTGGTTTGCGATCGTTCTTTTCCGCCGCCACTTCGATCTTCTTCAGTAGGTGAAGATCAATAAAAGGACCTTTTTTCAGAGAACGTGGCACTGTCGTATCCCTCTATTTACTTGCGACGACGGACGATCATTTTGTCGGTACGCTTATTACCACGAGTCTTCGCGCCCTTAGTCGGGAAGCCCCATGGCGATACCGGATGACGACCACCAGAGGTACGACCTTCACCACCACCATGTGGGTGGTCAACCGGGTTCATGGCAACACCACGAACGGTTGGGCGAACGCCACGCCAGCGTTTGGCACCAGCTTTACCCAGCGAACGCAGGCTGTGCTCGGAGTTCGAGACTTCACCCAGGGTCGCACGGCATTCAGCCAGGACTTTACGCATTTCACCGGAACGCAGACGCAGGGTCACGTAGACACCTTCACGAGCGATCAGCTGAGCCGAAGCACCAGCGGAACGAGCGATCTGTGCACCTTTACCTGGCTTCAGTTCGATGCCGTGTACGGTAGAACCGACTGGAATGTTGCGCAGTTGCAGAGCGTTGCCTGGCTTGATTGGAGCCAGAGCGCCTGCGATCAGCTGGTCGCCAGCACTCACGCCTTTAGGGGCGATGATGTAGCGGCGCTCGCCGTCTGCGTAGCAGAGCAGTGCGATGTGAGCAGTACGGTTTGGATCGTATTCGATACGCTCGACAGTGGCGACGATGCCATCTTTGTCGTTGCGACGGAAATCGACCATACGATAATGCTGCTTATGACCACCACCGATGTGACGAGTGGTAATACGGCCATTGTTGTTACGACCACCAGTCTTCGATTTTTTCTCGAGCAGCGGTGCGTGAGGAGCGCCTTTATGCAGCTCCTGGTTGACCACCTTGACCACAAAACGGCGGCCAGGGGAAGTCGGTTTGCATTTAACGATTGCCATGATGCACCCCTTCCTTACTCAGCACTGCTGCTGAAATCGAGATCTTGGCCTGGCTGAAGGGAGATAACTGCCTTCTTCCAGTCATTACGCTTGCCCAGACCGCGAGCAGTGCGCTTGCTCTTACCCAGAACGTTCAGGGTAGTGACGCGCTCTACTTTCACGCTGAACAGGCTTTCGACGGCCTTCTTGATTTCCAGCTTGGTTGCATCAGTAGCAACCTTGAAAACGAACTGGCCTTTCTTGTCTGCCAGAACCGTAGCCTTCTCGGAAACGTGCGGGCCAAGCAGAACTTTAAATACGCGTTCCTGGTTCATCCCAGCAGCTCCTCGAATTTCTTCACGGCCGACACGGTGATCAACACCTTGTCGTATGCGATCAGACTAACTGGATCGGAACCTTGAACGTCAAGTACATCTACGTGCGGCAGGTTACGAGCAGCCAGGTACAGGTTCTGATCAACAGCGTCCGACACGATGAGAACATCGGTCAGGCTCATGTTGTTCAGCTTGCCCAGCAGATCTTTGGTTTTCGGAGTTTCAACAGCGAAATCCTGAACCACGACCAGACGATCAGTACGCACCAGCTCAGCAAGGATGGAACGCATTGCTGCGCGATACATCTTCTTGTTCAGCTTCTGGGAGTGATCCTGTGGACGAGCTGCGAAAGTGGTACCGCCGCCACGCCAGATTGGGCTACGGATAGTACCGGCACGAGCACGGCCAGTACCTTTCTGACGCCATGGGCGCTTACCGCCACCACGAACGTCGGAACGGGTCTTTTGCTGCTTGCTACCTTGACGGCCGCCGGCCATGTAGGCCACGACTGCTTGGTGAACCAGCGTCTCGTTGAACTCGCCGCCAAATGTCAGTTCGGAAACTTCGATCGCTTGAGCGTCATTTACATTTAATTGCATGTCAGCTTCCCCTTAACCGCGAGCCTTGGCTGCTGGACGTACAACCAGGTTGCCGCCAGTAGCGCCAGGAACAGCGCCCTTGACCAACAACAGATTGCGTTCAGCGTCCACGCGCACTACTTCCAGGGACTGCACGGTCACGCGCTCAGCGCCCATATGACCGGACATTTTTTTGCCCTTGAATACACGACCAGGAGTCTGGCACTGGCCGATAGAGCCTGGGACGCGGTGGGATACGGAGTTACCGTGGGTATTATCTTGCCCGCGGAAATTCCAACGCTTGATCGTACCCTGGAAGCCTTTACCTTTGGACTGACCGGTTACATCAACCAGCTGACCAGCGGCGAAGATTTCAGCGTTGATCAGATCGCCAGCCTGGTACTCGCCTTCTTCAAGACGGAATTCCATGGTGGTGCGACCAGCGGCAACGTTCGCTTTAGCGAAGTGGCCAGCTTGAGCTGCTGTTACACGCGAAGCACGACGCTCGCCGACAGTGACTTGCACTGCACGATAGCCATCGGTCTCTTCAGTTTTGAACTGGGTGACGCGATTCGGCTCGATCTCAATGACCGTGACCGGAATGGAGACACCTTCTTCGGTGAAAATACGGGTCATACCGCATTTACGACCGACTACACCAATAGTCATGTTGTAAACCTCATGAGTGTACGGGGCTTTCACCCGCTATGGCCGCCCATTTCAGAGCGTTACACGACTAAGACCGAGTCTTAGCCGAGGCTGATCTGCACTTCCACACCGGCCGCAAGATCAAGCTTCATAAGTGCATCAACGGTTTTATCCGTTGGCTGGACGATGTCCAGAACGCGCTTATGAGTGCGGATTTCGTACTGGTCACGCGCATCTTTGTTGACGTGCGGGGAAACCAGAACGGTGAACCGCTCTTTACGGGTAGGCAGTGGAATTGGACCACGCACTTGAGCACCAGTACGTTTCGCGGTTTCCACGATTTCCTGGGTTGATTGGTCGATCAGGCGATGGTCAAAAGCCTTCAACCTGATACGGATTTGCTGATTTTGCATTGGATTTCAGACTCCGGCTGCTATTCCCACCGGGCGCAATACGCCCGTTAAAAGGAGGCGCAATTCTATAGACGCCCCAGACAGGTGTCAACCCAATAAAAAAGCCCCCGCTGAGCGGGGGCTTTTTCAATTCATCAAGCAGACTCTATAAAAGAGATTACTCGATGATTTTGGCTACGACGCCAGCGCCGACGGTACGACCGCCTTCACGGATAGCGAAACGCAGACCATCTTCCATCGCGATGGTTTTGATCAGGGTAACAGTCATCTGAATGTTGTCACCTGGCATTACCATTTCAACGCCTTCTGGCAGCTCGCAGTTACCAGTCACGTCAGTAGTACGGAAGTAGAACTGTGGACGGTAGCCTTTGAAGAACGGAGTGTGACGACCGCCCTCTTCCTTGCTCAGAACGTAAACTTCTGCAGTGAACTTGGTGTGCGGCTTAACCGAACCCGGCTTAACCAGAACCTGACCACGCTCAACGTCGTCACGCTTGGTACCACGCAGCAGAACGCCGCAGTTCTCGCCAGCACGACCTTCGTCGAGCAGCTTGCGGAACATTTCAACGCCAGTGCAGGTGGTAACAGTAGTGTCACGCAGACCAACGATTTCCAGCGGATCCTGAACGCGAACGATACCGCGCTCGATACGACCAGTCACAACAGTACCGCGACCCGAGATCGAGAACACGTCTTCGATTGGCATCAGGAATGGCTTGTCGATCATACGAACTGGCTCTGGAATGTAGTTATCCAGAGTTTCAACCAGTTTACGAACGGCAGTGGTGCCCATTTCGTTGTCGTCTTTGCCTTCCAGAGCCATACGAGCCGAACCGATGATGATCGGAGTGTCGTCGCCTGGGAAGTCATAGGTGGACAGCAGGTCGCGAACTTCCATCTCAACCAGTTCCAGCAGCTCAGCGTCGTCTACCAGGTCAGCCTTGTTCAGGAAAACCACGATGTACGGAACGCCTACCTGACGGGACAGCAGGATGTGCTCACGGGTTTGTGGCATCGGACCATCAGCGGCCGAGCAAACCAGGATCGCGCCGTCCATCTGGGCAGCACCGGTGATCATATTCTTCACGTAGTCAGCGTGACCTGGGCAGTCAACGTGAGCGTAGTGACGAATAGTCGAGTTGTACTCAACGTGAGCGGTGTTGATGGTGATACCGCGAGCTTTTTCTTCTGGCGCACTGTCGATCTTGTCGAAGTCAACGATTGCCGAACCGAAAACTTCGGAGCAAACGCGAGTCAGAGCAGCAGTCAGAGTGGTTTTACCGTGGTCAACGTGACCGATGGTGCCAACGTTGACGTGCGGTAGGGAACGATCAAATTTTTCTTTAGCCACGACAATTAACTCCTAGCCTAAAGGGGCTGAATCAGCCTTGTTTTTTGGTAACAGACTCGACGATGTGCGACGGGGCTGTATCGTATTTTTTGAATTCCATAGAGTAGCTTGCGCGCCCCTGAGACATGGAACGAACGTCGGTCGCGTAACCGAACATCTCACCCAGTGGAACTTCGGCACGAATTACTTTACCGGACACTGTGTCTTCCATACCCTGGATCATGCCGCGACGACGGTTAAGGTCGCCCATCACATCACCCATATAGTCTTCAGGCGTAACAACCTCTACCGCCATGATCGGCTCGAGCAACTCACCACCACCCTTCTGGGCCAGTTGCTTGGTCGCCATGGAAGCAGCCACTTTAAACGCCATCTCGTTGGAGTCGACGTCGTGGTAAGAACCATCGAACACGGTAGCCTTCAGGCCGATCAGCGGATAGCCGGCAACAACGCCGTTCTTCATCTGCTCTTCGATACCCTTCTGGATAGCCGGGATGTATTCCTTAGGAACCACACCACCTACTACTTCGTTCACGAATTGCAGACCTTCCTGACCTTCGTCAGCAGGAGCAAAACGGATCCAGCAGTGGCCGAACTGACCACGACCGCCGGACTGACGAACGAACTTGCCTTCGATTTCACAGTTCTTCGTGATGCGCTCACGATACGAAACCTGAGGCTTGCCGATGTTGGCTTCGACGTTGAACTCACGGCGCATCCGGTCAACCAGGATGTCCAGGTGCAGCTCGCCCATGCCGGAGATGATCGTTTGACCAGTCTCTTCATCAGTTTTAACGCGGAAAGACGGGTCTTCCTGAGCAAGTTTGCCCAGAGCGATACCCATTTTTTCCTGGTCATCCTTGGTCTTAGGCTCTACGGCAACCGAAATAACCGGCTCCGGGAAGTCCATGCGCACCAGAATGATTGGCTTGTCAGCGTTGCAGAGGGTTTCACCAGTGGTGACGTCTTTCATGCCGATCAGGGCCGCGATGTCACCAGCTCGTACTTCCTTGATCTCTTCACGGGCGTTTGCGTGCATTTGCACCATACGACCCACGCGCTCTTTTTTACCTTTAACCGAGTTGATCACGCCGTCGCCGGAATTCAACACGCCCGAGTAAACACGGACGAAGGTCAAGGTACCCACGAATGGGTCGGTAGCGATCTTGAACGCCAGAGCCGAGAACGGCTCCGCATCGTCTGCATGACGCTCCAGCTCGACTTCCTCGTTATCAGGGTCAGTACCCTTGATCGCAGGAATGTCGGTCGGTGCAGGCAGGAAGTCGATAACGGCGTCGAGAACCAGGGGAACACCCTTGTTCTTGAACGAAGAACCGCAAACAGCCAGAACGATTTCGCCGGCGATAGTACGCTGACGCAAAGCAGCTTTGATCTCTTCGATCGACAGCTCTTCGCCTTCCAGGTACTTGTTCATCAGCTCTTCGTTGGCTTCAGCAGCAGCTTCAACCATGTTGTTGCGCCACTCTTCAGCCAGCTCTTGGAGCTCAGCAGGAATGTCCTTGCGAACAGGGACCATACCTTTGTCAGAGTCGTTCCAGTAGATAGCTTGCATGTTGATCAGATCAATCTGACCCTGGAAGTTATCTTCGGAACCGATGGCCAACTGAATCGGCACCGGAGTATGACCCAGACGCTGCTTGATCTGACCGATCACGCGCAGGAAGTTGGCACCAGCACGGTCCATCTTGTTTACGTAAACAAGACGTGGAACACCGTATTTGTTGGCTTGACGCCATACGGTTTCCGACTGAGGCTCAACACCCGAAGTACCGCAGAACACAACGACAGCGCCGTCGAGTACGCGCAGGGAACGCTCAACTTCAATAGTGAAGTCAACGTGGCCCGGGGTATCGATTACGTTGAAACGGTGCTCGTGCGAGTACTGCTTCTCGGAACCTTTCCAGAAGGCGGTGATGGCAGCAGAAGTAATGGTAATACCACGCTCCTGCTCCTGCACCATCCAGTCTGTGGTCGCGGCGCCATCATGCACCTCGCCCATTTTGTGACTTTTGCCGGTGTAAAAAAGGACGCGCTCGGTGGTGGTGGTTTTACCAGCATCCACGTGAGCGACGATACCGATGTTACGGTAGCGACTAATCGGAGTAGTACGAGCCATAAAGCCCTCGCAAAATTAGTGAAGCTAAAATTAGAAGCGGTAGTGCGAGAAAGCTTTGTTGGCTTCGGCCATACGGTGCACGTCTTCACGCTTCTTAACAGCAGCACCTTTACCTTCAGCAGCATCCAGCAGTTCGCCAGCCAAACGCAGAGCCATAGACTTCTCGCCACGCTTACGGGCGAAGTCTACCAACCAGCGCATTGCCAGAGCGTTACGACGGGAAGGACGAACCTCGACCGGAACCTGGTAAGTAGCACCACCAACGCGGCGCGACTTCACTTCGACCAGCGGAGCGATGGCGTCGAGTGCTTTTTCGAAGAGTTCCAGGGGATCGGTGCCAGCCTTACGGGTCGCAACGGTTTCCAGGGCACCATAAACGATACGTTCGGCAACGGCTTTCTTGCCGCTTTCCATAACGTGGTTCATGAATTTGGCGAGGATCTGGCTTCCGTATTTCGGATCGTCCAGAATCTCACGCTTTGCTGCTACGCGACGTCTTGGCATGATAAGCCCTCAAGCGGTCTTCAGGTTAGCTCGGGACAGATCCAATGGATGCGTGCCCGACCTTACTCTTATCGACTCAATAAAATAAAAATCTGCAAAACGGCCGATTACTTCGGACGCTTGGTACCGTACTTCGAACGACCTTGGTTACGGCCTTTAACGCCGGAAGTATCCAAGGAGCCGCGAACGGTGTGGTAACGAACACCTGGCAAGTCTTTTACACGACCGCCGCGGATCAGTACCACGCTGTGCTCTTGCAGGTTGTGGCCTTCACCACCGATGTACGAGGAAACCTCGAAACCGTTGGTCAGACGCACACGGCATACTTTACGCAGTGCCGAGTTAGGTTTTTTCGGCGTGGTGGTGTACACACGGGTGCACACGCCACGACGTTGCGGGCAGTTCTGCAGCGCAGGTACGTCGGATTTCTCGACGATACGCTTACGCGGCTGACGTACCAGCTGGTTGATAGTTGCCATCTACTAGCTCCACTGTTGTCTTGCGACGCTATTGTCTTGCAAGAAAAGCAAAATGGCAGGAACGAATTCCCGCCAAATTTAGGGGATCAAGAGTCTAAAGAGGATCTTGTCCCCAGTCAAGGCAAGGCCCCGACCTCCCCGCCCCCCGAACCTCGACAAATTGTCTCGATTCGATGAACGGAGCGATCAGGGCCTTACGCTCATTTACCGCAGAACTCAGTTACCGCTCGAGTTCAGCGCTTCGGTCAGTGCAGCTTCCACTTCACTGGCGCTAACGCGCAACGGCTTGTCAGCATCACGGCGACGCTTGCGCTCGCTGTGATATGCCAGACCGGTACCGGCCGGGATCAGACGACCCACGACTACGTTTTCTTTCAGGCCGCGCAGGTAATCGCGCTTGCCGGTGACTGCCGCTTCGGTCAGTACGCGGGTGGTTTCCTGGAAGGAAGCCGCCGAGATGAACGATTCGGTGGACAACGACGCCTTGGTAATACCCAACAGAACGCGAGTGTACTTGGAGACGAACTTGTCTTCGCCGCCCAAACGCTCGTTTTCTACCAGTACGTGAGTCAGTTCCATCTGGTCGCCCTTGATGAAACTCGAATCGCCGGATTCAGCGATTTCAACTTTACGCAGCATCTGACGCAGGATGGTCTCGATGTGCTTATCGTTGATCTTCACGCCTTGCAGACGGTAAACGTCCTGGATCTCGTTAACGATGTACTTGGCCAGCGCGCTCACACCCAGCAGACGCAGGATGTCGTGCGGATCGCTTGGGCCGTCGGAGATAACTTCGCCGCGGTTTACCTGTTCGCCTTCGAACACGTTCAGGTGACGCCACTTCGGAATCAGCTCTTCGTACGGATCGGAACCGTCGTTCGGGGTAATGACCAGACGGCGCTTGCCTTTGGTCTCTTTACCGAACGCGATGGTGCCGCTGACTTCAGCCAGAATCGACGCTTCTTTCGGACGACGAGCTTCGAACAAGTCGGCAACACGCGGCAGACCACCGGTGATGTCACGGGTCTTCGAAGTTTCTTGCGGGATACGCGCGATAACATCACCGATCGCGATCTTCGCACCGTCCGCCACACCGACCAGGGCGTTGGCTGGCAGGAAGTACTGAGCGATAACGTCAGTGCCTGGCAGCAACAGATCCTTGCCGTTGTCGTCGACCATCTTCACTGCTGGACGGATTTCTTTGCCCGCAGCTGGACGATCTTTCGCGTCGAGTACTTCAATGTTGGTCATACCGGTCAATTCGTCAGTCTGACGCTTGATCGTGATGCCTTCTTCCATGCCCACGTAGGTCACGGTACCTTTCATTTCGGTAACGATTGGGTGAGTGTGCGGATCCCACTTGGCCACGATTGCGCCAGCGTCGACCTTGTCACCTTCTTTAACCGAAATTACGGCACCGTACGGCAGCTTGTAACGCTCGCGCTCACGACCGAAGTCATCAGCGATAGCCAGCTCACCGGAACGGGACACAGCAACCAAGTGACCATCCACTCGCTCAACGTGCTTCAGGTTGTGCAGACGGACGGTACCGCCATTCTTCACCTGAACGCTGTCGGCTGCAGAGGTACGGCTTGCCGCACCACCGATGTGGAACGTACGCATCGTCAGCTGGGTACCCGGCTCACCGATGGACTGGGCAGCGATAACGCCGACCGCTTCACCGATGTTCACCTGGTGACCACGAGCCAGATCACGGCCGTAGCACTTGGCGCAAATGCCGTAGCGGGTTTCGCAGCTGATCGGCGAACGCACGATCACTTCGTCGATGCTGTTCAGCTCGATGAATTCAACCCACTTCTCGTCTACCAGAGTGCCGGCAGGAACGATAACGTCCTCGGTACCTGGCTTGAATACGTCACGGGCGATAACACGACCCAATACGCGCTCACCCAACGGCTCTACAACGTCACCGCCCTCAATGTGCGGAGTCATCAGCAGACCGTGTTCGGTGCCGCAATCGATCTCGGTTACAACCAGATCCTGCGCCACGTCCACCAGACGACGAGTCAGGTAACCGGAGTTCGCAGTTTTCAACGCGGTATCCGCCAGACCTTTACGAGCACCGTGAGTCGAGATGAAGTACTGAAGTACGCTCAGACCTTCACGGAAGTTCGCAGTAATCGGCGTTTCAATGATGGAACCGTCCGGCTTGGCCATCAGACCACGCATACCGGCCAGCTGACGAATCTGTGCTGCGGAACCCCGCGCACCCGAGTCGGCCATCATGTACATCGAGTTGAACGACTCTTGGTCGACTTCAACACCATGACGGTCGATAACCTTCTCTTTCGAGAGGTTGGCCATCATCGCCTTGGAAACTTCGTCGTTCGCTTTCGACCAAAGGTCGATCACTTTGTTGTACTTCTCGCCCTGGGTTACCAGGCCGGAGGCGTACTGGCTCTCGATCTCTTTCACTTCGTCGGTGGCAGCACCGATGATGCGAGCTTTTTCATCGGGGATAACGAAGTCGTTAACACCGATGGAAACGCCGGAGATGGTCGAGTAAGCAAAACCGGTGTACATCAACTGGTCAGCGAAGATCACGGTCTCTTTCAAACCAACCACGCGGTAGCATTGGTTGATCAGCTTGGAGATCGCCTTTTTCTTCATCGGCAAGTTGACGACGTCGTACGACAGACCCTTTGGCACAACCTGGAACAGCAGCGCACGGCCGACAGTGGTGTCGACGATACGGGTGCCGCTTACGCTGTTGCCGTCACGGTCATTGACGGTTTCGTTAATACGTACTTTAACCTTGGCATGCAGTGCGGCTTCGCCGGCACGGAACACACGGTCAACTTCCTGCAGATCCGCGAACACACGACCTTCGCCTTTGGCGTTGATCGCTTCACGAGTCATGTAGTACAGACCCAATACAACGTCCTGCGACGGAACGATGATTGGCTCACCGTTGGCTGGCGACAGAATGTTGTTGGTCGACATCATCAACGCACGCGCTTCCAGCTGAGCTTCCAGTGTCAGCGGTACGTGCACAGCCATTTGGTCGCCGTCGAAGTCGGCGTTGTACGCGGCGCAGACCAGAGGATGCAGCTGAATAGCCTTACCTTCGATCAGTACCGGTTCAAACGCCTGGATACCCAGACGGTGAAGGGTCGGTGCACGGTTGAGGAGAACCGGGTGTTCACGGATCACTTCAGCGAGAACGTCCCAAACCTCTGGCAATTCGCGCTCGACCATTTTCTTGGCCGCTTTGATGGTGGTCGCGAGACCACGCATTTCGAGCTTGCCGAAAATGAACGGCTTGAACAGCTCGAGAGCCATCTTCTTCGGCAGACCGCACTGGTGCAGACGCAGGGTCGGACCTACGGTAATTACCGAACGACCGGAGTAGTCAACACGCTTACCGAGCAAGTTCTGACGGAAACGACCTTGCTTACCCTTGATCATGTCAGCCAGGGATTTCAGAGGACGCTTGTTCGAACCGGTGATAGCGCGGCCACGACGACCGTTGTCGAGCAGAGCATCGACAGCTTCCTGCAACATACGCTTTTCGTTGCGCACGATGATGTCCGGAGCGGACAGATCCAGCAGGCGCTTCAAACGGTTGTTACGGTTGATCACTCGACGATACAGATCGTTGAGGTCGGAAGTCGCGAAACGACCGCCATCCAGCGGAACCAGTGGACGCAGATCTGGCGGCAGAACCGGCAGAACGGTCAGCACCATCCACTCTGGCAGGTTGCCGGAACCCTGGAAGGCTTCCATCAACTTCAGACGCTTGGACAGCTTCTTGATCTTGGTTTCGGAGTTGGTTTGCGGAATTTCTTCACGCAGACGTCCAATCTCGTGCTCCAGGTCGATAGCGTGCAGCAGTTCACGGACAGCTTCAGCACCCATACGGGCGTCGAAGTCGTCACCGAACTCTTCCAGCGCTTCGAAGTACTGCTCGTCGTTCAGCAACTGACCTTTTTCAAGGGTAGTCATGCCTGGATCGATAACGACATAGCTCTCGAAGTAGAGAACGCGTTCGATATCACGCAGGGTCATGTCCATCAGCAAGCCGATACGCGACGGCAGCGATTTCAGGAACCAGATGTGGGCAACCGGCGAAGCCAGTTCGATGTGCGCCATGCGCTCACGACGAACCTTGGCCAGCGCGACTTCAACGCCGCACTTCTCGCAGATCACACCACGGTGCTTCAAGCGCTTGTACTTACCGCACAGGCACTCGTAATCCTTTACCGGGCCAAAGATCTTGGCGCAGAACAGGCCGTCACGCTCAGGTTTGAACGTACGGTAGTTGATGGTTTCCGGCTTTTTAACTTCACCGAACGACCATGAGCGGATCATCTCAGGCGAGGCCAATCCGATACGGATGGCGTCGAACTCTTCGACTTGACCCTGGTTTTTCAGCAAATTCAGTAGGTCTTTCAAGGCCTTTCCTCCTGGCGGAGCAGAGAGCGGGCAATCCTGCCCCGCTCTCGATTCGCGTCACGTGTTATTCGGTTTCCAGATCGATATCGATGCCGAGGGAACGAATTTCCTTGATCAACACGTTGAAGGACTCGGGCATGCCCGGCTCCATACGGTGATCGCCATCCACGATGTTTTTGTACATCTTGGTACGGCCGTTCACATCGTCCGACTTCACTGTGAGCATTTCTTGCAGAGTGTAAGCGGCACCGTATGCTTCCAGTGCCCAGACCTCCATCTCCCCGAAACGCTGACCACCGAACTGCGCCTTACCACCCAGCGGCTGCTGGGTAACCAGGCTGTAAGAACCGGTAGAACGAGCGTGCATCTTGTCGTCTACCAAGTGGTTCAGCTTCAGCATGTACATGTAGCCAACGGTAACTGGACGCTCGAACTTGTTGCCGGTACGGCCGTCGGTCAGCTGCATCTGGCCGCTTTCCGGCAGGTCTGCCAGTTTCAGCATGGCCTTGATTTCGCTTTCCTTGGCGCCGTCGAACACTGGAGTGGCCATTGGAACACCGCCACGCAGGTTCTTCGCCAGATCCAGGATTTCCTGATCGGAGAAGCTGTCCAGATCTTCGTTACGACCGCCGATCTGGTTGTAGATCTCGTCCAGGAAGGTACGCAGTTCAGCGACTTTACGCTGCTCTTCGACCATCCGGTTGATCTTCTCGCCCAGACCTTTGGCCGCGAGGCCCAGGTGGGTTTCAAGGATCTGACCAACGTTCATACGCGAAGGTACGCCCAGTGGGTTGAGGACGACGTCGACCGGGGTGCCATTGGCATCGTGCGGCATGTCTTCAACCGGCATGATCACGGAGACCACACCTTTGTTACCGTGACGACCGGCCATCTTGTCGCCCGGCTGGATGCGACGACGGATTGCCAGGTAAACCTTGACGATTTTCAGCACACCTGGAGCCAGGTCATCGCCCTGCTGCAGTTTGCGCTTCTTGTCTTCGAACTTGTCGTCCAGCAGACGGCGGCGATCAACGATATAGGCCTGAGCCTTCTCGAGCTGCTCGTTCAGAGCATCTTCAGCCATGCGCAGTTTGAACCACTGACCATGCTCAAGACCGTCGAGAACTTCGTCGGTGATGTCCTGACCTTTCTTCAGACCAGCGCCGCCTTCAGCCTTGTGGCCTACCAGAGCGGAGCGCAGACGTTCGAAAGTGGCGCCTTCAACAATACGGAACTCTTCGTTCAGATCCTTGCGGATCTCGTCCAGCTGGGTCTTCTCGATCGACAGAGCACGAGCATCACGCTCAACGCCGTCACGGGTGAAGACCTGTACGTCGATGACAGTACCCTTGGTACCGGTAGGTACACGCAGGGAGGTGTCTTTAACGTCGCTGGCTTTTTCACCGAAGATTGCACGCAGCAGTTTTTCTTCCGGAGTCAGTTGGGTCTCGCCTTTCGGAGTGACCTTACCCACCAGAATGTCGCCTGCACCTACTTCAGCACCTACGTAAACGATACCGGCTTCGTCCAGCTTGTTCAGTGCAGCTTCACCCACGTTAGGGATGTCCGCAGTGATTTCCTCTGGGCCAAGCTTGGTGTCACGGGCCACACAGGTCAGTTCCTGAATGTGGATCGTGGTGAAACGGTCTTCCTGAACAACACGCTCGGACAGGCAGATGGAGTCTTCGAAGTTGAAGCCGTTCCATGCCATGAACGCGATGCGCATGTTCTGACCCAGTGCCAGTTCACCCATATCGGTGGACGGGCCGTCGGCCATGATGTCGCTACGCTGAACGCGATCACCCTTGCTCACCAGCGGACGCTGGTTGATGCAGGTGTTCTGGTTCGAGCGGGTGTATTTGGTCAGGTTGTAGATGTCGACACCAGCTTCGCCGGTTTCTACTTCGTCATCAGCAACACGAACCACGATACGGCTGGCATCAACGGAGTCGATCACGCCGCCACGACGAGCCACGACGCAAACGCCGGAGTCGCGAGCCACGTTACGCTCCATGCCGGTACCTACCAGCGGCTTGTCAGCGCGCAGGGTTGGTACAGCTTGACGCTGCATGTTCGAACCCATCAACGCACGGTTGGCGTCGTCGTGCTCGAGGAACGGAATCAGCGACGCTGCAACCGAAACTACCTGCTTCGGCGAAACGTCCATCAAGGTGACTTCTTCAGGCGCCTTGACGGTGAATTCGTTCAGGTGACGTACGGCTACCAGTTCGTCAATCAGGACTTTCTGGTCGTTCATGGTCGCCGAAGCCTGCGCGATCACGTGATCGGCTTCTTCAATGGCGGACAGGAACACGATCTCGTCGGTGACCACACCCTCTTTCACCACGCGGTACGGGCTTTCCAAGAAGCCATACTGGTTGGTGCGAGCGTAAGCAGCCAGGGAGTTGATCAGACCGATGTTCGGACCTTCCGGCGTTTCAATCGGGCATACACGACCGTAGTGAGTCGGGTGTACGTCACGAACTTCAAAGCCTGCACGCTCACGAGTCAGACCACCAGGGCCGAGTGCGGAGACACGACGCTTGTGGGTAATCTCGGACAGCGGGTTGTTCTGGTCCATGAACTGGGACAGCTGGCTGGAACCGAAGAACTCTTTCACCGCCGCAGCCACAGGCTTGGCGTTGATCAGATCTTGCGGCATCAAGCCTTCGCTTTCAGCCATCGACAGGCGCTCTTTGACCGCACGCTCAACACGCACCAAGCCAACGCGGAACTGGTTCTCGGCCATTTCGCCTACGCAGCGAACACGACGGTTACCCAGGTGGTCGATGTCATCGACGATGCCTTTACCGTTACGGATGTCGACCAGAGTCTTCAGTACCGCGACGATGTCTTCCTTGCACAGCACACCCGAACCTTCGATCTCGGTACGACCGATACGACGGTTGAACTTCATCCGGCCGACTGCAGAAAGGTCATAGCGCTCAGGGCTGAAGAACAGGTTGTTGAACAGGGTTTCGGCAGCGTCTTTGGTCGGCGGCTCGCCTGGACGCATCATGCGATAAATCTCAACCAGCGCTTCCAATTGGTTGCTGGTGGAGTCGATCTTCAGCGTGTCGGAAACGAACGGACCGCAGTCGATGTCGTTGGTGTACAGAGTTTCAATGCGAACAACGCCGGACTTGGCAATCTTGGCCAGGACTTCGGTGTTCAACTCGGTGTTGCACTCTGCCAGGATTTCGCCAGTGGCCGGGTGCACGATAACCTTGGCGGTAGTGCGACCGAGGACGTAGTCCAGAGGCACTTCCAGGGTCTTGATGCCGGCTTTTTCGATCTGGTTGATGTGGCGCGCAGTAATACGGCGGCCCGCTTCAACAATAACCTTGCCCTTCTCGTCCTGAATATCCAGAACCGCAATTTCACCACGCAGACGCGAAGCAATCAGTTCCAGGCTGAGGGTTTCGCCGCTCAGGTGGAAAACGTTGGTGGTGTAGAAAGCGTCGAGCACTTCTTCAGTGGTATAGCCAAGCGCGCGCAGCAGTACCGATGCCGGCAGCTTGCGACGACGGTCGATACGCACGAACACGCAGTCTTTCGGGTCGAACTCGAAGTCCAACCACGAACCGCGGTAAGGAATGATGCGCGCGGAGTACAGCAGTTTGCCGGAGCTATGCGTCTTGCCGCGGTCGTGATCAAAGAACACGCCCGGGGAACGGTGCAGCTGGGAAACGATTACACGCTCGGTACCGTTGATTACGAAGGTACCGTTCTCAGTCATCAGGGGGATTTCACCCATGTAGACTTCTTGCTCTTTGATGTCCTTGATCGCTTTGTTCGACGATTCTTTGTCGAAAATGATCAGGCGCACTTTTACCCGCAAAGGTACGGCGAAAGTTACACCGCGCAATACGCATTCTTTGACATCAAATGCCGGTTCGCCCAGGCGATAACCGACGTACTCCAGCGCAGCATTGCCGGAGTAGCTGATGATCGGGAAAACGGATTTGAAGGCCGCATGCAGGCCCACGTCGCGGAACTGATCTTTGGTCGCTCCCGCTTGCAAGAATTCACGATACGAATCCAGCTGGATGGCCAGGAGGTACGGCACATCCATGACGTCCGGCAACTTGCTAAAGTCCTTGCGGATACGTTTTTTCTCAGTATATGAGTAAGCCATCAGCGTTCCCCAGCTTGGTCACCTGCTTGTTTGGCCCCTCCCGACGGGAGCAGCCAGAAAATCGTGCAAACCCCATGGTTTGCTCCACCGCATCGGGTGGTTACAGCGCCTTTATCAGCACCGACCCAGTCGGCTGCCAATAACGGAAAAAGGCCGGTGGCAAGAGCCACCAGCCATCAGCCTGTCGCTTGACGCTCGGGCTGGAGGAGCAAAGTCGATGCTTACTTCAGCTCGACTTTAGCGCCTGCTTCTTCCAGCTTCTTCTTGGCGTCTTCAGCCGCTTCTTTCGAAACGCCTTCAGCTACAACCTGAGGAGCGGTGTCTACTTTCTCTTTGGCTTCTTTCAGGCCCAGACCAGTCAGTTCGCGAACTGCCTTGATCACGTTAACCTTCTTCTCGCCAGCTTCCAGCAGAACAACGTTGAACTCGGTTTGCTCTTCAACAACAGCGGCAGCAGCAGCTGGACCAGCCGAAGCAGCAGCAGCGGTAACACCGAAGGTTTCTTCCATCGCTTTGATCAGCTCAACGATTTCCACTACGGATTTCTGGCCGATTGCTTCGATGATTTGTTCGTTAGTCAGAGACATGACTCAATTCCTGAATTGGGGGACGGCCTACGCGACCATCGAAATAAACAAAAAACGCGAGAAGTTGACGAGCCTTAGGCTGCAGCAGCTTCTTTCTGGTCGCGAATTGCCGCCAGAGTACGAGCCAATTTGCTGGTAGCGCCTTGAATCACGCTCATCAGCTGAGAAATTGCTTCGTCACGGGTCGGCAGAGTTGCCAGTACGTCGATCTGATTAGCTGCGAGGAACTTGCCCTCGAACGCAGCTGCCTTGATCTCGAACTTGTCCTGACCCTTGGCAAACTCTTTGAAGATACGGGCAGCAGCGCCCGGATGTTCGTTCGAGAATGCAATCAGGGTCGGGCCGGTGAACACGTCGTTGAGGACACTGTATTGAGTGTCAGCAACAGCGCGCTTGAGCAGGGTGTTACGTACAACACGTACGTAAACGCCAGCTTCACGAGCCTCTTTACGGAGTCCGGTCATTGCGCCTACTGTTACGCCACGTGCATCAACCACGACAGCGGACAGAGCGACTTTGGCAGCCTCGTTGACTTCAGCGACGATGGCCTTCTTGTCTTCGAGATTAATTGCCACGGGTTTAACTCCTGCTTGTTACCGTTTCATCCGATCGGAACCGAATGTCGTTTTGGTGTCTGATTCGGTAAGGAACCGGGAGCACCATCTGCGTAGGCTTTTGGTTTAAGGCTTGCGCCGCCTACGGTCTTGGATAGCCCCCGCCAGGCAGGGACCCCAATCTTTCAATTGGCGCGATCATCACGCCAACCTTTGTCTTACGCGTCCAGCGAGCTCTGGTCGATAACCAGACCTGGGCCCATAGTGGTGCTCAGGGTAACGCGCTTGACGTAAATACCTTTCGAGGAAGCTGGCTTGATACGCTTCAGATCAGCGATCAGGGCTTCAACGTTTTCCTTCAGCTTGACGGCATCGAAGCCGATCTTGCCAACGGAGGTGTGAATAATGCCGTTTTTGTCGGTGCGATAACGAACCTGACCAGCCTTGGCGTTTTTAACCGCGGTGGCTACGTCTGGAGTTACGGTGCCGACTTTCGGGTTAGGCATCAGACCACGTGGGCCAAGGATCTGGCCGAGTTGACCTACAACGCGCATGGCATCCGGGGATGCGATCACTACGTCATAGTTCAGGTCGCCGCCTTTCATTTCGGCAGCCAGGTCGTCCATACCTACACGGTCAGCGCCAGCAGCCAGAGCGGCCTCAGCAGCTGGACCCTGGGTGAACACAGCAACGCGAACAGTCTTGCCAGTGCCGTGTGGCAGCACAGTAGCGCTACGAACAACCTGGTCGGATTTACGCGGGTCTACACCCAGGTTTACAGCAACGTCGAACGACTCGCTGAACTTGACAGTCGACAGCTCAGCCAGCAGAGCGGCGGCGTCTACAATGTTGTAGGCCTTGCCTGCTTCGATTTTGCCGGCGATAGCCTTTTGACGCTTGGTCAGCTTAGCCATTACACACCCTCCACGTTAAGGCCCATGCTACGAGCAGAACCGGCGATAGTACGCACGGCCGCATCCATATCAGCTGCAGTCAGATCCGCGTTTTTGGTTTTCGCGATTTCTTCCAGCTGAGCACGGGTAACAGTGCCAACCTTAACGGTGTTCGGACGAGCGGAACCGCTGGTCAGACCGGCCGCCTTCTTCAGCAGAACCGAAGCAGGGGTGGATTTGGTTTCGAAAGTGAAGCTACGGTCGCTGTAGACAGTGATGATCACTGGAGTCGGCAGACCTGCTTCAAGACCCTGAGTACGGGCGTTGAAAGCCTTGCAGAATTCCATGATGTTCACGCCGTGCTGACCCAGAGCAGGACCAACAGGTGGACTTGGGTTAGCCTGAGCGGCCTTCACTTGCAGCTTGATGTAAGCGGTAATCTTCTTGGCCATGAGGCACTCCAATTACGGGTTCGAACGCCTCGAAAGGCTCCCCGGTTACTTGCGCGTTTATCCCAGTGACGACAAAACCCCACAGCCTATGGCTGCGGGGTTGGGATGCTTGTCCAGCTAGACCTTCTCGACCTGACTGAACTCCAACTCTACCGGGGTAGAGCGACCGAAAATGAGCACTGCCACCTGGATCCGGCTCTTTTCGTAGTTAACTTCTTCAACAACGCCATTGAAATCAGCAAATGGACCGTCATTGACTCGAACTGTTTCACCTGGCTCGAAGAGAGTCTTCGGCTTAGGCTTGTCACTACCATCAGCAACACGACGCAGAATTGCTTCCGCTTCTTTATCTGTGATCGGCGCAGGCTTATCAGCGGTACCGCCAATAAAACCCATCACCCGAGGAGTATCCTTGACCAAGTGCCAAGTACCCTCGTTCATATCCATCTGCACCAGCACGTAGCCTGGAAAGAACTTGCGTTCGCTTTTGCGCTTCTGGCCATTACGCATTTCAACCACTTCTTCAGTGGGAACCAGAATTTCGCCGAAGCCATCTTCCATGCCAGCCAGCTTTACTCGCTCAACAAGCGAGCGCATTACATGCTTCTCGTAACCCGAGTAAGCATGCACAACGTACCAACGCTTAGCCACGGGACACCCTTAGCCGACAATCAAGGAAACAAGCCAACCGAGCAGGGAATCAAGCCCCCACAACAGCAACGCCATAACCAGAACAACAGCCACAACAATCAGTGTGGTCTGCGTGGTTTCTTGGCGAGTTGGCCACACGACTTTACGAATCTCGGTACGAGCTTCCTTAACCAGTACAAAGAAAGACTTGCCCTTCGCGGTCTGCAGGCCTACAAAGGCAGCTACAGCAGCAATAACAAGCAAAGCAAGTACACGGTACAGGATCGGCGAAGCAGAGTAATACTGATTGCCAACAACGCCAACGACCACCAAAGCAACTACTACAAGCCACTTGAGCAGATCGAAGCGAGAGCCTTGTGCTTCAGCTTTAGGAGTCATCTATGAAGATCCTGTGAAAAGAAAGCCAGACACACCGAGTGAATCTGGCAGGTCAGGAGGGAATCGAACCCCCAACCTACGGTTTTGGAGACCGTCGCTCTGCCAATTGAGCTACTGACCTAAAACAAAATCAGGCCGACCATTATGCCGGCCCGAAAAATACATTACAACCGCTTATTCGATGATTTTAGCTACGACGCCAGCGCCGACTGTACGACCACCTTCACGGATAGCGAAACGCAGACCATCTTCCATCGCGATAGTTTTGATCAGGGTAACAGTCATCTGAATGCTATCACCTGGCATTACCATTTCAACGCCTTCTGGCAGCTCGCAGTTACCAGTCACGTCAGTAGTACGGAAGTAGAACTGTGGACGGTAGCCTTTGAAGAACGGAGTGTGACGACCGCCTTCTTCCTTGCTCAGAACGTAAACTTCTGCAGTGAACTTGGTGTGAGGTTTAACCGAACCCGGCTTAACCAGAACCTGACCACGCTCAACGTCGTCACGCTTGGTACCACGCAGCAGAACGCCGCAGTTTTCGCCAGCACGGCCTTCGTCGAGCAGCTTGCGGAACATTTCAACACCGGTGCAGGTGGTGACAGTAGTGTCACGCAGACCAACGATTTCCAGCGGATCCTGAACGCGAACGATACCGCGCTCGATACGACCAGTCACAACAGTACCGCGACCAGAGATCGAGAATACGTCTTCGATTGGCATCAGGAATGGCTTGTCGATCATACGAACTGGCTCTGGAATGTAGATATCCAGAGTTTCAACCAGCTTACGAACGGCAGTGGTGCCCATTTCGTTGTCGTCTTTGCCTTCCAGAGCCATACGAGCCGAACCGATGATGATCGGAGTGTCGTCGCCTGGGAAGTCATAGGTGGACAGCAGGTCGCGAACTTCCATCTCAACCAGTTCCAGCAGCTCAGCGTCGTCTACCAGGTCAGCCTTGTTCAGGAAAACCACGATGTACGGAACGCCTACCTGACGGGACAGCAGGATGTGCTCACGGGTTTGTGGCATCGGACCATCAGCGGCCGAGCAAACCAGGATCGCGCCGTCCATCTGGGCAGCACCGGTGATCATATTCTTCACGTAGTCAGCGTGACCTGGGCAGTCAACGTGAGCGTAGTGACGAATAGTCGAGTTGTACTCAACGTGAGCGGTGTTGATGGTGATACCGCGAGCTTTTTCTTCTGGCGCGCTGTCGATCTTGTCGAAGTCAACGATTGCCGAACCGAAAACTTCGGAGCAAACGCGAGCCAGAGCAGCAGTCAGAGTGGTTTTACCGTGATCAACGTGACCAATGGTCCCCACGTTGACGTGGGGCAGGGAACGATCAAATTTTTCCTTAGCCATCGATAACACCCTCAAACAGAAGAATTAGACAAACAATATCTACCATTAAAACAAAGGCAGATATTTTCATATCTGCCTTGTT
This sequence comes from Pseudomonas baetica, assembly GCF_002813455.1. Classification (NCBI taxonomy): domain Bacteria; kingdom Pseudomonadati; phylum Pseudomonadota; class Gammaproteobacteria; order Pseudomonadales; family Pseudomonadaceae; genus Pseudomonas; species Pseudomonas baetica. The sequence goes on along the minus strand of NZ_PHHE01000001.1, from coordinate 4,156,205 downwards.
ATATGGAGCTCTTGAGCGGATTTGAACCGCTGACCTCACCCTTACCAAGGGTGCGCTCTACCAACTGAGCTACAAGAGCGAAACACTTTGCACAACCTGCAAACCTGGAGCGGGTAGCGGGAATCGAACCCGCATCATCAGCTTGGAAGGCTGAGGTTCTACCACTAAACTATACCCGCTGCGCCTGCAGCTCACGCTTAAATCTGGTGGAGGGAGAAGGATTCGAACCTTCGAAGTCGTAGACGTCAGATTTACAGTCTGATCCCTTTGGCCGCTCGGGAACCCCTCCTAATCAGGCCGGCATTCTATACCATGCCAAACCTCTGTCAAGCATTTTCTCATTTAAAAACCTGAGGTTAGCTGCTTTGACACCACCCCGCCGATTCAACTTTGAAAGGTCTTCACTGCGGAGCGGGCGCCATTCTATTCAAACTATTGAACAGGCGCAACCCCTTCGCACTGCATTATTTTATGTTTTAACTCATTGAATTCGTTGGAAAGGTTTTGCAACTGCAGATCACTCAACAAATGCTGGCTTTCAGGCGCAATACGCAACCAGAAACCCGGCAAGGGAACGTCATTAGGCGATGACCGAGCTTTGACGTCCATTTCAGTCAAACGCTGATTCAGCGCTATCGCCATTTCCTGACGGGCAAACCCACCCAAGTAAAGACACTGACTCTCAGTACGTTGCGAGCCAAGCCTTTCCTTGGTCACGCCTTCTCCCTCACTTAGCAAACGAATATCTTGCTGCGATCCTTTGTACAGACTAAGGGGCGTTACGTCCTTTGCGCGCAACGGCGCTTCCTGCTGATGCCAGACGTAATAGAAAACATTGAGAACAAGAAGCAGCAGGAACAACCAACGCATACATACCTCAAGACAAAGGACACGCAACAGCCAAACCTACGAACACCAGATCAGGAACAAACCTGGCTCCGGGCGCGACATCCGCAACCAGCTCGGCATCACCACCCGTGATAAAGACAGTAAAATCTTCCCCCCAGTAGGACCGCGCTATTTCCAACTGGGTGAGCACGAATCCTTTCAGCATCAGCGAGCATCCGCGCTCTACCGCCTCAACAGTACTTCGCCCCGGAGCCTGACTCGTCAACGCCCGCTCGGCAGCCACATCGTCATAGCGAATCTTACGAGTATGGGTACGCAACTGATTGCGCATCAACGGCATACCAGGACAAATAAAGCCGCCAAGATGCTCGCCATCCATCGCAATGAAGTCCGCCGTCACTGCCGTACCAAAATCGAGCACGAGACACGACCCCTTAGACAAGTGAAAACCACCAAGCATCGCCAGCCAGCGATCGAGCCCCAGGCGCTCATAATCTTCGTAACCGTTTCTAACACCTGATAGTTCACGGGCAGGCGTCGCACACATCACTGAAACACCGAACTCTTGTTCAAGCATCTCCGTCAATGCGTCCGTTTCCTCAGCAGTGCGGACGCTTACCAGGCGACATCGACTTAACGACACCCCACTCAACAATCGCAGCCTATCGCACAGGGCCTGATCCGAGTCGACTACTCCCTCTGCAACCAAGATCAAGGCCTCAGCATTCAGCACGCGCCATTTTATAAAGCTATTGCCGCAGTCCAGCTCAAGAATCATCACGCAACCTCAAGCTGAGCTCGCCACCACTAAAGACCTTTTCCACGCCATTCACCTTTAATCGCAGCGCACCCTGATTATCAATTCCGAGCACCACGCCATCTATTTGATTGACTCCAGCAATCAAGGATACTGATCGCCCCTGCCACAAATGATTTCCCTCCCACTCCACCTGGAGATCTGAAAAACCACCAGATTGGTGACGCTGTATATACGCGTGCAACTGCTCGCTCAACTGAGCTGCGAGATCATTACGATCACAACTTCTGCCTGACTCAAGCCTTATGGACGTCCATTGCTGGTCGACCTCCTCTGCAATCTGCATATTCACGTTAATACCGATCCCCAGCACCACGTGACACACATCAGCAGGGTCTCCAACCAACTCCAACAGAATGCCGGCAATTTTCCTATTGCCAACCAGAACATCGTTGGGCCACTTCAAACCCGCCCCGAGCACCCCCAAGCTTCGCAGGGTTTTCATGACGGCCAGCCCAACGACAAGGCTCAAGCCTTCAAGCTGGCGCATTCCACCATCAATACGAAGGACAAGACTGTAGTAAAGATTTTCGGCAAATGGGCTCACCCACTTGCGCCCTCTACGCCCCCGCCCAGAGATCTGGCGCTCGGCGAGGACTAAAAACGGTGCTGATTGCCCTTGGCCGATGGCGCGCAATGCCTCAGCGTTAGTGGAGTCGATTGAATCAAATACCGTGACTGGCCAATCCGCTCTTCCTCCCCCTATCTTGTGAGGATCAAGCAACATTAACGGCGCAGCCAATTGATAACCTCGCCCGCGGACTTTGTGGATGGACAACCCAAGCTCAGCCTCGAGATTCTGCAGCTGCTTCCACACCGCACTGCGACTAACTCCCAAGGCCGCGCCCAGGTCCTGGCCAGAATGGAATCGCCCATCCTTCAGAAGATTCAACAACGTCAGCATGCATGTCTCGCCTCACAATGTGGCCCGAATAATAGCCATGCCCCGGGCTGTTGCATAGAAATCAAGCAGATACATTTCCTGCGGGCAAAACAAAACCCCAATTGCTTTCGCAATTGGGGTTTCGGAATTTAATCTTGACGATGACCTACTCTCACATGGGGAAACCCCACACTACCATCGGCGATGCATCGTTTCACTGCTGAGTTCGGGATGGGATCAGGTGGTTCCAACGCTCTATGGTCGTCAAGAAATTCGGGTACTGAGTCGCGACCTGATGGCCTCGCTTCAGCAAATTGGGTATGTGACAGCTGTCGGTGTTTTGTGAACATCGAACTTTCGGTTCGTTTCGTCTTCACACACCGCAATCTGATGCTCTCTCGAGTAGTCAAATTGCTTGGGTGTTATATGGTCAAGCCTCACGGGCAATTAGTATTGGTTAGCTCAACGCCTCACAGCGCTTACACACCCAACCTATCAACGTCGTAGTCTTCGACGGCCCTTCAGGGAACTCAAGGTTCCAGTGAGATCTCATCTTGAGGCAAGTTTCCCGCTTAGATGCTTTCAGCGGTTATCTTTCCCGAACATAGCTACCCGGCAATGCCACTGGCGTGACAACCGGAACACCAGAGGTTCGTCCACTCCGGTCCTCTCGTACTAGGAGCAGCCCCTCTCAAATCTCAAACGTCCACGGCAGATAGGGACCGAACTGTCTCACGACGTTCTAAACCCAGCTCGCGTACCACTTTAAATGGCGAACAGCCATACCCTTGGGACCGGCTTCAGCCCCAGGATGTGATGAGCCGACATCGAGGTGCCAAACACCGCCGTCGATATGAACTCTTGGGCGGTATCAGCCTGTTATCCCCGGAGTACCTTTTATCCGTTGAGCGATGGCCCTTCCATACAGAACCACCGGATCACTAAGACCTACTTTCGTACCTGCTCGACGTGTCTGTCTCGCAGTCAAGCGCGCTTTTGCCTTTATACTCTACGACCGATTTCCGACCGGTCTGAGCGCACCTTCGTACTCCTCCGTTACTCTTTAGGAGGAGACCGCCCCAGTCAAACTACCCACCATACACTGTCCTCGATCCGGATAACGGACCTGAGTTAGAACCTCAAAGTTGCCAGGGTGGTATTTCAAGGATGGCTCCACGCGAACTGGCGTCCACGCTTCAAAGCCTCCCACCTATCCTACACAAGCAAATTCAAAGTCCAGTGCAAAGCTATAGTAAAGGTTCACGGGGTCTTTCCGTCTAGCCGCGGATACACTGCATCTTCACAGCGATTTCAATTTCACTGAGTCTCGGGTGGAGACAGCGCCGCCATCGTTACGCCATTCGTGCAGGTCGGAACTTACCCGACAAGGAATTTCGCTACCTTAGGACCGTTATAGTTACGGCCGCCGTTTACCGGGGCTTCGATCAAGAGCTTCGCGTTAGCTAACCCCATCAATTAACCTTCCGGCACCGGGCAGGCGTCACACCCTATACGTCCACTTTCGTGTTTGCAGAGTGCTGTGTTTTTAATAAACAGTCGCAGCGGCCTGGTATCTTCGACCGGCATGAGCTTACGGAGCAAGTCCTTCACCCTCACCGGCGCACCTTCTCCCGAAGTTACGGTGCCATTTTGCCTAGTTCCTTCACCCGAGTTCTCTCAAGCGCCTTGGTATTCTCTACCCAACCACCTGTGTCGGTTTGGGGTACGGTTCCTGGTTACCTGAAGCTTAGAAGCTTTTCTTGGAAGCATGGCATCAACCACTTCGTGTTCTAAAAGAACACTCGTCATCAGCTCTCGGCCTTAAGATCCCGGATTTACCTAAGATCTCAGCCTACCACCTTAAACTTGGACAACCAACGCCAAGCTGGCCTAGCCTTCTCCGTCCCTCCATCGCAATAACCAGAAGTACAGGAATATTAACCTGTTTTCCATCGACTACGCTTTTCAGCCTCGCCTTAGGGACCGACTAACCCTGCGTCGATTAACGTTGCGCAGGAAACCTTGGTCTTTCGGCGTGGGTGTTTTTCACACCCATTGTCGTTACTCATGTCAGCATTCGCACTTCTGATACCTCCAGCAAGCTTCTCAACTCACCTTCACAGGCTTACAGAACGCTCCTCTACCGCATCATCCGAAGATGATACCCGTAGCTTCGGTGTATGGTTTGAGCCCCGTTACATCTTCCGCGCAGGCCGACTCGACTAGTGAGCTATTACGCTTTCTTTAAAGGGTGGCTGCTTCTAAGCCAACCTCCTAGCTGTCTAAGCCTTCCCACATCGTTTCCCACTTAACCATAACTTTGGGACCTTAGCTGACGGTCTGGGTTGTTTCCCTTTTCACGACGGACGTTAGCACCCGCCGTGTGTCTCCCATGCTCGGCACTTGTAGGTATTCGGAGTTTGCATCGGTTTGGTAAGTCGGGATGACCCCCTAGCCGAAACAGTGCTCTACCCCCTACAGTGATACATGAGGCGCTACCTAAATAGCTTTCGAGGAGAACCAGCTATCTCCGAGCTTGATTAGCCTTTCACTCCGATCCACAGGTCATCCGCTAACTTTTCAACGGTAGTCGGTTCGGTCCTCCAGTTAGTGTTACCCAACCTTCAACCTGCCCATGGATAGATCGCCCGGTTTCGGGTCTATTCCCAGCGACTAGACGCCCTATTAAGACTCGCTTTCGCTACGCCTCCCCTATTCGGTTAAGCTCGCCACTGAAAATAAGTCGCTGACCCATTATACAAAAGGTACGCAGTCACCCAACAAAGTGGGCTCCCACTGCTTGTACGCATACGGTTTCAGGATCTATTTCACTCCCCTCTCCGGGGTTCTTTTCGCCTTTCCCTCACGGTACTAGTTCACTATCGGTCAGTCAGTAGTATTTAGCCTTGGAGGATGGTCCCCCCATATTCAGACAAAGTTTCTCGTGCTCCGTCCTACTCGATTTCATGACTAAGAGATTTTCGCGTACAGGGCTATCACCCACTATGGCCGCACTTTCCAGAGCGTTCCGCTAATCTCAAAGCCACTTAAGGGCTAGTCCCCGTTCGCTCGCCACTACTAAGGGAATCTCGGTTGATTTCTTTTCCTCAGGGTACTTAGATGTTTCAGTTCCCCTGGTTCGCCTCTTGCACCTATGTATTCAGTACAAGATAACCATCTTATGATGGCTGGGTTCCCCCATTCAGACATCTCCGGATCAAAGTCTGTTTGCCGACTCCCCGAAGCTTTTCGCAGGCTACCACGTCTTTCATCGCCTCTGACTGCCAAGGCATCCACCGTATGCGCTTCTTCACTTGACCATATAACCCCAAGCAATCTGGTTATACTGTGAAGACGACATTCGCCGAAAATTCGAATTTCTCAATTAAGAGAACTCACAAATTTTACCTTAGCCTGATCCGTTACCAGTGAAAGTAACGTTCAGTCTATCTTTCTATCACATACCCAAATTTTTAAAGAACGAACTAGTCAAAGACTAGAAATCAACATTCACCATCGAATCGATGGAATGCTCATTTCTAAGCTTTATACTTCAGAAGCAGTAGTGGTGGAGCCAAGCGGGATCGAACCGCTGACCTCCTGCGTGCAAGGCAGGCGCTCTCCCAGCTGAGCTATGGCCCCGTATTTCTACAGGC